>NZ_BAAAOA010000008.1:0-47938 GCF_039530085.1 Kocuria aegyptia
TCCCGGTGGCCCGCCAGCCCGGCAGGGCCAGCTCGGCGGCCTCCACCGCGGTGGCGACCTCCTCGGCCGAAGCCAGCAGCACCCGGCGGGCGACCTGCCCGGTCGCGGGGTTGTAGACCTCGGCGGTGCGGGCGGAGCCGCCGTGGCGGGCCCCGTCGATGAAGTGCTCGATCACCTCCCCCACCCCACCCGGGTCCTGGGTGCCGTGCTCGGCGGCCTGCTGCGCCCGGGCCTCGGCGTCCTGCTTGGTGTTCTGCATGGTTCTCTCCTCGCTGATGGTGGTCTCGGCGCCGGTCAGGCCTGGTCCGGGTCCCAGCCCGGGATCTTCCCGTCCGGCGCGGCGTACTTGGTGATGAGGGAGCAGTCCTTGTCCCCGAGGCCCTCGTCGATGAGCTGCTGCAGCTTCTCCGCCACGAGCCTGGCGGCGGGCAGCTGCACACCGGTCTGCTCGCCCGCCATGAGGGCCAGGCCGGCGTCCTTGGCGGCGAGGACGGCGCTGAAGGTGGCCTCGAAGTTCTTGTTCGCCGCGGCGGAGTCCACGATCCCGGGCACCGGGTACCAGGTCTGCAGGGCCCAGGAGTTGCCGGAGGACACCGAGGCGATGTCCCAGAACACCTGGGGGTCCAGGCCCAGGCGGTCGGCGAGCACGGAGCCCTCGGCGCAGGCCTCGAGGCAGATGAACAGCATCATGTTGTTGACGATCTTGGCGGCCTGGCCCGTGCCGGCGTGGCCCGTGGCCACGATCTTGCGGGCCATGGGCTCGATGAACGTCCGGGCCTGCTCGACGACGTCGGGCTTCCCGCCGACCATGAAGGTCAGGGTGGCCGCCGCCGCGCCGCTGATCCCGCCGGAGACCGGTGCGTCCACGAAGCGGAAGCCGGCCTCCTCGGCGGCCCGGTGGAGGTGCTCCGCGGTCTCCACGTCGATCGTGGAGCTGTCGATGAGCAGCGCGTCCTTCGGGGCGAGCGCGATGACGCCGGTGTCGCCGAGGTAGACGGCGCGGGCGTGCTCGCCCTTGGGCAGCATCGTGAAGACGACGTCGGCTCCCTGCAGCGCCTCTTCCAGCGTGTCGAAGGTCTGCACGCCCCGGTCGCGGGCGGCCGCCATGGCCTCGGCGCTGACGTCGTGGCCGCGGACGTCGTAGCCCGCTTTCGCGAGGTTGGCGGACATCGGGTTGCCCATGTGGCCGAGGCCGATCCAGGTGATGGTGGTCATCGGGGAGTCCCTTCTGCAAGGTGTCGAACGGCGGGGTGTCGGGGGTGTCGAGAGGCGGGGACGGTGCGGGTCGTGCACAGCGCGCCCAGCGGCGGACCGGGGAACCGGTCCGCCGCTGGGCGCGGGCGGGTGCTGAGCTCGGGAATCAGGACGTCCGGTCCCGGGCGGCCTTCTCCTCGGAGAGCCGGCGCCGGTCCTCGGCGTCGATGTCGTGGAGGGAGATGCCCTTGGTCTCGCGCAGCGTCGCCACCGCGATCAGGGTGATGAAGCAGGCGATGGCGATGTAGATGGCGATCGGCACCCAGGAGTTGAACTCGCGCAGCAGGGCGGTCGCGATGATCGGCGCCAGCGAGCCGGCCACGATGGAGGTCACCTGGTAGCCCAGGGAGACGCCCGAGTAGCGCATCCGGGTGGGGAACATCTCGGCCATGATGGCCGGCTGTCCGGCGTACATGAGGGCGTGGATCATCAGGCCGATGGTGATGGCCGCCAGGATGATGAAGCTGTTGTCCGTGTTGAACATCGGGAACGCGATGAACGCCCAGAAGGCACCCAGGACGGCGCCCGCCGCGTACATCGGGCGGCGGCCCACCCGGTCGGTGAAGCGGCCGACGATCGGCACGCAGATCGCGTGGATGACGTGGGCGATCAGCAGCAGGAGCAGGATCCGGCTGGTGTCCACGTCCCGCTGGGTGGACAGGTAGGTGATCGAGAAGGTGACCACCACGTAGTAGAGGATGTTCTCCGCGAAGCGCAGGCCCATGGCGCCGAAGACGCCGCGGGGGTAGCGGCGGAAGACCTCGCCCACGCCGTAGGCGGCGGACTTCTTCTCGACGACCTCCTGCTGGGCCTCCTTGAAGATCGCAGCGTCCGTCACGTGGGTGCGGATGTAGTAGCCGATGGCCACGATGACCACCGAGAGCCAGAAGCCCACGCGCCAGCCCCAGGCGAGGAACGCCTCCTCGGAGAGGGTGAAGGACAGGGAGAGCAGCACCACGGTGGCCAGCAGGTTGCCCAGCGGCACGGCGGCCTGCGGCCAGCTGGACCAGAAGCCGCGCTCCTTGTTGGGGGAGTGCTCGGCCACGAGCAGGACGGCCCCGCCCCACTCGCCGCCCACCGCGAAGCCCTGCACGAAGCGCAGGACCACCAGCATCGCCGCGGCCCAGTAGCCGATCTGGTCGTAGCCGGGCAGGCAGCCCATCAGAAACGTGGCGGCCCCGACCATGACGATCGAGATCTGCAGCAGGTGCTTGCGCCCGTACTTGTCGCCGAAGTGGCCGAAGACGATGCCACCCAGCGGGCGGGCGATGAAGCCGACCGCGTAGATCAGGAACGCCTTGAGGATGCCGTCCAGCGGGTTGCCGGTGTCCACGAAGAACAGCTGGCCGAAGACCAGGGTGGACGCGGTGGCGAAGAGGAAGAACTCGTACCACTCCACGACCGTGCCGGCCATCGAGGCCGCCACGACCTTCTTCAGCCCGCCCCGGTTCTCGGGGGAGTCGTTCGGGTCCGCCGAGGCGGCGACCCTGTCCTCAGTGCTCATGGAATTCTCCTCTTGCTGGGGAAACCGTGACGGTGGTCACACTGTTTGCCTACAGTGTGCGGATCTGTGGTGGGGTTCACAATGACCATGCGCTCGCGGCACCTGTGCAAAAATGCACATGCCATGCGGTCGTGGGCGTTCCCCGGGGCCGGTCCAGCCCCCCGGGAGGAGTCGCCCCTTGTCGCACGGTGCCGACGACCTCCTGCTCCTGCTCGCGGTGGTCCGCCACGGCTCCTACGCCGGTGCCGCCGCGGATCTGGGGCTCAGTCACACGACCGTGTCGCGGCGGATGGCGTCCCTCGAGAAGACCGTGGGCGCGCGGCTGCTCGTGCGCTCGGGGGACATGTGGGAGCCCAGCGAGCTGGGCCGGAAGTTCGTGGCCGCCGGCGAGGAGATCGAGGCCGCGCTGGGTTCCCTCCCGCTCGGCGCGGGCGGGCGCGGCAGCACCATCAACGGCGTGGTGCGGGCGCTGGCCCCGGACGGCTTCGGCGGTGTGGTGATGGGCGCGGCCATGCGGCGGCTGATCGAGGAGCACCCCGGGGTGCGGCTGGAGATGATCAACGCGGCCCGGCGGGCGCAGACGAATCCGGTGGGCATCGACCTGGAGGTGGTCGTCGGGCGCCCGGAGGTCTCCCGCAAGGAGGCCTTCCACCTGGCCGACTACTCCCTGGGGGTCTACGCCTCGCGGGACTACCTCGCCGCCCACGCGCCCATCAGGAACCCCGACCAGGTGCAGGAGCACCCGCTCATCTACTTCGTGGAGTCCATGCAGGACGTCGCGGAGCTGGACATCCCGCGCCGGCGGTTCCCGCGGATGCGCCAGGGCGTGGGGGCGACGTCCTCGGTGGTGCACGTGGAGCTCACCCGCGCGGGCGCCGGGGTCGGGCTGCTGCCCTGCTATCTCGCCGAGCGGGCCGGGGACCTGGTGCGGCTCTTCCCCGACGAGCTGTGGTTCCCCGTGGACTACTGGGTGGTCTCCCGCGCCGACCTGCTGCGCCGGCCCGCCGTGCAGGCGGTCATGGGCGCGATCCGCGCGGCGGTGGCCGACATGCAGGAGGAGCTCATCGCCGCGCCGCGGTGAGCACACTGCCGACCGGCGCACCCGCTCTCACGGGCCGGTCGGGCCCTACCGGCTGCCGTGCTCGCCCCGGCGGGGTCAGCCGATGAGCATGCCCGCGATCGCGGCGCTCATGAGGTTGGCCAGCGTCCCGCCGAGCACGGCGCGCAGGCCGAGCCGGGCGATGTCCGCGCGGCGGCTCGGGGCGATGCCGCCGAGTCCGCCGAGCAGGATGGCCAGGGAGCCGAAGTTCGCGAACCCGGTCAGCGCGAAGGTCACGATGGCCTGGGTCTTGGCGGAGTAGTTCTCGATCTGCGGGGCGAAGTCGGCGAACGCGACGAACTCGTTGAGCACGAGCTTCTGCCCGAGGAAGCTGCCTGCGTCGAGCGCCTCGGCCCAGGGCACCCCGACCGCGAACATCACCGGCGCGAAGACGTACCCGAAGAGCTGCTCGAGGGTGAGCGCCTCCAGCCCGAACAGGCCGCCGACCGCGCCGAGCATGATGTTGAGGAGCGCGATGAGCGAGATGAAGGCGATGAGCATCGCCCCGACGTTGAGCGCCAGGCTCAGGCCGTCGGACGCGCCGCGGGCGGCGGCGTCGATGACGTTGGCCGGTTCTGTGTCCTCATCGGTCGCATCGCCCCTCGCGCTGCCCGCCGCGCTGTCCGCCGCGTCCGTGGCGGACACCCCCTCCGGGGCGGCGGACCGGGCGACGTCGTCGGGCCGGACGCTGGTGCTGTCGCCCGGACCGGCGCTCCGGGCGTCCTGCCGGCGGGCGAACTCGACGGCCGCGTAGGACGTCGCCCCGCGCCGGGAGCCCCGGGCGAGCCACCGGGCCGCGCCGCGACGCTCCTCCGTCACCGGCTCGTCCCGCGCCGGGTCACCGGCGCGGTGTTCTGGGTCCGCCGGACCGGCGGTGTCGTCGGAGGTCCGCGCGGACGCACCCGCCGGCGCCTCTTCCGGGACCTCCTCCAGCGCCCCGGCGGGAACGAGGAGCTTGGCCATGAGCAGGGCGGCCGGCGCCGCCATGAAGGAGGCGGCGATGAGGTACTCGAGCGGCGCACCGAGCAGGGAGTAGCCCACGAGCACCGAACCGGCCACGGTCGCCAGCCCGCCGCACATGACGGCGAAGAGCTCGGACCGCGTCATCCGGGCCACGTAGGGCCGGATGACCAGCGGCGCCTCGGTCTGCCCGACGAAGATGTTGGCGGCCGCGTTCATCGACTCCGGCGTCGTGGTGCCGAGCAGCTTCGCCAGACCGCCGCCGATGACCTTCACGACCCACTGCAGGACGCCCAGGTAGTACAGCACCGACGTCAGGGCCGCGAAGAACACGATGACCGGCAGCACCTGGAAGGCGAAGACCGAGCCCTCCTCGGGCAGGACCGGGCCGAAGAGGAAGTCGATGCCGGCCCCGGAGGAGTTGATGACGGCCTGGACCGCCAGGGTGATGGCCTCGAGCACGGCGCGACCGGCCGGGACGTAGAGCACGAGCACGCCGAAGGCCACCTGCAGGGCCAGCGCCAGGGCGACGGTCCGGAACCGGATCCTGCGGCGGTCCACCGAGAACAGGACCGCGATGGCGAGCAGCACCACCATCCCGCCGATGCCCCAGAGCACGTCGACCATGTGCGTTGTCCTTCCGTCGAGCATGCCCGGACTGCCGGCCACGACGCCGGTGCGGAGCCGGCCGCGGGATGACGGCGGCGGGATGACGGCGGCGCCGGTGTGGTACGGGGTACTTTAGCCTGAGCGTTGCGAGGTCCCTTTCGTCGACCGACCCGAAGGGTGAGAGCGATGGCCGATCCGGCTGCCCGGCCCGTCTATCTGGACTGCGACACCGGCATCGACGATGCCATCGCCCTGGCCTACCTGGTGGCCACGCCCTCGGTCGAGCTGCGAGGCATCGGCACCGTCAGCGGCAACACCGACGCCGTGACCGCTGCCCGCAACACCGTGGACCTGCTGGCCCTGCTGGGCCGGCCCGACATACCGGTCGCGGTCGGCGCCCAGCACCCCCTCGGCAGCCGGTTCGGCGGGGGCAGCCCGGAGGTGCACGGCGGCAGCGGCACCGGGGGCGTGCAGCTGCCGAGGGCGGCCGCCGAACCGGTGGCCGAACCGGCAGAGGCGATGCTGATCCGGCTGGCCCACGAACACCCGGGCGAGCTCCACGTGGTGGCCATCGGCCCGCTGACCAATCTCGCCCGGGCCCTGCGCCAGGACCCCGCCCTGCCCGAGGTGGTGGGCAGCGTCACCGTCATGGGCGGCGCCGCCCTGGTCCCCGGCAACCGGACGCCGGCTGCCGAGGCCAACATCCTGAGCGACCCCGAAGCCGCCGCGGAGGTGCTCGCCGCCCCGTGGGAGGTGACCCTGGTGCCCCTGGACGTCACCATGGCCAACCTCCTGGACGAGGGACAGCGGGAGCAGATCGCCGCCGTCGAGCACCCGGTGATGCCTGTGCTGGCTGCGATGCTCGAGCACTACACCGGCTTCTACACCGGGATCCTCGGCCGGCCGTCGTCCGCCCTGCACGATCCGCTGGCCGCTGCGGTGGCGGCCGGCACCGTCGACCTCGGCCTCGCACCGGTGGTCCGGGTGCAGGTCGACACGACCGACGGCCCCGGGCGCGGCCAGACGATCTGCGACCTGCGCGGCCGCTACGCCGGTTACCCCACCGCGACCGGAGCCCGGTGCCGCGTGGTGCTCGAGCTGGCCGAGGACTTCGCCCCGCACCTGCTGAGGACGCTGCGCCGGCTCGACCGGTCCGCGCCGGTGGAGCCCGTCCGGCCGGCGCTCACCGTCGTGGGCAGCATCAACATCGACCTCACGGCGGCGTGCGAGCGGCTGCCCGCACCCGGTGAGACCGTCGGCGGGGCGACCCTGCACCGGCAGCCGGGAGGCAAGGGCGCCAACCAGGCCGTCGCCGCCGCCCGGTTGGCCGGCCGCTCCCGGATGGTCGGCGCCGTCGGCGACGACCCGGACGGTGACGCGGTCCTCCGCAGCATGGCGGTCGCCGGAGTCGACACCACCGGCATCGGACGCGTGCCGGCCCCGACCGGCACCGCCCTCATCGCCGTGGACCGGCACGGGGAGAACCAGATCGTCGTCTGTGCCGGTGCCAACGCCGAGGTGTCCGTCGACCACGTGACCTTCGCGCCGGAGGACGTGGTGCTCTGCCAGCTGGAGATCGAGCTCGACGCCGTCCGCGAGACGGCCCGGCGGACACCGGGCTACTTCGCCCTCAACGCCGCCCCGGCCCTGCCCCTCCCGGCCGATCTGGTGGACCGGTGCGACCTGATCATCGTCAACGAGACCGAGTACGCCCGCATCCCCGAGCTGGCCGACGCCAGGCTGGTCGCGGTGACCTACGGCGCCGAGGGCTCGGCCCTCTACGAGCACGGCCGGAAGGTCGCCTCCGCCCCCGGCCACCCGGTGGACGTCGTCAGCACGGTCGGCGCCGGTGACGCGTTCTGCGCGGCGCTGGTGCTCGCCCTCACCTCCGGGCACGATCACGGGACGGCGCTCCGCGCCGCCAACGCCGTGGGCGCCCATGCCGTCGGCGACCCCTCCTCGCAGCCGGCCCTCCTGCCGCTGGCGCACTACCTGCCGGCCCCAGGGGATGCCGGCCGGACCCCGCCGACCGGAGGAGCACGGTCAGCCGGCCGGTCCTGACGGCGCACCGAGCCACCCTGCTGGGGTCGGCCCCGAGAACTACCCTGTGGACATGACCTCGCACCCTCCGCGGCGACCGGCGCCCTGGCAGTCCCCGGGCCCTGCCGCGAACCTCCCCCCGGGCGTCGGGCGCCCCGCCCCGCCCGCCGGCCGGGCGGGGGCGCCCGCCCCGTACCCGGGGCCGCCACGAGGCGGCGCCCTCCTTGCCGGTGGTCCGCCGACGACGGCGCCGCTCACCCACGCGGAGTTCTACCGCACGCCGCGCAACCGCTGGTGGAAGGGCCTCCTCAGCATCCTGGCCATCGGCGCGGCGCTCGCCGTGTTCTCGATCGCGCTGTCCCTCGGCGCCACGCTGGTCGACCTCCTGTTGGGCAACAGCACCGCCGAGGAGCTGGCCGGCGGGCGGATCGCCCTGACCCCGGCGCTGCTGCTGGCGACCAACCTGTCGCTGATCGCCGCGGCCGCCGTCGGGGCAGTGCTGCACCGGTACCTGCACCGGCAACCGATCGGCACGCTCCACTCGGTGGCCGGGCGGTTCCGGTGGAACTGGCTGGGACGGGCGTCCGTCGTCGTCGTCCCGCTGTTCGTGGCCTACGCGGCCGTCATCGCCCTCCTCGAGACGTCGGGGCCGACCGTCCTGGACGCGACCACGTGGGCCTTCCTCGCGATCGTCCTGCTGACCACGCCCCTGCAGGCGGCGTCCGAGGAGTACCTGTTCCGCGGCGTGATCCAGCGCGCGGCCGGCTCGTGGGTCTCCGGGGCCGTGCCGTCCTTCGTGCTCGGCACCCTGGTGAGCGCGGTGCTGTTCTCCCTCGCGCACTTCGCCACGGACGGGTGGCTGATCGCCTACTACCTGGTCTTCGGGATCGCGATGTCGCTGCTGACCCAGTTCACCGGCGGGCTCGAGGCGGCCTCGCTCGTGCACGCGGCGAACAACGTGCTGCTCTTCCTGGTGTCCACGTTCTCCGGGCAGATGAACGAAGCGGTGGACCGCTCCGCCGGTGCGGGCGGCCCGTTCATGCTGGGGCCGATGGTCGTCATCGCGGTGATCACGGCGGTCCTGATCGCGATCGGCCGGTGGCAGGGACTGCAGCACCGGGCCGTGCCGCCCGTGGGCGCCTGAGGCGGTTCCGCCGGCAACGGGAGGGTGCGACCGGTGGGCGATGCCCACCGGTCCTGATCCGGAGGGCTACAGCTCGCGGTCCTCCAGGACGTCGAGATCGCGGAACGTGGGCTCACCGTCCATGAGCTCGCGCAGCTTTCCGGCGTACTCCTGGGTCTGCGGGAGCTGGGAGTTCTCCATGGCGGACTCGTAGGAGTCGAAGAAGACGATCTCGCAGTAGCGGTTCGGGTCGTTGCGGTCCGTGGTCGTGAGGATGCGGCGAGCCGTGCGGTTCCCCTGGGAGACTCGCTCCCACTCCGCGTAGACCTCGGCCACCTCCTCCGGCTTCGAGGTGGTGTATTCGATCAGCTGGATGAAGGCCATCACGCACTCTCCTTGGGATGTGACCCCCTTCCCCGGGCCACCAGTTTAAGCCCGTGCCGCCGTGCCGGCGCTTCGATGACGATCATGGTCGCCCTGTCCTCCCGGCGGAGGGCTGTCAACGGATCGGCCGGGGACCGGGTGCGAGCTCTGCCCGCACCGTTGGTCCCGCGACCTGCTCGGCCGAGGAGGATGCCGGCCGATCAGCGATCACGCCGGGCGCGGCGCCTGGTCACAGCCGGCCGCTGTTGATCCGCCGGAGGCGCCGGGTCAGGAAGAAGCCGTCCAGCAGCGACCAGAGGCCCAGGCCGCCCAGGGTGAGGGTCATGGCGATGCCCTTCTTCCAGTCCCCGATGTAGTAGCGGTGCAGTCCCAGCCAGCCGAAGAACATCCAGAGCAGCCATGCATCGGTCGGGTTCCTGGAGGCGCGCTGCCTGCGGGACGTCCTGTGTCCCGCACGGGGCGCGCCGATGATGGGAGTGTCATCGATCACGTCAGGTCCTCGTTCCGGTGGTCGGCGGGCAGCTCCTGGTCGGGGCAGGCGGACAGGACCTCGTGCATGGCTGCCTTCTCCGGGGCGGTCACCTGCAGCCCGTACTTGGCCTTCACCGCGATCTGGGTGGCCACGTACTCGCAGTGGAAGGACTCCTCCGGCGGCAGCCACTCGTCGGCCGCGGAGTCGGACTTCGAGGCATTGACGGCGCCGGCCACGGCCAGCAGGTTCAGCGGGTCGTTGTAGAACTCCACCCGCTCGGTCTGCGAGAGGCTGCGCGCCCCGGAGGCCCAGGCGTTGCCGGCGGCCACCACGTGGTCGATCTGCACGTCCGAGGACGTGGTGACCCCGCGGGTGAAGGAGATCGAGGTGCCCGTGTAGGGGTCGTCCAGCATCCCAGACTCCACCCGGCATCCGTCGTCGGAGTCCACGTCGGTCAGGTCCCGGGCCAGGATCTCGTCGCGCGTGGTCACGCAGTTCCCGTCGTCGTCGATCCAGTCGCCGAACCGGGCATAGCGGTCGTAGCCGGCCGTGGAGCCACGGGCGGCCACCTCCAGGCCGTCCAGAGCGGCCAGGGCCGACGACGACGCCCACCTCTCCGTGGGCTCCGGCGAGGCGGTGACCAGCCTGTCCTCGGGCGTGGGAGACGGGAAAGGGGGCGGCGTCGTGGGGCCGACCGCGGCCGCCGGCGGCATCGGGGCCGACTCGGCGACCGGCGCGGAGGGCGCCAGCGCGAAGGCGGCGGCCAGCACACCGCCCACCATGGTCAGATGCGCGGGCACGGCCACGAGCCACCGGCCGGACCGGAAACCGGGATGGGCGGTGAAGGCCGTACGCCCGGGATCAGGGGGCGGCTGGCGGGCGTTGTGCATGGTTCTCCTGAGGAACGTCAGAGATGCGGGGGGCATGTCAGCGGGCGCTGACCCCTGGGCCTCGGCGAGGCGGCGACGGAATCCGGCCGACAGAGTCGCCGGCGGGCGTCATCGCCCGAGGTCCTCGGCCGCGGCGTCCCAGGCGGCGTGTGCGTCCCGGGTCTTGGTGGGCCGGTAGGTGTTCCGCAGCTGGTCGAAGGCGGCGTTGCGCTGCTGCGCCAGGAAGGCCGCGGAGCCTTTCGTGGCGGCGTCCTGGCGGACCCGGTCCCGGGCGGCCGTGATGGTCTCCATGATCCGCTCCGCGGCCTTGGTGCCACCCTGGAGATAGGCCTCGCGGACCTCCCGGTCCTCGTGGAAGAGGTACTGTTCGCTCGTCTGGCCCCGGGCGGCGTCGAAGGGGCTGTCGGCCAGGTCGGAGACCATGGCCGCCATCCAGTCCAGGCGGGCATCGACCTTCTGGCGCCAGGCGGGCGCGACGGCCAGTGGCCGGAGGGCCCAGACATCCGCACCGTGCTCGCGGAACCGGTCGACGCTCCAGTCGGCCGTCGGCACCACGGCGAGCGTCCTGGACAGGGTCGAGAGCTCGCTGATGGTCTTCTGGGTGTTTCCGGGCCGGAGATGCCACTGGAGCCAGGCCGTGCGCATGTCCTCCGCGCCGGCCCGCCGGGCTGCCGCAACGGCCCTGTGCTCGGACCGTGGGGTCGGAAAGGGCTCCGACCCGTGGAACATCTTCTGCGCGGAGGCGATCACCGCGCTGGCCACGACGAAGACGAGTCGCAGCACCAGCACGATGAGGCCCACTGCGGCGAAGAACAGCCCCACGGGCTGGATGAGCTGCAGGAGCTCCGGAAGCAGCTCGGGCAGGGAGACGGTGGTGGTCATGGCGGGCCCCCGACGATGTGTAATTGCTTAAGCATGCACATTACTGGCGATCTTCCTCGGAGTGAGGGCCGAGCCGGGCTCAGGAGGCCGGTGCGTCGACCGCCGGGCCGTGGCCTTTCGTCGCCGAGCGCCGGCCCCGTTCCAAAGGCCCTGGTCACCGCCATATCTTCCAGGGCCAGAGGGTGCCGTTCGGCCGAGACCTGCTCTGTCCCCTCTTCGGGGTCCGGTGCCGTGTGTGACGGAATAGGGCGCAGCGGGGGCTTCTCGGTGTGGCACGTCGAGAGGGCCGACGACAGGGGCTCGGAAGAGCAGGGAAACTCCGACGGACCTCCCGGTCGCACGTCGCCTCGATAACCGGGGGGCCGGGCGGTACGGTGAACGGCGTCACACCCCTGTCCCGATACCGGAGGTCAACCGTGAAGATTCGTGGAGCCGTGCTGGAGACCATGGAGGCCTCCGCCCCGTACGCCGAGTCCCAGCCGCTGCGCGTCGAGGATCTCGAGCTCGGCGAGCCCGGGCCCACCGAGCTGCGGGTGCGGATCACCGCCGCCGGGGTGTGCCACTCCGATCTCTCCGTGGTCAACGGCAACCGGCCGCGGCCCCTGCCGATGCTGCTGGGGCACGAGGCGGCCGGCGTCGTCGAGCACGTGGGCGCCGAGGTCACGGACCTCACGCAAGGCCAGCACGTGGTGATGGCGTTCCTGCCGCGCTGCGGCGAGTGCGCCGCCTGCCGGACCGACGGTCTGCTGCCGTGCACGGTCGGCTCGAAGGCCAACGCCTCCGGCACCCTGATCGAGGGCTCCCAGCACCTCACCTCCGAGGCCCGTGGCACCGTCTACCACCACCTGGGGGTCTCCGGGTTCGCCACCCACGCCGTGGTGGACCGCCGCTCCGTGGTGCCCGTGGGCGAGGACGTCCCGGCCGCGATCGCGGCCGTCATGGGCTGCGCGGTGCTCACCGGGGGAGGGGCCGTGATCAACGCGGCGCAGGCCACCCCCGGCGACGCCGTGGCCGTGGTCGGTCTCGGCGGCGTGGGACTCGCCGCGGTGCTGGTCGCCAAGGCCGTGGGCTGCCGCCGCGTCATCGCCGTGGACGCGCTGGCCGAGAAGCTGGAGCTGGCCAAGGAGTTCGGCGCGGACGAGGCACTTACCCCGGACGAGCTCGTGGCGCTGGAGGACAAGCCCCGCGTGGTGATCGAGGCCGCCGGGCACCCCCGGGCGTTCGAGACCGCGTTCAACGCCACCGCCGTGGGCGGGGTGACCGTCACCGTGGGCCTGCCGGCGCCCGGCGCGATGTCCCAGATCGAGCCGCTGAAGATCACCGCCGAGGCCCGCCAGATCATCGGCAGCTACCTCGGCTCCGCCGTGCCGGCGGTGGACATCCCCAAGTACGAGCAGATGTGGCGGGACGGCGTGCTCCCCCTGGAGAAGCTCATCACCTCCCACATCACGCTGGACCAGATCAACGAGGCGATGGACGAGCTGGACGCGGGGCGGGCGGTGCGGCAGGTGGTGGAGTTTTAAGTTGTAGATGTGACGGGGCCGGGCAGTGGCGTAGATGAATTAGTTCCGTTGCGAGGTGAGGCCATCGAACCTCATGCATTTACAATGAAATTCTAGAAGACTCTCTTGTGTCAGGCCGGACTGGCAAGGTGGGCTTAAGTCAACGAGGAGACGAAGTGTCCAACAGCCAGCAGAATACCGAACTGAGCGCGTCGGAAATCGGCGAGTTCATTCGGTACCGCTCCTGCGAACGCAGATTCAAGCTTTCAGTGCGCAAGCGAGCCGAGGCCAAGGCCTTGCCCTTCTATGAGCGTTTATTTAACACGCTTGACGTTGTTCTTAAGCAAACGGGCCACGATCGGGAGGATACGTGGGCGGAGGGGCTGCGAAACTCCGGCCTTGTGGACCTTCTCGACGGCCGCCCGAAGGACCGAGAGTCTAAGTATCCGGGATGGGATGAGTTCCGTGCGGAGGCCAAAAAGCTAACCCATGGACAGCAGGCATTCGCCCCCGAAGTCCGCCTTGCTGGAACGATCGGCGCCTTCAGGGTGAGTGGCCGGGCCGACTTCCTCTTGCTGCTGTGGGGAGAAGGCGGCCCACGCCTGCGGGTTGTGGAATGCAAGGCTAGTCGCCGTGACCGGACGTACCACCGCATCCAGGTCTCCATCTACAGGACCATCCTGCGCCAAGAGCTTGCAGTTGCTCCGCTCGTCGTTGACGGGCAGAGGGTGGGCCCCGATGAGGTTGACGCCGTCGTGGCCCGGATCGACGAGACTACCAACGACAATCAAGAAATCCTCAGACTAGAACCTCTGGATTTAGACATGGAGGACTCCGATGTCGCCCGTCTCCTCTCAGAGGACGGGCAGCTATCACAAATTATCGCCAAAGACATTGAACACATTGGGTTCAAGCTGGAGTCGAAATGTGACGACTGCGTCTTTAATGTCCACTGTCTCAGCGAGTCCGGAAGACAGCGACGCCTTGAATTGACTGGATGCAACGTGTCCTCCGGGATGGTTCTCAGGGCGGCGGGAGTTAAGACTCTCGACCGTCTCGCCGACTTAAGTCCCGAGTCGGAACAGGCTCGAAAAATCCGGACCGACCCAGCGTTCGCTGATGATCTCGATCAGCTAATCATTCAAGCGAAAACCCGCTTGACCACTTTGCCGAAGACGTCAGTACCGGTGCTCGATGGGAGTGACGCATTCCCGGTCACGCCCCTGCCGAGTGGTCAAGACAGCCGCCTGCCTCAACACAACTTCGACGGGGAAAGGCTAATCCGGGTATATCTAGGAATCGATTACGATTATACCGAGAACCGGGTCGGCGCGCTGACGGCTCACGTGACCGCGAGTGACGGCGAAATTCGGACCGGATTCGCGCAAGACGCCGCCACGGGCGCCTGGAACCCCGATCCTAAGCCATACGAGGAGTTGCCTGACGGATCACTACGGAACGTCGTGGGTTCCACTGTCAAAATGGTAAAGCTGTCGGAGTGGTCTGGCGACTACGCACAGGACAATGGTGCGGAGAAGGAACTTCTCCAAAACTTCCTGCGTCAGCTTCTAAACGCCATCTCTACCATCGCGAACGACGCCGACCAGGGCGGAGCCGCTGATGGCAAGGCGCGCATTCACTTCTACGTCTGGTCCCGATCCGAGATGACTCAACTCGTCGAAGCCTGCACTCGGACTTCGAGCCGGCTGCTTCGCTCTCTGCGAGAGCTCATGGGGTGTCGTGCTGGTACCGAGCAGCTGATTTATTCAGCCCTCCAGGATGAGGCCGACGCCCGGTATGCGTTTGGCTGGACGGGCCGAGGTCTCGCGGTGCTGTCCAGCTTGTCCTGGTTTGGTCAACGGTTTCACTGGACCCGGCAGGTCAACGGCAAAGTGATACGACTCGACGATGTTTTCACGCAGGACATTTTCGACTTCAAGACGAGGCTCGCCGTCGCGGCCGACGGCACGTGGGGCAAAGAAGACGATCGCACTGCAACATTGGAACGCTTCGAAATCCGCAGTCGGTTCCACGACACCCTACCTGCGCCCTATTGGCACGCCGTGTGGGGGACTCTCCCCGACCCGGACAGGGATAGCGTGCCAGCTGAGGCAAAGCAGGCTCTCCGTCGCTACCGGAAGGCCGGGGGAAGTAACTTACTGGAAGCCTATTTGGAGGCGCGCACCCAGGCGTTGCGTTGGGTGGAAGAGCGCGTCAAATTCAAGAACGACAATATCGATAAGCCTCGGCTTGACGTTGAAGAGCTTTCGGATTTTTCATTAGGGGTCGACACGATCCGTGACGCTGCAATCGACTTTCTTCAGCTTGATCACGCCGTAAAGGTTGCGGATTGGACGTCGGCCCACATGCGCCCTGTGAGGGGTCGCATTCAAACAGGAAAGACTATCCCGCTGAAAAACATGCGCCGGGCTGAAAAACAGCTCATCGCTGACATGGACCTTGACACGTATGGCCTCGATGCGGCATCGCTAGCCGCGGTTTGCGCATTTGGTGACCGTTCAATGGTGCGTGTCAGTCCCCACTCCGGGGATCCCGCGAAGGGGCAGTCATTCAAGCAGCTCGTGAATGCCGGAGTTACCTGCACCATCACTAGTCTTGACTGGGACACCGGTCGGGTCATCCTCGATCCAATGACCATGCCCAGAAAATCCTATATATTGAACTCCTTCACGGATACAGTGGTGGACTCAGGTACCGCGACCCTGGATGAGTCGGTGTCAGAGTTCCCCGCCCGACATGTCGAGAAGCGGCTGTTTACCACCAAGGGGCGGCACGTCAGCTCCTGGTTCAACCCGGAAAACCCCCAAATGCCAGCCGTCCAGCCGTTGGAGGATGAGCTTCGCGATAACCTGATAGCAGCGTGCTCGGAGCCGCTCGAGTTTGGCGCAGTCGCTGGACGAGCTCTGTTGTCCGGCGACCAGATGGAATCAATGCTCGCTGGGCTTGACGCACGTGTTCAGCTGTTACAGGGACCGCCCGGGACCGGAAAGACGCAGACGACAGCGGTCGCGGTACTGGCACATGCGGCGACTCGTTTGAGAACGGGAGATATCATCATTGTCGCGGCGCACACTCACACTGCTGTTGACACTGTGCTGCGACGCATTGACGGCCAGGTTGATTCTGTTCGTTCCCAGTTCGCAAAGCATGGAATCGACCTGCCCGGCATTGAAATCGCTAAAGTTGGCAATCCCAAGGATGTCAAGCACTCCATCGGAAACATAGCTGTCGACCTTAATGCCCAATCGTGTGTCAGTGGACTAAAACGAATGGCTAAAAATGGTGTTGTGGTTGTTGGCGGAACAACCAGTTCAATTTTAAAAATGTACGCGTCGCTGGATAAGTCGGCCACATGGTCAAAAATTGGCGGTTTTGCCACGCCGCTGTTGGTTATCGATGAGGCATCCATGATGGTCTTCCCACATTTCCTCGCACTAGCGACAGGAACCAAGCCTGACAGTCAGATCATGCTGGCAGGAGATCACCGTCAGCTCTCACCCATCGTCGCTCACGACTGGGACTCTGAGGATCGACCCCCAACTGTCAGGTATCAGCCGTTCGTCAGCGCATATGCCGCGGTGCGCGGGGTTGGCCAGGAGCTTGCCGATAACCGCAAGGTTGTTTCCACGGCCCTAGCCACGACCTTCCGCCTCCCCAACGTGCTCGTCACCCTCCTTAAGCGTTTGTACGCACAGGATCAAATTGACCTCCAAGGCTATAAGGTGGATTTGCCATTAACCGCTGTCACGGCCGCAGAGAAGTTTGGCTTGGAGTCGGTGTGGACACGTGAGTCGGGCCTGTACCTTGTGGTCCACGACGAGCGCAGGAGCCGTCAGAGCAACCAATTCGAGGCCGAACTGATCGAACGGATCGTATCCGCACAACCGAGTGCCCCGGAGTCAAGCATCGCGGTCATCACTCCTCACCGTGCGCAAAAGGCCTCCCTGACCTCCCGGCTAATCGGACAGCACCCGTCGGTCGGGATCGTGGATACCGTGGAGAGGCTGCAAGGAGGAGAGCGTCCGACGGTGATTGTATCCGGGACGGTAAGTGATCCGAGTGTGATATCCCAGACGGAGGATTTCATCCTCAACCTGAATCGTAGCAACGTGGCTTTTTCCCGATCCGAGGAACGACTCATCGTTGTCTGCTCACGTTCGCTGCTCGATCACGTGCCTGCCGATGTGGACGTGTATGCCGCCACGATGCTGTGGAAGGCTCTTCGCGCGCTATGCAGCGAGCTCGTTGGATCTACCGTTATCGATGGTCACACCGTTCGGGTCTACACGAAGGCAGAGAGTGAGTCCCACGCAAATTGACTTGTGACAGTTCTTGGTGTGAGTTCAGAGGCATGAGCGAAGGACTACGATGACCCAAATGATGGGCGGGGTGTTAAGCCTGTTCAGCGGAGCGGGCGGACTGGACGTCGGTTTGGAGGCTGCTGGCTTCAATACGCTGGCCTGCGTCGAGATGGATGAGACTGCCCGCAACACGCTTACAGTTAACCGGCCCGAATGGATGGCTGTCGAGTACACGGATGTCTTGGAGGCTGCAAAAAAGCTGCGTCCGTCCGAACTCGGTTTGAGGCGGCGTCAGCTGGAGTTGATCGCTGGCGGACCGCCTTGCCAACCGTTCAGCAAGGCTGCCCAGTGGATGTCTACGGCAAGGCGCGGCATGGAAGATGATCGAGCTATTCCATTGCACGGAATGCTGGAACTCGTGGACCGGTTCCTACCGAAAGCTATATTGATCGAGAACGTCGTCGGGTACATTCAAGGGCCTGGAAACGCGCGACCGGTGTTGGAAGCTGGCTTGGCGGCAATTAACAGAGCTAATGGTACAAAGTACCGGGTGGACGTGGCCGTGCTGAACGCCGCAGACTTCGGGGTGCCCCAGAATCGCGATCGGGCCATCATTGTGGCTAGGCGCGATGGAGTTCCGTTTGAGTTCCCCGAACCCACTCACCGGACGAACCCGATCACGGCCTGGGATGCATTGCATGACTTGTCTGATGTCGAGTGGGCACCCAAGCACGGCGCTTGGACCGAGTTGTTGTCCTGTATTCCAGAGGGAAGCAATTATCAGTACCTGACTGCACGCGGCGGTGGTCCGGAAATTTTCGGCTGGAGGACGCGGTTCTGGTCCTTCCTGCTAAAGCTGGCCCGAGACCGACCGTCGTGGACGCTGCCCGCCAGCCCGGGCCCCAACACCGGCCCGTTTCATTGGAATAATCGTCCACTTACAGTCGCTGAGCGGATGCGGCTACAGTCGTTTCCGGATGATTGGAAACTGAGAGGGACGCCCCGTGCACAGGTACGGATGTCCGGTAACGCGACGCCACCTGCCTTAGCTGAGGTAATTGGTCGCGCCTTGGTGGCGCAAATGAGGCTCGGGACTCCACTGTCAAGGAGAGCGCTGCTCGCCAGCCCGCCTAGGTTGGTGCAAAAGCGGGCGACATCTTGGGTCGCCCCAAGAGCGCCTGGGTCTCTCCCTAATCACTTTGAAAAATTAGTTGGAGAAAAGGCTGCCCACCCTGGGGCTGGACTGGGACCAATGTCACATACAGTACAACTGACCTAGTTTAATCCGAACAGCGTTCCATATCTGGCGTGCGGGGATCGGCTTTCGAGAGTTTTGTAAAGGCCCCAATTGTTTGATGCTTTGGGCTGGTCCGTTATACGCATTTGCTTGAGATGTTAGTTTTTACTATTTAGGGAAACTTGCAGCCGACGGATATTTCCCCATTGGACGTGAGGGATGGAGCCTCGCTTTGGCTCCATCCATTTTGGTGTGCACGGCCGGCACTTGTATTTTGGGTGACTTGGTTGGAAGCAGTCCTGGCGTGTCGGCGACCCTCATTGGATTTGCAGGCGCACAATTAAGCGCAGGAACAGCAATGAGGTGCAGGGAGAATGACCATGAGTTGCGCGTACGATCGATTGAGTGAGGCAATCGCCGATGAATTGTTCGGATCCGACCAGGCCGGTTCCCCGGTCTACACGCTTGCCGATACTTTGGCGCTGGGTCGCATCGCTGCAGGTGCCCAGCTCGAGGGGGATGCCCTCACGGCGATCGCCGACGTAGTGCGAGAGAAGCTCGTCCTCGACGACCTTAGAGTGGCTCCATTTAGGTGGCAGGCTGAGGCGACCCGTATGCATCGGCGTGAACCTCTTGAGACTCCGCCAGCACTACCTTTGTTGATGGTCCTCACATTGGCCGCGGAGAACATGCATGCTGATGGCAACCTCGCGGCCCACAATTACTACTCTCGACTTCACCGACTCCTGCGAGTACCGGACAATCAACAACATCGAGTTGAGGAAGACTACCGACGCCATGCCGATGAATTGTGGGGCTCTCTAAATGGCTGGCTCGAAGCCTGGGAGGGTGAGCGAGGGATCCCTACCGCCTACGCGATAGGTGGACACGCCTTCATTGGTCTTCCAATGTCGCAAGCCGTCATGCGCCAGCATGATCGCTCCGGACTCCACGCTTTTTTCGAGCTCGAGGGAATGATGCCGAGATTGCGGCTTTCGCCGAGCGATATGGGAATAGCCATGGATTCGTATGCCACTAAGACGCCGAGCCCACTTACTGCCCATTTGAGGCGACTCTGGAGGGTGCCAGCGGCGCGAGAGCGAATTGTGGTTGCTGCATGCATCGAGCTAGAGGCCTGGAACGGCTCGGGACACGTAGCTGCCGATACCGGTCGGCGAGTCCCTACCACTCGGTTGCTTGTGTTCCTGCGAACTTTTCCTCGCAGGTCAATTGAGTTCAGCCTCATGTTCTCGTACAGGTCGGTTGGACCAGACACTGCCCGATTTGACCTTGTGCAAGGCGAGTTGTCGGTGCCGACCGTATCGGGTCCCGGAGGCTCTACTCGCTTGTCTAGCGTCATGGGAGTTAACGCTTCATCGCTCGCCGGAGAAGCGTTATCTGGCGGTCTTGGGAGTGACGAGAGCAGGCCATTCGCGCGTCGCCCGAGGCGTGTGGTGCCCCTACGCTGGGACGACTTGCAGGGTGCGTATGTTGAGGTCGAACTCATCGCGTTGGGCGAGGACAATCTTATCCTGGTGAGGGCCGATGCTCGGCTGCGAGTCGAAGCGCATCTTGCGGCCCACTCACGGCCCGGATGGCGAGAACTGCCGGGTCTCAGCGGATTGCCCGAAGGGTGGCTCGTCTACGAGCATGTTCAAATTATCTCTGCCACCACCGAGCTGATTCATTTTGATCTTCTCCCACTGACTCCCCGCGCACGGACAAGCCTGTCACTCCGTGGAGGGTTCGTCTTGCCCGGTCTGCTTCGGAAATGGTCATCGCTTGAGCCCCCCGAGATTGTAGCTCTGGCTGCCGGGGCTTCATCGTTGACTGTTCGCGTTCACGAGGGTACGCGCGTAGACCCAGCAACAGTCGTTGTACAGGCCGACCAGGATGGTGAGCTTGCGGTTGTCCCTTTGGTCGAACATCGACTTGTAGATGGGGAATACGTCGTAGCAATGTTCGTAGACGGGGCGAGTCGACCTTCTTCAACCGCGGTTTTGCGTCTGCGTTCAGCGGACTCGCCGCAATTCCGCGTGGAGGAAGCGGATCTCCGATTGGTGTATTCACCCGACGCAGGACCGGCTTGGCCTCTTCGAGCGGGCGCCGTGGAGGGGCAGCGCTTCGTGAATGGCGCGCGGCCTGTTCAACTCGCTATGTGTCGTCAGCAGAAGCGTGACGTAATGCGCGAGTTCGTACCGCGAGAGCGTCCGAGAGCCGAAATAGCCCAGCGGCGTGTTCGAGTCGGCATGCCAATGACTGACGACTCGTGCCTTGTCACTGGGATGCACCGCTTCATACTGCCGCCGGTGATGCCGGGGCGCCCGCGGACTCAAACCATTGCAGGCGAGTGCACCACCTGCGGTCTCCTCCGGCGGTTCGCGGCAACTGCGTGGGCTGCTCGTCGACAAGACCAGGATCTCGCAGGAGTGAGTCGCAATGTGGCCATACCTCCGCTGCCCCAGTCGAATGAGCCGGACTTCCAGGTTGTCTTCGACGCACTGAATCATCTCGGACACGGTTCATACGCGATGTTCGAGCGGATCGCAGCCCAAATCGAAGGATCGGGGTTGTTCGCTGATTCCTTCCTCAGGCGCCAAGAGATTGTCGGGCACATTGATGTAGCTCGGGATGACTGGTTCCGAGTCGCCGAATGGGCGGTCAATTCAGCAACGCTCGTGCCAATCGGACCAGGATGTTGGGTGTTGATCGGTTCACGCTCCCGAATTCTAGTTAACCAACTGTGTGAACTCATTGGTGAGCATGGACAGGTGTCTGAATCCGTTGACGCCGAGCTGGCTCGGATTGAAATCACTGGTGTTCTGCCAGCCTCTGCGTTGCTCGCCCGTATCGGTGTGACGGTCTTAGACGAATCACCTTCTCTCACGATCGCCGCAAACCTGCCCGCGCTCAGTGAAGTCGCTTCGAAATTGAAACGACTTGCAGTGCCCGAGTACCGGACCGCGGAAGCTTGGGACACAAACTCCGCATCCTGGCACGCGACCAATTCGATTCACTTGGCCGGCGCCTATCGTCTCAAAAATTTCGACGCACTCTATGTGATTCGCTCTGCCGATGATATCGAGATGGGCACGGTCGCAATCGGCAATGCACAGCTAGTGAAGCACATCGCGAACCTCTGGGCTAATGATCCACTTGCCGGATATCACTCGCGTAGTGGATCAGTTGTGGTGCCATTGGGTGCCGATCTCCCGGGGCTCTACGGTCGCGCACTCTCTCTTTGCTCGGGCCGAGCGCCACGCGAAATCGTTGAGCACCGCATGCTGCACTACCCGTCAGTGCCGCGCGATGTTGCGAATACTGTTTTTACCCAATTGCTCCAGTGAGGTCATATGTCATTCCCAACTCCTGTCCAGGTCGCCGAGGACCTCCGTGCAGCATTTCTTCGGTACATCGATACGGCCTATGCTCTCCGTGATCCCAACTTGGCGGAAGAACGACGACGCCTCCTCCTGGAGGGGCAAGGGAATCTCTTCGCGCCGCTTATGCTTGAACCTGTACTCCCTTACGACGCCATTGCGACAGTTGAGGAATGTGCAACCGCCGTCGGCCTCGATGTGCGCGATCTGCAGGACGTCGTCCGGTCCGTGTTCGGTGTCACTGCGGACGACTTACCGTCCGTTAAGCTCCGTAAGCACCAAGCCGCGGCAGTCAGCGTTCATTTCGCACCCAGTGGTTCGCACAACCCCGTAGTGACTTCCGGGACTGGATCGGGGAAAACGGAGTCGTTCCTCATTCCGATGCTGACCCGTATCGCGATGGAGAAGCGTTCTAGCGAGGCTCTTACGCCCGTTTATGATTGGTGGGACATTAAGCGACAAAATGACAACTGGAGTCCTGCCCGAACAATTGACACGGCTCCGGCCGCCGTCCGCTCGATAATCCTTTACCCGACGAATGCTCTCGTCGAAGATCAGGTCGCGCGTCTCAGGCGGGCAGTCCGAGGACTTCGAAAACAGTCCGACCCGATCGACGTGTGGTTCGGTCGTTACACAGGCGCGACTCCCGGATCAGGCCGTATCCCGTCTGGCCGGGCGTCGGGGGGACCTGTTTCCGACGTCGCTCGGGACATGCGCGACCTAGCACGCCTCAACGTCCGCCTCGCCAAGACAGACGATGCAGAACTCATGAGCCAGTTCCAGGATCCGTTCGCAGGTGAACTCGTGACTCGTTGGGACATGATTGCGACTCCACCCGATGTGCTGGTCACCAATTATTCGATGCTAAACGTCATGCTCATGCGCGATGTCGAGGAGCCAATTTTTGAGTCGACGAAGAAGTGGCTTGAACGCTCGAAAGATCACGTTTTCACGCTCGTCGTCGACGAACTCCACCTCTATCGGGGGAGTACGGGCGCCGAAGTCGGCATGGTAGTCCGTAATTTGGCGTCCCGGCTGGGCCTGGATCCGTCCTCTGAGCAGTTTCGCATTATCGCCACCAGCGCGTCGCTCCCGAGTGATGACTCCGGCCTGGACTACCTGGAGCGCTTTTTCGGAGTCGATCGTCGCAGTTTTGTGATCGAGCCCGGTGTGCCTAGGAAGTTGGAGTCACCATCCACACCCTCGGCTGAAAATGTCCTGGCGCTCCAGCCCGAAGGTCAAGCAGCTGCTGCGGTCGATGGACGCTGGGCCGAAGTAATAGCCATGGCGTGCGCCGAGACACCTACTAGCCGCCCCAGGGCAACTCGATACGGCGAAATTGCCAGGCGCCTGTTTGGTGACTCCGCCGATAGGGACGAGGCGCTTGCGGCGATGCTTGCAGGCCTTGCCCGTCTGGAGAAACCTGCACTCCAATTCCGTGGTCACGTGATGATGCGAGGCATGCGCGGTCTTTGGGCTTGCTCAGACCCTGAGTGCAGCGGCGGAAATCCGGGTACCGGGCGTCGTATGGGCAGGATGTACGACACTCCGCGTTCCACCTGCTTCGACTGCGGCGCACGGGTCCTCGAGTTGCTCTACTGCTTCGAGTGCGGAGATGTGAGCCTTGGCGGATACATCGTCGATCGTCCAGACCGCGGCGCGGTAGTACTATCAACGACTCCTGTTTCGCCTGGTGATAACTCTGGTGACTTCGTCTACCGGAGAAGTGACGATGAGTACCGCTGGCTCTGGCTTGGTTCTCCCGTGCCAGATGCACCCGCTCGCCATCGGGTCCCTGTCGACATCGACGATAATCAGAGCACGGTGGAACTCAACTTTGGAGCCGCCGTGTGGGATCCGAAGCTCGGCGCCTTGATGCCCAGTGGAAATGGCGTCCACGCAGTTGTGCTCAGGCACAACGCCGGTGAAGACACCGAACTATCACTTCCCGCCTTACCGGAGACATGCCCGCGGTGCGGAGGAAGCCAGGACAATCGGGATGCCGCCGTGTACTTCGCTGGATCGGTCCGATCACCAATCCGAGCACACACTTCGGGTCGCTCGCAACTCAACCAAATGGCTGTTTCCCAGCTCTTCCGCAGCCTTGGGTCAGAAGCGGCAGATTCAAGGACGATCGTCTTCACGGACAGTCGTGATGACTCGGCCCGGATCGCCGCCGGAATCGCGCTCAACAACTTTAGAGACCAAGTGCGGCAGGTGGTCCGACAGTTGCTTCATGAACGCGAGAACCCCGTTCCCCTGCTCCGGGCATTTATTCGTGGTGACCTGACAGCGGAGGGGCAGGTAGCGGCTGCGGAGCTAAAAATTCGCCGACGCGATCTGTACGATAAACTGCGCCTTGAACATGTCGGGATAGCCGAGGCATCCGACTATGTCGTAATTGAAGCCGCAGAGCGAGAGGCAGATTCACTGCCGTGGGCCACGCTAATACGCGATGCAGAACACGTCCTGCTAACAGCTGGCGTGAATCCGGCCGGCCCGGGCCCATCTGTCGCCCAAAGCGTGGGGGACGCGCCTTGGTATCAGGCCTACGAGCCGCCATACGCCGGCGCCTGGATTCCGCTGGCTGCGGATGTTGCTCGTCCTGTACAGCAGGACCGGGCTCGGCTTACTGCCAAAGCCGTGTCCGAAGCAGTCTTTGACCGAGCCTCCAGAGATTTGGAGTCAACTCGCCTGGGCGTAGTAAGAGCCCGCGCCCTCGCACCAGCAGATTGGGGCGTGCCGCCCAAGGTCGCGGGCGATGTCGTCGCGAGTGTCATTCGGCTGTTGGGAATCGCCAAACGTTTTGAGGGTGGTTACGTCGCCATGTCAAATACCCCTCCAAAGGTGGTCAAGAGTTACCTGAGCCGTGTCGCCATGAAGTACGGTCTAGCCAAAGACGCGCTTGTCCCGTGCATTGGCGAGTTTCTCCGCGAGAATGGAATTGCCGACGAGTCCTGGACGCTCAAAACGCAGACCGGCCAAGACGGACTCGAACTCCGACTGCCAGGTGCGACGGTCTGGGTCTGCGAGAACTGCGGGACCTCGCATTTACACCCATCCGCCGGAGTATGCACTAATATGGATTGTCTTGCGGGCGTGCTCAGTGAGCAAGCTCGCATCGAGGATACCGATTACTACGGGTGGCTCGCAGGCCAGCCGCTGCGACGGATGCGCGTGGCGGAACTAACGGGTCAGACCAGTCTGGCAGACCAACGAACTCGGCAGCGGCTGTTCAAAGGTGCGGTACTTCCGCCGCCGCTTGAAAGCCCCCTGGCCGAACCATTTGATCTGCTTTCAGTGACGACGACGATGGAAGTCGGCGTCGACATCGGCAGCCTACGGGCAGTGGCAATGGCGAACATGCCTCCGCAACGTTTCAATTACCAGCAGCGAGTAGGCCGTGCTGGTCGCTCGGGACAGCCCTTCTCGTTCGCCTTAACGGTGTCCCGCGATCGCGCCCATGACGACTATTATTTCCAAGATCCCGAGTTGATGACTGCGGCCGACCCGCCGCCTCCTTTCATCGACCTCTCACGGCCCAGAATCGTTCGTCGAGTCATTGCGGCCGAGCTACTTCGGCAAGCATTCTTGACAGTCTCAAATGCGCCGAGACGAACAAGCGATAGCATCCACGGCACGTTCGGTCTGAGTGCCGATTGGCCGCAGCGCAGAGACGATGTCAAGGACTGGCTTTATGATTCGAGTGAGATTCCCCGGGTGTGCGATCGTTTTTCGGCGTTCACCGAGTTGGGTGTCGCGGAGCTGGTGCACTGGGCACGGAATGAACTTGTCATCGACATCGACGAGGCCGTAAGGAATCCGTATTTTAGTCATGCCGAGTTGAGTGAGTTACTCGCCAATGCCGGCGTGCTCCCCATGTTCGGCTTTCCTAGTCGCGTTCGGCCGCTCTACTCAAGGCCGCTTAGGAGGGCGTCGGATGCAAAGACATTCACTGTCGCCGACCGTGACCTAAGGATGTCCACTACCGCTTTCGCTCCCGGCGCGGTAGTGGTCAAAGACGGAGCGGAACATCTCACTGTGGGATTCGCGGCCTACAACATCGTGGGCAAGAGCGCCCGCCCTAGGGATCCGCTTGGGGCTTCGCTGCCGGTTCACCGCTGTGAAGGTTGTGGAAGTCTGGACACGCGTCCCAACGACCAAGCACTGGACTGCTCGGTCTGTGGTGAGCCGATGAGGGGATTCTCGGTCTACCAGCCTGAAGGTTACCGAACAATTTATAGCAATCCCGACTACGACGACACCCATATCACCCCGATGTACGCGGGGTACTCCGAGCTGTCCGCGAATGCCGAAATGGGCGCACGGCAGTGGTTGCATGGCACCTCCGTGCAACTCCTTGAACAGGCGGAAGTTGTCTCGGTGAACGACAACAACCGGAAACTTTTCAGGCTCAGTAAGCAATCCGATGGTTCCGTGATTGCGTTGAATCGAGATCTTTATCGTCGGCCCCTTCCAGAGTTCATGCGGACAGGCGGGGCTGATCTGGACGATGCTGCAATCGGCGAAGTACGTAGAACCGATGTGTTACTTCTGGGGCTTGACTCGCTAAACCTGCCTGACGGCTCCGTGGCGACGCGTCGACAACAGTGCCCGGCAGGACACGGGGCGCTTTTGTCATTCGCGGAGTTCTTGCGCAACGCAGCCAAGGCCTATCTCGACATCGACCAAGCCGAACTAGAAGTGGGCCTTCAGCCAACGCGAAACGGTGAGACTGTATCGGCACGAGTCTTCCTGGCAGACGCGCTCGACAACGGTGCTGGTTACGCCCTTGAACTTGGCGAGCCTGCCACACTAGAACGTCTTCTCAGGTCAATCCAGAGCGACACGGGCACGCGCCTTCGCAGCGAGCCGCATGGATCGGCATGCACGGCGTCTTGTCCTGGCTGCCTGCGGAACTACGAGAACCGATTTAATCACTGGGCACTCGATTGGCGTCTCGGGCTCGATGTGATTAATCTCGCGCTTGGACAGGATCTTGATGTTTCGCAGTGGGCGGATCGGACAGACCTTTTGACTCGAAGTTTTATCGCCGGATACGGGCCTCATCTTCAGATATCTGAAGACCTAGTCAACGGCATTCCCGTCCTTGTGGCGGGGAAGAGTCGAGTCGCGGCGGTCCTCATCGGGCACCCATTATGGCGCCACGACGAGGCAAACTGGAATCCGCAGGTGAAGCGAGCCGTGAGTGAACTCCGGGGTCGGGGACTCTACGAGGTGACGGTATCGGACACTTACGTTCTTGATCGGAATCCTATTAAAATCTTCAACAACCTCTTGAAAGCGGTTTAAGCTTCATGCCCACGGGGCCGTATCCGCGTTCTTCCGTGCCTGGGCGTAGTCCCTTTTAGCTCAGGCAGCACCCCAAAGTAGTGCGTGATAAGCGACATTCTCGGAGCTGAGCGCGTGGGATGCATTCAGGAGCAGCTGGGGGCGTAGGCGACGTTCGAGTGAGGAAGTGATGCGGAGGTCCTGATTTATCAGGATTCCTCCGTTGTCGAATTGAAGGTGACACACCGGGCATAGGCACAGGATGTTGTCAGGGCTGTCGGGACCATCGTGAGGCCTACCCAGGGCTCGGATGTGCGCTCCTTCGGAGTACGTCCGGCCAGGAAGTCGAACCCGCGTCTCGCAGAATTGACAGCGGTCGGAGTACATGTCTTTAATGTATTGCGCGGCAGCAGTATTGCGGATG
Source organism: Kocuria aegyptia (assembly GCF_039530085.1). Lineage (NCBI taxonomy): Bacteria > Bacillati > Actinomycetota > Actinomycetes > Micrococcales > Micrococcaceae > Kocuria > Kocuria aegyptia. The sequence continues at coordinate 27,375 of NZ_BAAAOA010000008.1, forward strand.
ATCCTGGAAACGGTTTTAAAATTTCGCGGGGCAGGTCCTACCTGCGATGCCGGTGCGGTGGGGTTGCCGACGCTCACGGCTGAGTCCTCGATTGCGTCGAAATCAAATCTGACGAATGGGTCCAAGCGGAATCTGCACATCCAGTAGCCGTCTGGGTCTGGCTCCATCCAGTGGTCTGTGACGCGGAAAAGCCCACGGTACTCGTAGAACTCGGGCGTTCGATTAGTGCTGACGTAGCCTCGAATGACACGTACAGGCGTCCCCAGGTCTTGCGCGATGACTAGGGAGGCGTTCGACGGTTGTTCGAAGGACTGGTTCTCTACTTGGCGGCGATCCTTTCGACCTCCCATCCCGGTATAGAACAAGCTGCTGCCTAAGTCCTGGTCTTGTATGTAACCCGTGCTCATGACAATGGCTTCTGCCGGAGCAGGGGCGAGGCCACTGATGCCGTTCATGAGGTGTCGGTGCAGTCCCGCTGCTTTGACTGCTTTGCGGGTCTTGAATGTGGTTCCCGGATCGATGCCCGGAACTTCACCGAGGTTGAGTTGTGTAGGAGCGACCATGTCGCCAGCATAGATGCGGAAACATCTATCCGGGGCTTGGGGATGTCTATTACGCATCACTCATGACAACAGCGCTCCTTGTGCTGGAACGCCAGTGAATCGCGCGGTCATTCACTTCCGTCGAGCGGTGGAGTCCGGCTTTTGGAACTACATCCGATGAGTTGCTTGCACAGAAGTATCAACGCACAAGGGATTAATCGGCTAGTGGCCCGCGTCACACCTCCGTAGCGTTGAGGGCATCGCGCACCGGCTGCCCGCTCTTCTGCTCGCCAGGTGCCTCCCACTTGGTGTCCACGAAGGAGTGCTTCCGCATGTTCGGCATGCCCCGCCGCCTGCTCTTCGGCTATCTCGCCCTCGCCGTCTTCATGACCGGTGATGGTTTTGAGCTCACGTTCCTGTCCCGCTTCCTCGTCGAGAACGGCTTCACGCCCACCCAGGCCGGCCTCGTCTTCACCGTCTACGGGCTGGTGGTCGCCATCTCGGCCTGGACCACCGGCGTGCTCGCCGAGGTCGTGGGCGCCAAGCGCCTCATGGTCCTCGGCGGCGTCCTCTGGATGGTCCTGCACGTCCTGTTCCTCACCGTGGGGCTGCAGAGCGTGCTCGGCACGATCCTCATCTACGCCCTGCGCGGGGTCGCCTATCCGCTGTTCATGTACTCCTTCGTGGTGCTCATCGCGCAGTCGGTGCACCCCAGCCGCCTGGCCTCGGCCATGGGCTGGTTCTGGGCCTCCTTCTCGCTGGGCATCGGCGTGATGGGCGCCTACGTGCCCAGCCTGCTGGTCCCGGTCATCGGCGAGTACGCCACCCTGTGGGCGTCCCTGCCCTTCGTGGCGGCCGGCACCCTGATGTGCGCCTTCCTGGTCCCCGGCGCCCCGCCGGAGACCGACCTCTCGCAGAAGCTGCACGGCGCGGAGCGCACCCGAGAGCTGCTGCGCGGGGTGACCATCCTGGTGGAGAACCGGCAGATCGCCCTCTCCGTGGTCATCCGGGTGCTGTGCAACCTGACCCTCTACGCCTTCCCGATGATGATGCCGCTCTACCTGACCACCGGCGAGATCGGCGGCGCGGCCTGGTTCTCCCTGCCCGAGTGGATGATGCTCTGGGCGATCATGAACACCATCACCATCGGCGCCAACATCGTCTGGGGCCGGCTCGGGGACCGCTACGGCTGGATGCGGCAGATGCGCTGGTTCGGCTTCGGCGGCATGGCCCTCGCGGTCCTGGCCTTCGCCTATGTCCCGGTGTGGTTCGGCCCCAGCTTCCCGGCGATGGTCGGGGCCGCCGTGCTCTTCGCCCTGTCCGTCACCGCGTTCGTCCCGATGGGCGCGATCTTCCCGGCCCTGGCCCCCGAGCACCGCGGCGCGGCGATCTCCGCCCACAACCTCGCCTCCGGGCTGACCACGTTCCTCGGCCCCGGCATCGCCACCCTGCTGCTGCCCGTCCTCGGCCCGGTCGGGGTGTGCTGGGTCTTCGCCGGCCTGATGCTCCTCGGCACCCTCACCACCTTCTTCATCCACCCGCCCCAGCCCGGCATCACCACCGCGACCGGCCGGATGCTCCCGCGCCGCGATCGCCTCGCCGTCGCCGCCTGAAAGGACCTGAGACCATGAATCCCACGACGCTCACCACCACGAACCCCGCGACCGCCGCGAAGACCCCGAACAGCCAGGAGAGCACCATGGACGCCGTCGTCCTCGAACGCCAGCACGAGATCCAGGTCCGGCCCGTCCCCGGTCTGCGCCCGGTGGGCCCCGGTGAGGTGCGCATCGGCGTGCACACCGTGGGCATCTGCGGCAGCGACGTCCACTACTTCACGCACGGGCGGATCGGGCCCTACATCGTCGAGAATCCGATGGTCCTGGGCCACGAGGCCTCCGGCACGGTGCTGGAGGTGGGGGAGGGCGTGGACCACCTGGCCGTGGGGGACCGGGTCTGCATGGAGCCGGGCATCCCCAACCCGCGCTCCCGGGCCGCGCGCCTGGGCATGTACAACGTGGACCCGGACGTGCAGTTCTGGGCCACGCCCCCGGTGGACGGCTGCCTGCAGCCCGAGATCGTCCACCCCGCCGACTTCACCTACAGGCTGCCCGAGCAGCTCTCGCTGGAGGAGGGCGCCCTGATCGAGCCCTTCGCCGTGGCGGTGCACGCGGTGACCAAGGCCGGCCTGGCGCCGGGCGACGTCGTCGTGGTGGTGGGCGCCGGCACCATCGGGGTTCTGACCGCCATCGCGGCCGCCGCGAGCGGGGCGTCGCGGGTGTACATCTCGGACGTGGCGCCGGAGAAGTTCGCCAAGATCGAGGCGTATCCGACCATCCACGCCGTGGACGTCTCCCGGCAGGACCTCGGCGAGGCGGTGCGGGAGGCCACCGACGGCTGGGGCGCGGACGTGGTCTTCGAGGCCAGCGGCAGCCCGCACGTGTTCGGCAACCTGTGGGAGCTCCCCGCCCCCGGCGGGACCGTGGTCCTGGTCGGCATCCCCGTGGACCCGGTGCCCCTTGACGTCGCCGCGGCCCAGGCCCGGGAGCTGCGGATCGAGACCGTGTTCCGCTACGCGAACTCCTACCAGCGGGCCATCGAGCTCGCCGCGTCCCCGGCGGTGGACCTGGGCGCCCTGATCAGCGCCACCTATCCGTTCGCCGACGCCGTGGCCGCGTTCGAGCGCGGCGCCGAGGGCCGGCCCACCGACACCAAGATCCAGATCCGCGTGACGGGGAACTGACCGTGGCTGCCACCGCACGGAGCACGACGACGGAGGACGTCACCTCCCCGGTCCGGGAACTGGTGATCCCGGACCCGTCGAGCTCCGTGCGGTGGCACCAGCACGACTGGCCCCACCCCCTGGCCCGCTGGCACTACCACCCCGAGGTGGAGGTGCACCTGATCCGGAAGTCCTCCGGGACGGTCATGGCCGGCGACTACGCCGGGCCGTTCGGTCCCGGCCACCTGAGCATCATGGGCTCCTTCCTGCCGCACAACTGGATCTCCCACCGCGACGACGACGCCGTGGTCCGCAACCGGGACGCGGTGCTCCAGTTCGACCAGGAACGGTTCTTCGCCGCCGCCGGGTCGCTGCCGGAGCTCGAGGCCCTGCGGCCCCTGCTGGCAGCCGCGGCCCGGGGCATCGAGTTCACCGGCCGCACCGCCGTCCAGGGGGCGGAAGCGATGGAGGCGGTGAACGGGACGTTCGGCCTCCGCCGGCTGGCCGCCGTGGCGGAGCTGCTGGGCATCCTGGCCGAGTCCCCGGAGGCGGAGCGCCGCTACCTCGACAGCCACGGCGGCACCTACCGTTTGGGCGCCGAGGAGGCCGAGGTCTTCAACCGGTCGCTGAGCTACATCACGGAGCACCTGGACGGGCGGATGCTCGTCCCGGACGTGGCCGAGGCCGTGGGCCTGAGCCGGGACGCGTTCTCCCGGCTGTTCGCCAAGGCCACCGGGGTGGGCTTCAACCGCACGGTGACCCGGATGCGGCTCACCGAGGCCTGCCGGCTGCTGCGCGGCACCGACCTGCCGGTCTCCGACATCTGCTACCGGGTGGGCTTCACCAACTTGTCCAACTTCAACCGGCACTTCCGGGCCACCACGGGCACCACCCCGTCCCGGTACCGGCGGATCGACCAGCTCTGAGGACGCGGTCCGTCGTCGTCGTGCACCCGGCGGAGGTGGCGCGCGTCGCGCCGGTCGAGCCGTGCGGTGAGCGCTCCGGACCGTGGTCCGACGGGCCGAGGCAGCGGGACGGTTCCCTCCCCCGCGCTGCACGGATAGCCTCGACATGGGCGGTATCGCTCAAGGATCGCCTGTCTTGGTGACCAGGTGCCGGTGACGGCCCGGTCACTCGAATCTAGGAGGCCAGCATGACTGATGCACAGCAGGAACCGGGCCAGCAGGAAGGTCCGGCCGACGGCGGAGCCTTCGGCGCCCCGGGGATCCACGACGGCGGGGCGGACGGCGGCGCCGACAGCGGAGCCGAGGGTCCCGCCGACGGTGGGGCGTCCGGCACCCCGGGTGTCCACGACGGTGGCGCTGACGGCGGTGCCGATGGCGGTGCGGACAGCGGTGCCGAGGGCCCTGCCGACGGTGGGGCGTCCGGCACTCCGGGGGTCCACGACGGCGGTGCCGACGGCGGCGCTGACAGTGGCACCGAGGGACCGGCTGACGGTGGGGCGTCCGGCACTCCGGGGGTCCACGACGGTGGCGCTGACGGCGGTGCCGATGGCGGTGCGGACAGCGGTGCCGAGGGCCCCGCGGACGGTGGGGCGTCCGGCACCCCGGGGGTCCACGACGGCGGCGCGGACGGCGGCGCTGACAGCGGTGCCGAGGGCCCGGCCGGCGGTGGGACCTTCGGCGCCCCGGGTGTCAATGACGGCGGTGCCGACGGAGGAGCCGGAGCACGAGGCCTCTGAGCGTGGACCTCGTTCGTGCTGACGGGCAGGACCCCGGCGCCCAGAGTGGCGCCGGGGTCCTGGAGACCCGCCTGATCGACATCGGCCGGGAGCGGTTCGCCCGTGACGTCTGGGGCCGCGCACCGCTGCTCACCCGCCGGGCGGGCGGGTTCGCCGATCTGTTCTCCGCCGATGCCGTCGACGAACTGATCTCGCGCCGCGGGCTGCGCACGCCCTTCCTGCGCGTGGCCAAGGACGGGTCGACGTTCCCCGACTCGTCCTTCACGTCTCCCGCCGGTGTCGGCGCCGCGATCGGCGACCAGCTCGACGACACCGCGTTGTGGCGCCGGTTCGCCGAGGGCGCCACGCTGGTGCTGCAGGCACTGCACCGCACGTGGGAGCCGGTCGCGGACTTCAGTGCCGCGCTCAGCGGTGAGCTCGGGCACCCGGTGCAGGCCAACGCCTACATCACCCCGCCGCAGAACCGCGGGTTCGACGACCACTACGACGTCCACGACGTCTTCGTCCTGCAGATCGAGGGGACCAAGCGCTGGATCCTGCACGAGCCGGTGCACCCGGGCCCGTTGCGGGACCAGCCCTGGACCGATCGCCGCTCCGCCGTGGCCGAGGCCGCGAGGGGCGAGGCCTATCTCGACGTGGTGCTCGAACCCGGCGACGCCCTCTACCTGCCGCGCGGCTGGCTGCACGCGGCCCAGGCGCAGGGGGCGGTCTCCGTCCACCTCACGCTCGGCATCCACAACTGGACCCGCCACGGCCTGGCCGAGCAGCTCGCCCAGGAGGCGCTGGCGCTGCTGGCCGAGGATCCTGAGATGCGCCGGTCACTGCCCCTGGGCGTCGACGGCCCGGGCGGGGAGATCGACACCGTCCGCGAGCGCCTGGCCGCCGCGCTCGCCGAGGCCGATCCCACCCCTCGGTTCCACCGCACCCGGCGAGGACAGGGGCGCCCCGCCCCGCTGGGGCCGCTGGCCCAGCTCGCCGCTGTCCAGGGCCTGGGCCCCGGGTCGCACGTGCGGTTGCGCGGTGCACTGGAAGCGCGCCTGGACGGCCCGCGCCTGAGCACGCGCGTGGGGTGGCTCGACTTCCCGGAGACCGATCTGCCCTCCGTCTCGCGCCTGCTCGACGGTGAGGTCCACGCCGCGGGGGACCTGGGCGTCGAACTCGTCGAACGACTGTTGCGGGCGGGGGTCCTTGTTCCCTGTGACCAGTGACACCGCCACTGTGAACGCCTCGTGCCGCTTCTGGTGCGCCGACGGAGCCCGGGGGCGCGGCGACCCGATGGCGGGCACCGCGCCGCGCGGCGTGGTGTGGGTCCTCATCGAGTACCGAGGCGCATGGCCCGTCAACGGTTTCGACGGCCTGGATCTGGAGCCCGAGGCCAAGGACCTCGTGTTCTCCGCCGCGCAGGCAGCGCGGGCGCGAATCCTGCTGGTCCGGCGACACGGCCGCCGCAGCCGTGGGGGCCCCAGCCGGTGGGCCGTGCTGCGCCAGGACAGCTCCGGCGCCTGTCATCAGCAATGGGGGACGTGGCGCGGCGACGAGGACCTCTCGGAGATCGCCACGGCCCTCGGCGGCCCCGGAGAGCTCGGCCATCCACCCGTCCTCCTGGTCTGCGCCCACGGTCAGCACGATCCCTGCTGTGCCGTGCGTGGACGGCCCGTGGGACGTGCCCTGAGCGAGCGCTGGCCGGAGCTGGTCTGGGAGTGCACGCATGTCGGCGGTGACCGGTTCGCCGCCAACGTCGTCGTCGCCCCTGACGGCGTCTACTACGGAGGGCTCGACGCGGAGTCCGCCGTCACCACGATCGAGGAGCATCTCGCCGGCCGTGTGCACGCGGAGTACCTGCGCGGGTACACCGACCTCTTCCCACCGCAGCAGGCCGCTGTCGCGGCCGCGCTAGAACGCTTCGGCCCGGCCGGCCGGCACGACTACACGGTCACCGAGTCGGTCCGCCACGGCGACCGCTGGCGGGTCCGTCTCACCGGCCGGCCGGGCCTCATCGATGTCGAACTGCGGTCCCACGCCGCCCCGCCGCATCAGCTGACCTGCCACGGGCCGGCGACGAGCTCGGCCAGGGTCTACGAGCTCACCGCGATGCGCATCGTCTGAAGGAACAGGTCGAGGGCATCGGGCCGGGCCGTGCCCTCGCCGTAGCCGGCCTGGTGGCCGCCGCTGGCCGCGGCGAGCGCGTCCAGCGCCTCCCGGTGGGCCCCGGATGAGTGGTCCGGGGCGAATGCCCGCAGCTGCGCGTCACGGAGCTTCCTTGTTCAGGAGTCCCCCTGGGCCTGGAGCGCGATGATCGAGTCGTTCAGCTCCGCGGCCTCGGCACCCCACAGTCCGGCGTAGGCGGCCGCGAGACGGTCCTCCAGGCCGGCCAGGGCCTTCACCCGGAAGATCACGGCGGCGGCGCGCAGCGGTTCGCCGGCCCCGCGGGCGGCCTTCGCATATCCCTGCGCCACCGCCCGGGTCCACGCCTCGCTCGCGGCCTTCACCGCGGCGTAGTTGGCGCCGGCCGCCAGCGGACGGGTCACCGCGGTCGAGGACACGATCGCCAGCCGGCCCGCGGGCGAGGCCCGCAGGTCGTCGTCGACGGCGCGGCTCAGGTGGCGCAGCGCGGTGAAGGAGGTCTCCAGCGTGCGGTAGTCCTCCTCCGTCTGCCCGGCGAGCCCGCCGCCACCGCGCCAGCCGCCGACGAGGTGGAGGAGCCCGTCGATCGACGAGCCGCGGTCGTGCAGCCGGCGGACGAGGTCGCGCACGGCGCGCTCGTCGCCGAGGTCCACCGTTTCCGTGTGCGCCCCCAGGGCTGCGAGGGGAGCGAGCTTCTCCGCGTGGCGTCCCGTGGCGACGACGCGGGCCCCGGCCGCGGTCAGGGTCCGCGTCGCGGCCAGGCCGGACGCGCTGGTGGCGCCCGCGATCAGGACGGTGCGTCCGGTCAGGTCGGTCATGGCTCAAGCTTCCGTGGCTCGGGTGCCGGCTGTCGACTCTTTGACGTTCATCAGTTCCTTGCCGAGCGCCTCGGAGAACATCGACAGCGGGAACTCGTCGTCCAGCACCAGGCCCGTGCAGCCCTTCGGCGGCCCGCCCGTCGTCGACGCAGCGCCCCGGGGTGAGCGCGGCCGCTCGGGTGGCCGTGCGTGCATTCCCGGCCCGCAAGAGCGGTGAGCGGGCGGGCCCGGTCGTCGTCGGGGTGGTTGTCCCCAGAAGTGCGATCACGACACAAGACATGTATGCCCGCGGCCCCGAGTCCTGGATGCCACCGCGGAACCACTGCGGCTATGTCGGGGAGTGGGTCACGGTGAAGATCCCCTGGGGCCTCAAGGTCGACAGCGCCGAGAAGGCCGCCCTGGTCCGGATCGCCGGCTCCTGCCCCAACGTCATCCTCACCGTCAGGAAGGCCTGACCGGCGGGCGGTCACCGGGCGGGCGGTCACCGGACGGGCGGTCACCGGACCGGCAGGAGCTCGGTCCGGGGTGGGCTCAGTCCGTGGTGAGCAGGACCTTGATGGCCCGGCGCTCGTCCATGGCCCGGTAGGCCTCGGCGGCCTGCTCCAGGGGCAGGGTGAGGTCGAAGACCTTGCCGGGGTCGATCTCCCGGTCCCAGATCAGCCGGATGAGCTCGGGCAGGAACCGGCGCACCGGGGCGGGCCCGCCGTGCAGGTGCACCCCGGAGAAGAACAGCTCCTGGCCGGGCAGCGAGACGTCGTGGGCCACGCCGACGTAGCCGACGTGACCGCCGGGGCGCGTGGCGCGGATCGCCTGCATCATCGACTCCTGGGTGCCCACGGCCTCGATGACCGAGTGCGCCCCGAGCCCGCCGGTGAGCTCCTTGATCCGCGCCACGCCCTCGTCGCCGCGCTCCTCCACGATGTCGGTGGCGCCGAACTCGCGGGCCAGCGCCTGCCGGTCGGCGTGCCGGGACATCGCGATGACCCGCTCCGCGCCCAGGTGCCTGGCGGCGAGCACGCCGAGCAGCCCGACGGCACCGTCACCGACGACGGCGACCGTCCTGCCCGGGCCCGCCTCGGCGGCCACGGCGGCGAACCAGCCGGTGCCGAGTACGTCCGAGGCGGCCAGCAGCGACGGGATCAGCTCCGGGTCGGGCTGCCCCGGGGTGGCCACGAGGGTGCCGTCGGCCAGTGGGACGCGCACGTACTCGGACTGCGCGCCGGTGGCCGCCCCGGGCTGCCGGTTCACGCAGTGGGTCTGGTAGCCGGACCGGCAGATCTCGCAGGTGTTGTCGGAGGCGAAGAAGGAGCCGACGACGAAGTCGCCGACCTGCACGTTCTGCACGTCCTCGCCGACCTGCTCGACGACGCCGACGTACTCGTGGCCCATCGGGGCGGGCCCGTCGACGTCCTCGAGGCCGCGGTAGGGCCACAGGTCGGAGCCGCACACGCAGGCGGCGGCGACCTTGAGGACCGCGTCGGTGGGCTCGACGATCGTCGGGACCTCGCGGTCCTCGACGCGGACGTCGCCGGGGGTGTGCAACAGGACTCCACGCATCACGGGGTTCTCCTCGCAGGTCGGTGATCCGTCCCGGGCACGGGACGGGCGGTGCCGGCTCGTGCGCTGCGGCGCAGTCGGGGCACGGTGCCCAGTCAACCCCGACGTCCGGTGATCCGGGAACCCCCGCGGGGGAGCCGTCCACCTCCGGTTCCCGTCGCCGGATCCTTCACAGCGCCTGCAGCAGGACTAGCACAGCGCCCAGCGTGGAGGCGCCGAGGCCCACCCGCCGGACGATGCGCCGGTTGATCCGCGTGTTGACCGCTCCGGACGCCGCGAAGCCCAGGACCATGGCCGGCAGGAGAACGGCGGCGAAGACCAGGGTCCGGCGGTCGATCGACCCCACCGCGGTCAGCGCCGTGAGGGACAGCAGCGTGCCGAACAGGAAGAACGCGCTCATGGTGCCCCGCATCCGGGCGCGCGAGGACCCGTGCCACACGAGGGCCATGGGCGGGCCGCCGATGGACGTGGCCGTGCCCAGGAGGCCGGAGGCCGCCCCGGCGGCAGCGACGGTGGCCGGCCGCGGCCGCGGCTGCCACCCGCACACGCTCAGCAGCACGGCGAGCAGCACGGTGCCCGCCAGGACGAGGGCCAGCGTCCGGGCGGGCAGGGCGGCCACCAGCAGGGCTCCCGCCACCGTGCCGGGAACCTGCCCCAGCACGGCCCAGCTCGCGTCCTTGACGTCCACGGCGGCACGGTCCCGCAGCACGCCGAGCACGGTGAGCCCCGCGGCCACCAGGACGATGGAGCCGGGCAGCAGGGTGGGATCGAACAGGGCGATCACCGGGGCGGCGAGCAGGCCCAGACCGAAGCCGATCGCGCCCTGGAGGCAGGAGGCCACGCTCACCACGAGCGCGACGACGGCGATCTCCATGCCGGTCACGAAGCACCTTCCGGTCGCGTACAGGGAATGGGTGCATTGTTCCACCTCCGGGGCTCCGGAGGCGGTGGGCCGGGCGTCGCGCGGAATCCGGACGGGCGCGGACCCTCGGCGGCGCGGTGGGTCCTCGACGGCGCGGCGGGTCCGACGACTTTCCGCGCGGGCCGCGGCCGCACCGTCGACACCGGCCCGGTGCGCCGGGAACGCCCCGGCGGTGCGAAGATGATCCGCATGAACTGGAGTCCGCGTGCCCTGGCCCGCTCGATCGACCGGCCGGAGTCGCGCAGACTGCCCCGGCGGCTCGTGCAGCTCTACGCCGGCCTGGTGCTCTACGGCATCACCATGGGGATGCTGGTGCGGGCGGAGCTCGGCGTGGTCCCGTGGGACGTGCTCCACCAGGGGCTGGCCCGGCAGTTCGGGGTGAGCATGGGCACGGTCGTCATCGTGGTCAGCATCCTGCTGCTCCTGCTGTGGATCCCGCTGCGCGAGCGACCCGGCATCGGCACCATCAGCAACGCGGTGGTGGTCGGGCTGGTGCTCGACGCGACCCTGGTGGTGCTGCCGCCGGTCGAGTCGATGCCGCTGCGGGTGCTGCTCGTGCTCGCCGGGGTGTTCCTCAACGCCGTGGCGACCGCCGCCTACATCGGGGTGCACCTGGGGCCCGGCCCGCGCGACGGGCTGATGACCGGCCTGGTGCGACGGACCGGGGGATCCGTGCGGGTGGTGCGCACCTCGATCGAGGCGGTCGTGGTGCTCGCCGGGTGGATCCTCGGGGGCACCGTGGGCCTGGGCACGGTGCTCTACGCGCTGGCCATCGGGCCGCTGGCCCAGATCCTGCTGCCCCGGTTCAGCGTCCGGCTCCACCGCTGACGTCGCTGCCCGAGCCCGCGATCCTGCAGTCCCCGCTGGAGGCCCCACCCCGGTGGGGGACGCCGACCCCGCGGTGACGCGTCAGCGGGCGCGGCGGGAGACCGTGGGGGGCGGACCGAAGCCGCTCACGGCGTCCTGCAGGGGCTCCGGCGCACCGTGCTCGGGCTGGTGGATCCGCTGGGGTCCGCCGGAGGCGATCCAGCGGCTGAGCGCCTCCACGCGGTGCGGTTCCTCGAGCCCGCTCAGCCACACGGTCGGGCCGACCTGTCCGCTGGGCCCGTCCCGTCGCGCGACGGCGACCAGCGAGGCCATCTCGCACCGTCCCAGGCACGGGGACGAGATCAGGACGGCCCCGGCCGTGGCCTTCACCACCTCCTGGAGGTTCTCCACCTGCTCGGCAGTGCCGGCCATGCGGTGCAGGCCGACGCACCGGTGACCTCGGCACACTGCGACCACTGGACCGCCGGCGCCGGCGGTGGTCCTGCTCGGAGCGCTCTTGTGGGTCATGGGACGTCCTCCTGGATCGATGGGTGATGTCGCGGATGGGTGGCTCCCGGGGCAGTTCTCAGTGAATTGGCTCCTGAGAATGAAACTCATTACCATGAGAGCCTGTTGAGGCGGTTCTTGGCAAGGAGGAAGCATGTGCGGCGCGACCGGAGTGGACGTGCGGGGCCTCGGTGTCTCCGTGGCCGGCCGGCCGCTGCTGCAGGGAGTGGACCTGCAGGTGCCGCCCGGGCGGAGGGTGGCCCTGCTCGGAGCCTCAGGCTCGGGGAAGTCCCTGACCGTGCTGGCCCTGCTGGGACTGCTCGGGCAGTGGTTCGACGTGCAGGGCTCGCTGCGGGTCGCCGGCCGGGACCTTCCCTGGCGCCAGGCGCCGGGGCGGCGCCCGGGAATGGCGGCGGTCTTCCAGGACTCCCAGGCGGCGCTGAACCCCGTGGTGCGTCTGGACCGGCAGCTGCTGCCCGCCGTGGCGCGCCGGCGCCGGCTCGGCGCGGCGGCCGCCGGGCGGATCGTGGAGGAGCTGCTCCGCGAGGTCGGCTTCGAGGACCCGGAGCAGATCCTGCGCGCCCACCCCTCTCAGCTCTCGGGCGGGCAGCGGCAACGGGTGTGCCTGGCGCTCGCCATGGCCGCCGCCCCTGACCTGCTGGTGGCCGACGAGCCGACCACGGCCCTGGACATGATCAGCCAGCACCATGTGGTCGAGGCCCTGCGCCGGTGCACCGGCCCGGGGCGCGGCGGGCTCCTGTTCGTCACCCACGACCTGGCGGTCGCAGCCGACCTGTGCGACGACGTCGTCGTCCTGGAACGAGGCCGGGTGGTCGAGGCAGGCCCCATCCGCGAGGTGGTCGCAGCGCCGCAGGCGCCCTTCACCGCGGCCCTCGTCGAGGCCGCCCGCGCCGGCCTCCGTCCCGCCCCGACCCCGCCCGCCCCGACCCCGTCCGCCCTGACCAGGCCCGCCCCGGTCCCGCCCGCCCTGGTCCCACCGGACATGACCCCGCGGGGTGCGGCTCCTGTGGGCGTGGCGTCGTGAGTCCGCCGGCGCGAGGCACCGCGCTGGACGGGGTGGGGCTCACCAGGACCTACCGGACCCACTCCGGCACCGTGGCCGCGGTGCGCGGGGTCGATCTGGAGGTGCGCGAGGGCGAGGCCCTGGGAGTGGTGGGTCCCTCCGGGTCGGGCAAGTCCACGCTGCTGTCCCTGCTGCTGGGCATGGAACGCCCCGACCGGGGCGAGGTCCTCTTCAACGGCGTGCCTCTGACGGGCCGGCAGCGGATCCGGCGGGCCCGGCAGGCCGTGCAGTACATCCCGCAGGACCCGGCGTCCAGCCTGGATCCGCGGCGCAGCGTGGAACGCCAGCTGCGGGAACCGCTGCGGCGCTTCCGCGTCCCGGGCGACCACCTGCGCCTGGTCCAGGACGCCCTGGAGCAGGTGGGACTGGGCGCCGAGCACCTGGCCCGGCACGCCCACGAGCTCTCCGGCGGCCAGGCCCAGCGCGTGGCGATCGCCCGGGCCCTGGTGACCGGACCGCGGATCCTCCTGGCCGACGAGGCGGTCAGCGGGCTCGACCTGCCGCTGCGCAACCAGGTGCTGGAGCTGCTGCGGGACCAGCACGTCCGGGCAGGCCTGGGGCTGCTCTTCATCTCCCACGACCTCACCGCGGTCCGCTCCCTGTGCGACCGCGCGCTGGTGCTCGACCGCGGGCAGGTGGTGGAGGAGGGGCCCACCGACCGGCTCCTCGAGACACCGCGCCACCCGACGACGCAGGAGCTGGTGGATGCCGTTCCCCGCCTGCCCGTCTGAGGCCCGCCCGCTGCCGGGGCACCGGATGGACGCCACCACCGCTCCCCGTGGCGCGCCGGCACACCGTGGGGCCCGCTGATCCCGCTCGCCCGCGCGTCGCCGTCGCGCTCCCCGGGTGCTGCCTGCCTTCCCGGCCCCGGAACGACCTCTCACCATCCACGTCACCGTTCACCCACCACCCCGAAAGGGCGCCCGATGCCCCCTCGCCCCACCGCTCCCCGCCTCGCCGCCCGCCGCACCGGCCTCGGCCTCGCCGCCGTCAGCCTGCTGCTGCTCACCGGCTGCTTCTCCGAGGGCTCCGGCACCACCTCCGCCGGGGGAGCCGGCGGTTCGACCGACGCCCGGATCGAGCTGGCCATGCTGCAGCCGCCGCGCTCGGGGCTGTCCCCGCTGAGCGACGACGCCTTCAAGCTCTCCCGCTGGTCCACCGCCGAGACCCTGATCCGACTGGACGAGGCCGGGGAGGCGCAGCCGATGCTGGCCACCGAGTGGGAGCAGCTCGACGAGACCACCTGGTCCTTCACCGTCCGCGACGGCGTCACCTTCCACGACGGCACCGAGCTCACCGCGGAGAACGCCGCCGCCTCGCTGGCCCGGGCGGTGGAGGCCGAGCCGGCCCCGCGCATCCTCGACGGGGTGCAGATGAGCGTGGCGGCCGAGGGCAACACGGTGCGGGTCACCACCGCCGAGGCCGATCCGCTCGTGCCGCAGCGGCTGTCCAGCCCGCAGCTGTCGATCCTGGCGCCGGCCGCCTACGAGGGGCGCGCGGTGACCCCGGTGGGCCACGGCACCGGGCCCTTCGAGCTCACCGCCGTGGACGGCACCTCCGGCGCCACCCTGGAGCGCTACGAGGACTACTGGGACGGAGCCGCGGCCGCGGCCGGCATCGACGTGTCCTTCGTGCCCGACGGCACCGCCCGGGCCGCCGCGCTGCGCACCGGGGAGGCCGACGTCGTCGAGGCCGTGCCGGTGGGCCAGGCCGCCCAGGTGGAGGAGGACCTCCTGGAGGAGGTGCCGATGCCGCGCACCAACACCCTCTACCTCAACACCGAGGAGGGCCCCTTCGCCGACCCGGCCCTGCGCGCGGCGGCCCGGGAGGCCCTCGACCCGCAGGGCATCGTGGACGGGGTCTACGAGGGCCGGGCCGACGTCGCCGCCGGCCTGCTGGGCCCGGCGATCCCCTACGCCGCGGCCGGCCGGGAGACCGACGCCTACCGCGACCTGCTCGCCGACCGCGCCGAGGCCGGGGACCCGGCCGGGCAGAAGATCACCATCGGCACCTTCACCGACCGGGCCGAGCTGCCCGAGGTCGCCGTCCAGCTCCAGCAGCAGCTCGAGGCCGCCGGGTTCGAGGTCGAGCTGGAGGTGCGCGAGTACCAGTACATCGAGGCCGACGCGATCGAGGGCGAGTTCGACGCGTTCATCCTCTCCCGCGCCACCGTGCTGGACTCCGGTGACCCGGTGGCCTACATGGTCAGCGACTTCGGCTGCGAGGGCTCGTTCAACCTCTCCCAGTTCTGCTCCGAGGCCGTCGACGACGCGCTGACCGCGGCCGAGCAGGCCGCCCCCGGCCCGGAGCGCCAGGAAGCGATCCTGGCCGCCGAAGCGGCGATCCTCGCCGAGGACGCCGCCATCCCCATGCTCCACGAGCGCGTCATCCAGGGTGAGCAGGGCGGCGTGCAGGGCGCGGTCCGCGATCCGCGCGAGCGCGAGCTCATCACCGCAGAGACCACCGCCGCCGAGTGACGGCCCGAGTGACGGCCCGAGTGGCGGATCGAGTGATGGATCGAGGGACGGGCCGAGTCGCGCACGGGGTGACGGGCCGAGCGGCGGACCGGACGAGGAACCGCATGAGGGGAGGGGCGGCGGCCCTGATCTCGCGCGCCCTGGCGTTCACCGCCGTGGTGGTGCTGATCGGGGCCCTGCCGTGGTTGTCGGGCAACAGCCCGGAGTACACGGTCCTGCGCGCCCGCTACGCGGACCGGCCGGCCACTCCGGAGGTGCTGGCCCAGATCCGGGCCGAGCTGGGCCTGGACGGCGGCCCGGTCGCCGTCTTCGCCGACTGGGCGTCCGGAGTGCTCACCGGGGACTTCGGCACCTCCTGGATCAGCGGTCGCCCGGTCCTGCCCGGCGTCGTCGACGCTATGGGGGTGTCCCTGACGCTGATGGGCGCGGCCATGGCGGTCGCCTTCGTCGTGGCCGCCCTGACCTGCGTGCCCACCGTCCTCAGCGGACTCGCCGGGCGCCCTGCTCGCGGGGCCGGCGCGGCGGCCGCCGCGCTGACCGCGTTGCCGGAGTTCCTCCTGGCGGCGGTGCTGCTGATCGTCGTGGCGGTGTGGGCGGGGTGGCTCCCGCCCTACGGGTGGCGCGGCCCCGAGCACGTGATCCTGCCGGCCCTGGCCCTCGGGCTGCCCGGCGGTGGGCTGATCGGGCGGCTGCTCTCGACCGCGCTGGCCGGCGCCTTCACCGAGCGCTGGGTGCACACCTGGGCCGTGGCCGGGCACTCCCGGCCCCGGATCGCGCTCGCGGCGCTGCACCGGGCCCTGCCCGGGGTGATCGGGCAGATCGCCCTCGTCGTCGTCGGGCTCACCGGCGGAGCGGTGCCGGTCGAGGAGGTCTTCGCGATCCCCGGCCTGGGCCGGACCCTGCTCGGGGCCGCCGCGGCCCAGGACATCCCCGCTCTGCAGGCCGGGGTGCTGCTCCTGCTGGTCCTCGCCGGGATCTGCGGTGCGCTGGCCGCCCTGGCCCGCCGGGCGCTGCTGGGGCCGGCGGCCCGCTCCGGCGACCTGCCGGTCCCGGGCCCCCCGCCGGGGCGGCGCCGGACGTGGTGGGCGGTGCCGGCCGTCTCGGGGGGCCTCCTGCTGGGACTGATCCTCGCCGGGCTGTTCCGGGACCCCTACGCCTCCGCCCACGGGCGGCTCGCAGCGCCCTCCTGGGCGCTGCCGCTGGGGGCCGACGCCGCCGGGCGCGACGTGCTGGCCCGGGTGGGCCACGGCGCGCTGGACACCCTGGGCCTGGCCCTGGCCGTGGTCGCAGCCTGTCTCGTCATCGGCCTCGTCGTCGGAGTGAGCGGGGCGTGGTCCACCGGTCCGGTCGAGGTCACCAACGCGGCACCGCCGATCATCGCCGGCATTCTCGTCGTGGCGGTGGCCGGACCCTCGGCGGCCGGAGCCGCCCTGGCCGTCACCCTGGTGAGCTGGGCGCCGCTGGCCGCCCACACCGCCGCCCTCGTCGCCGAGATCTCGGCCCGGCCCTACGTCCGGGTGCTTCCCCTGCTGGGCGTGGGGCGCGCCCGCATCCTGGCCGGGACCGTCCTGCCCACCCTGCTGCCGGAGGTCACCCGGCACGCGATCCTGCGCCTGCCCGGCACCGCCCTGGCCATCGCCGGCCTCGGGTTCCTGGGCCTCGGGCAGCAGCCGCCGGCCCCGGAGTGGGGGCTGCTGCTCGCCGAGGGCATCGGCTACGTCGAACGCGCCCCGTGGACCGTGCTCGGCCCCGCGGGAGCCCTGGTGCTCGCCTCCGTCCTGGCCGTGTCCCTCTCCAGCGCCGACGTCGCGCGGCGGGGCGCTCCACCCGGCCCGGCGTCCGCCGCCGCGGTCCCCGGCCCCTCGCCGGAGCTCGTGGCGCCCGCCGGGGAGGCGGTGCCGGTGCCGGTCCCGCTGGAGCCGGTCCGACGCTGAGCCGGCGCCGAATTGACCATCGTTCTCATTTTCTTGAGAATGGATCTCATGAAACTTCGATCCACGCCGCCGGTGCCGGCGTCCGCGGACCGCTCGGCGATCCGCACGGAGGACCTCACCGTGGTCCTCGGCGCCGCTCCGGTGCTGCGCGGAGTCGACCTGACCGTGGCCGACGGCGAGGCCGTGGCTCTGATGGGCGGCAACGGTTCCGGGAAGTCGACCCTGATCAAGGCCCTGCTCGGCATCGTGCCCATCGCGTCCGGCGAGGCCCGGCTGTTCGGCGCCGACGTCACCGGGGCGCGCCGGGCCCTTGCGTGGTCGAGCATCGGCTACGTCCCCCAGCGCGTCGGCGTCGGGGCCGGGGTGCCGGCCACCGCGCTGGAGGTCGTCGCCTCGGGGCTGACGGGGCACCGGCGGCTGCGTCCGGGCGCCGGCGCCCGGCGCACCTGCCTCGACGCCCTCGAGCAGGTCGGCCTGGCCGACCGGGCGGGCGAGAGCGTGGCGATCTTCTCCGGTGGCCAGCAGCAGCGGGTGCTGATCGCCAGGGCACTGGTGCGGCGGCCCCGGCTGCTGCTGCTGGACGAGCCCCTGTCCGGGGTGGACCAGGCCTCCAAGGAGGCCGTGGCCCGCATCCTGGCGCAGCTGCGCGCCGACGGCACCACGCTCCTGGTCGTGCTCCACGAGCTGGGCGAGCTGGCCCCCCTGTTGGACCGCGCCGTGGTGCTGCGCCAGGGCCGTGTCGTCCACGACGGCGGCCCCCCGCTGCCGGCCCCGGGACACGACGACCCCGATCACGAGCACCTGCACCCCCACGGGGACGAGCACTCCGCCGTTCCGACAGCCCCCGACCTCCACGGAAAGCCGCAGTGACCATGCTCGAGACCTTCACCGCCATGCTGGCCAGCCCGCTGATGCAGCGCGGCCTGCTGATCGCCGCCCTGGTGGGCGTCTCCGCGCCGGTGGTCGGCACCTACCTCGTCCAGCGGCGCCTGGCCCTGCTCGGCGACGGCATCGGTCACGTGGCCCTGACCGGGGTGGCCATGGGCTGGCTGGCCGGTTCCGCGGCCGGGCTCACCCCGCACGACGCCCTCGCCGTGCCCGGAGCGGTGATCGCGGCCGTCATCGGCGCGGTGCTCATCGAGGTGATGCGCACCAAGGGCCGCACCAGCGGCGACGTCGCCCTGGCGCTGCTGTTCTACGGCGGCATCGCCGGCGGAGTGCTGCTGATCGGGCTGGCCGGCGGCACCTCCGCGAACCTCACCGGCTACCTCTTCGGCTCCATCGCCACCGTCACGCCCCTGGACGTCTGGCTCACCGCCGGGCTGGCCGTGGTGGTCCTCGGCGTGGGGCTCGGTCTGCGCCCGGCCCTGTTCTCCCTGTGCCACGACGAGGAGTTCGCCCTTGCGACCGGGCTGCCGGTGCGGGCCCTGAACATCCTGGTGGCCGTCATGGCGGCCCTGACCGTGTCCGTGTCGATGCGGGTGGTCGGCGTCCTGCTGGTCTCGGCCGTGATGATCGTCCCGGTGGCCGTGGCCCAGCTGGTCACCCGCTCCTTCGCCGGGACCATGGGCACGGCCATGGCCGTCGGGGTCGGGGTCTGCGTGACCGGCCTGTCGATCACCTACTTCCACCCGTTGTCCCCGGGGGCCACGATCGTGGTGCTGGCCATCGCCTGCTACGTCCTGGCGCTGATCGCCCGCCCCCTCCTGGGACGCCCCCGGCACCACGGCGCGGATCGCCTCCACCACGTCGAGGACGACCTCCAGCTGCGAGGAGCATGACCATGTCCCGGACCACCCGGCAGCGTTCCGCCCTGACCGAGCTGCTCGAGCGGACCCCCGAGTTCCGCTCCGCCCAGCAGCTCCACGCCATGCTGGCGGAGCAGGGGGAGTCCATCTCCCTCGCCACCGTCTACCGGAACCTCAACGCCCTGGCCGAGGCCGGAGAGGTCGACGCCCTGGCCGCCCCGGGCGGGGAGACCCGGTACCGCCGGTGCCGGCGCACCGAGCACCACCACCACCTGGTGTGCCGCCGCTGCGGGCACACCGTGGAGGTCGCCGAGACCCAGGTGGAGCGCTGGGCCACCCAGACCGCCCGCCGGCACGGGTTCACCGAGGTCTCCCACGCCATCGAGCTCCACGGGACCTGCGGCGCCTGCCGGCGCGTCTGCTGAGCGCCCGGTCCGACCGTTTTGACAATGATTCTCAGATTGACTGAGAATTGTTCGCATGACCCTGTCTCGCGCTCTCATCGTTCCGCTGTCCCTGACCGCAGCTCTCGCGCTGGCCTCCTGCGCCTCCGGCTCGGCCGATCCCTCGGCCACCACCGCGGGGAACTCGGCGGAGAGGCTGGCCGTGCAGGCCTCTTTCTACCCGCTGCAGTACGTCACCGAACGCGTCGGCGGGGACCTCGTGCAGGTGGAGTCGCTGACCCCGGCCGGGGCCGAGCCGCACGACCTGGAGCTCTCCCCGGCCGCGGTCGACGGACTGCGCACCGCGGACGCGGTCGTGTACCTCTCCGGGTTCCAGCCGGTGGTCGACGACGCCGTGGCCCAGGCGGCTCCCGAGCACGTCCTCGACGCGGCGCACGCCGGCGTGGAAGGTGCGGAAGCGCACTCCGCCGAGGAGCACGGGGCCGCGGAGGAGACGCACGGCGAGGAGGCCCACGGTGCAGAGACCGACGGCGGGGAGGAGCACGCCGGGGACGGCCATGCCGCCGCCGCTGAGGACGGCCACGACCACGGCGGGGAGGACCCGCACTTCTGGCTGGACCCGGAGCGGCTCGCCGCGGTGGCCACGGAGGTCGCCCACGAGCTGGCCGAGGCCGACCCGGACAACGCCGCGGCCTACGAGTCCAACGCCGAGCAGCTGACCACGGAGCTGACCGCCCTGGACGAGGAGTTCGCCGAGGGGCTGGCCACCTGCGAGCGGAACACCATCGTGGTCTCCCACGACGCCTACGGCTACCTGGCCGGCAAGTACGGCCTCGAGCAGGTGGCCATCGCCGGGCTCGACCCCGACACCGAGCCCTCCCCGGCCCGGCTGGCCGAGATCGGCGAGGTCGTTGAGGCCGAGGGCGTCACCACGGTGTTCTCGGAGTCCCTGGTCAACCCGAAGGTCGCCGAGACCCTGGCGGCCGAGCACGGGATCGGGACGGCGGTGCTGGACCCGGTTGAGGGTCAGGTCGACGAGAACGCCGACTACCAGCAGGCCATGCGCAACAACCTCGAGGCGCTGCGCACCGCGCTGGACTGCGCATAAGGCTGTGCGAGGGCCGTCTCCCCTCCCGGCCGCCGCGCACGGCGCTCACCCGGACCGGGCCGGTGCCCCCGGCAACCCTGACCCCGGAGCACGACCGGCACAGGCCCCGGT
>NZ_BAAAOA010000008.1:47982-68496 GCF_039530085.1 Kocuria aegyptia
ACCGGGGCCTGTGCGTGGGCGGGGCGGTCCCGCGGCGCTACCGGGCCTGGAGCCTGCGGCTGTCGTCGCGGATCTGCCCGACGAGCTCCTCGAGCATGTCCTCCAGGGTGACGATGCCTTCGGTCCGGCCGCGCTCGTCGGACACCAGGCCGAGATGGGCCCCGGAGTTCTGCATCAGGGTCAGGGCCCGGCGCAGAGGCATGTCCCGGTCGATCGGGGGCAGGGCCCGGATCAAGGACGGGTCGATCGGGGTGTCCCGGGCGGCCTCGTCGACCTCGATCAGGTCCTTGATGTGCACGTACCCCGCGAGCTCCCCGAAGACGTCGAAGATGGGGAACCGGGAGTAGCCGCCGGCGGCCACCGTCTCGGCCTGGGCGGGGGTGACCCCGGCGGGCAGGGTGGTGACCCTGTCCAGCGGGATCACGATCCCGGCCACGCTGCGCTCCTCGAAGGTCAGGGCCCCGAGCAGCAGCCGCTCGTCGTTGGCCTCCAGCAGGCCGCCGTGGCGGGACTCCTCGACCAGGGCCGCGACCTCGTCGCGGGTGAACACCGAGGTGACCTCGTTCTTGGGCTCCACGCGCAGCAGCCGCAGGATCCCGTTGGCGATGCCGTTGAGCGCCCACAGCAGCGGGCGCAGCACGGTGACGACGCCCACCAGGACGGGGGCCAGGACCACGGCCATGCGCTCCGGACCGGCCAGGGCGATGTTCTTGGGCGCCATCTCCCCGAACACCACGTGCAGGTAGGTCACCAGGGACAGAGCGATCGCGAAGGCGATCGGGTGCACGAACGCCGCTGGCACGCCGATCGCGGCGAAGGGCACCTCCAGCAGGTGGGCGATGGCCGGTTCGCTGATGTAGCCCAGGGCCAGCGAGCAGATGGTGATGCCCAGCTGCGCGCCGGCCATCATCAGGGAGACGTTCTCCATGGCCCCCAGGGTCACCTTCGCGGCCCAGGACCCGGACAGCGCCCTGGGTTCGATGACGGTGCGGCGGGCGGAGATCAGGGCGAACTCCGCCCCGACGAAGAACGCGTTGGCGCTCAGGAGCACCACGGTCAGGACCAGGCCGGTGACATCGCTCATCGGGTCACCCCCACGTCCTGCGCGGGGGCTTCCACGGCGCGGTGCTCCGGGGCGCCCACGGGGATCGTCCCGTCACCGGGGCGGTGGACGCGGGCGTGCACCTCGGTGATGCGGTGGGCGTCCAGCGCGGTGACCTCGAAGCTGATCGTGGCTTCCGGCTCTCCCGGAACGGGTGCGGCCGCCACCGTGACCCGGTCCCCGAGCTCGGCCAGCCGGCCCAGGCGCAGGGTCACGAGCCCGGCCAGGGTCTCGTAGTCCTCGTGCTCGGGGACCGCCACGCCGAGGTGCCCGGCGGCCTCGTCCGGGCGCAGCGCCGCGGAGAGGTCCCAGGACCCGTCGGCCTCCGCCGTGACGGGCTCGGGCTCGGGGTCGTGCTCGTCGCGGACCTCTCCGACGAGCTCCTCGACCAGGTCCTCCAGGGTGGCCAGCCCGGCGGTGTCGCCGAACTCGTCGATCAGCACCGCCATCTGCAGACCCCCGACGCGCAGGATGTCCATCAGCTCGTCCAGTTCCACCGTGTCGGGGACGAGGGTCGCCGCTCCCATGACCTCCCCCACGGTGACGGTGTGCCGCTCCCGGTAGGGCACCGCCAGGCCGTGGCGCACGTGCACCTGGCCCCGGACCGCGCCCTCTCCGGAGTCGAGGACGGGGAAGCGGGAGTGCCCCGAGGCCTTGGCCGTGGCCAGCAGCTCGTGCACGGACGCGTCCGGGGCCAGGGTGGTCATCCGGCCCCGTGGGGTCATCACGTCGTGGGCGCGGCGGTCGCCGAAGGCGAGGGAGCGCTCGACGAGCTCGGCGGTGGCCGCGGCCAGTGTCCCGCGCTCGGCGGAGTGGCGCACCAGCCCGGCGAGCTCCTCGGGGGAGCGGGTCGAGGCGAGCTCCTCCTGCGGTTCCACGCCGAGGGCGCGGACGACGCGGTTGGCGTTGCCGTTGAACAGCCGGATCGGCCAGGCCAGGGCCTTGGTGAAGCCCCGCTGGAACCCGT
Source organism: Kocuria aegyptia (assembly GCF_039530085.1). Lineage (NCBI taxonomy): Bacteria > Bacillati > Actinomycetota > Actinomycetes > Micrococcales > Micrococcaceae > Kocuria > Kocuria aegyptia. The sequence continues at coordinate 50,052 of NZ_BAAAOA010000008.1, forward strand.
TCACCGCGCGGGCGGTGGCCAGCGGCTCGGCGATGGCCAGGTTCTTGGGCACCAGCTCCCCGAAGACCATGGTCAGGCCGGTCGCCAGCACCAGTGCCAGGGCAACGGAGGTGGAGCGGGCGGCCACCGAGGGCAGCCCGGCGTCACTGAGGGGCCCCACGATCACGGCCGCGATGGCCGGCTCGGCCAGGAACCCGATGCCCAGGTTGGTCACGGTGATGCCCAGCTGCGCTCCGGAGAGCTGCGTGGACAGCGTCCTCATCGCCCGCAGCACCCCGCCCGAACGGCGGTCGCCGGTGGCCGCGGCGGCCTCGACGTCGTTGCGGTTGACGGTGATCAGGGAGAACTCGGCGGCCACGAAGGCCCCGCAGGCGGCGATCAGCGCCACCCCGAGGAGGATCGACAGGACTTCCATCAGCCCCACCACCTCGTCACATCTGCACGGCCCGAAGGCCGGGGTCTGTCACAGGGCGCGTCGCAGTGGGCGCTCATGATCTCCGTATCTCACTCGTGCACAGGGCAGCCCAGCAACAGGGCCACAGGAACCAGAAAATCTAGCAGGCCCAGCCGCGAGAAACCTGGGAAAGACGAGAACTCCACGAGAAGCTGCCCTGCCCGCCAGTAAGCTCGGGGCCGTGACCGGACTCAGTGGAGCGGCTCTGCTCGAAGTGCTCGGCGCCGCCGCCACCAACACCGGCGCGGCCCTGCTGGCGGCCGCCCTGATCATCCGCTGCCTGCACCTCCGGTGGCACCGGACCGAGGCGATCCACGTCCTCCGGGACGGGGCGCACTGCCTGCGCTGGCACACCACCCGCTACGAGATCCACGAGGAGCCCTGGCCCCGTCCACCGGCGACCGCTCCGGCTGCCGGGGCCGACGTGGTCGTCTACTACCACTCCCGGCACCCGGAACAGTGGAGGCTGAGCACCCCGCACCGCCCGGCCTGGGCCCTCGGGGTCTGCGGGGCGGCGCTCCTGCTGCTGGGGCTGCTGATGCCGGTGTTCCAGTAGGTCGTCCCTGGGCCGCGCCGTGGTTCGTCACCTCCGGGGATCCGCCTCCCGGCACCACAGCGGTTCCTGGCTGCCTGCTGGGGCCGTCCCGCGACCGGCCACCGGCGGCGTAGCGTAGAGCGTCCGGGTGCGACCATCTCTCGTCGTCCCACCACCTCGCCGCACCGCTAGGAGACATCGCCCGTGGAACCCCTGCCGCTGGAGCCCCTCACCCGCTTCCTGACCGTGGAGCACGCCGCGGACCTCACCGGGCTGGCCGCGCGCATCCCGGGCTCGGGCTTCCTCTGCTTCTACCCCAACGACGAGGAGTACGCCGGCTTCGTGGACGGCACGGGCCGGCTCTGGCTGCGCGGCGACGACGCCACCCCCGCCCGGGAGCTGCTGGAGGTGCTCGAGCCGCCGTTCCGGATCGCCTACCCGGTGGCCCCGGCCGTCACCGGGGACGAGGAGGCAGTGGTCTCCGCCGGGGTGCTGCAGACCCCCGAGGAGCTGGAGGCCTACCGGGCCCGCTTCGCCGACGTCGAGGGAGAGGCGGACCTCGACCACCAGGCCCACGCCGTGGACGCCGGCGGCCAGCACTGGACCCTGATGACCGGCGCCGAACCGGGGGAGGTGCTGGCCCTGTGCTTCGGCCGGGACGAGGCGGGCGTGCCGTTCTCCGAGCAGACGACCTTCGCGGCCGATTCCATGCCCCTGCCGATCACCGTGGTGGAACTCGACTGAGCTGAGACCTCGGCGAGGGGGGCGGTGCCGCTCCTCGAGCGTGACCGGTCAGGCGGCGTCCGGGACCGCGGCGTCCGGGACCGCGGCGTCCGGGACCGCGGCGTCCCGCTGGAGGGCGCCGTCGGCCGCGGCTCGAGCTGACGAGCCAGGGACAGGGCCTCCCGGTCCGGGGCGCCGTGACGGATGAGGCCGGGGCCGGTGGGGATTCAGCGGATGGTGTAGCCGCCGTCGATGGCGAGGGCCTGGCCGGTGATGAGGGAAGCGGCGTCGCTGAGCAGAAAGGCGACGGCCCCGGCGATGTCCTCCGGTTCGCCGAACCGGCCGGCGGGGATGCGGCTGAGCAGCTCTGCCGCCCAGTCGGGGCGCTCGAGGGTGGACGCGGTGAGTTCGGTGCGCACGAAGGTGGGGGCGACGGCGTTGACGCGGATGTTCTCGCGGGCCCATTCCAGGGCCAGGAGCTTGGTGAGGTGGACGAGGCCGGCCTTGCTGGTGCCGTAGGCGGCGCGTTCCTCGATGGCCACGAGTCCTGCCTGGGAGGCGATGTTGACGACTGCTCCACCGCGGTGGTGGGAGAGCCAGTTGCGGGCCACGGCGGTGGTGAGGAAGAAAGTGCCTTTGAGGTTGGCGTCCATGACGGCGTCCCAGTCCTGGACCGTGACGTCGACGGCCGGGCGAGGGATGTTGATGCCGGCGTTGTTGACCAGCAGGTCGATCCCGCCGGTGTCCTCGAGGTCGTCGACGAGTCCCGGGAAGGAGTCGATGTCGGTGATGTCCAGCTGCAGTGGTGCGGTGCCGTAGCGCTCGGCGATCTGCCGGGCGGTGGCGGGGTCGCGGCTGGTGCCGTGGACCACGGCTCCGAGCTCGGCGAGGGTGTCGGCGATGGCTCGTCCGAGTCCGCGGCCGGCGCCGGTCACGAGTGCCCGGTGGCCGTCGAGTCGGCAGCCGGCGGTCATGGCCGTTGCCCCCGGTCCTCGTGGAACCGGATCGGGACGGAAGCGGCGGGACGTGTTCTTCGGGTCATGGGAGCAAACCTAACCGGCGGTGGAGAACGGCGGAACCGGCCCGGGCGTGGAGCGCCGTCGGCTGCGGAGAGACCTTCTGGTCGGTGTCCCACCGTGAGCCGCGGGCTCCACGCCCGGGAATCTGTGCTGCCCTCGCCGGTGCTTACCTCGTCGGCTGTCCGACGGCGGCGAGGTCGATGTCCTTGGTCTCCTCGGCGAAGGAGATCGAGAGCATCGCGATGGCGGTGGTGGCGATGATGATCAGCACCACCACGCCGGTGCCGCCGGTCCACAGCACGATCGCCCCGGCCAGGGCGGGCATGAACCCGGCCAGCAGGATGGAGGCCATCTGGTAGCCCACGGAGATCCCGGAGTAGCGCACCGCGGTGGGGAACAGCTCGCAGTACAGGGCCGGCAGCGGGGCGTACACCAGGGCGTGGCCCAGGGCCAGGAACAGGGCGACCCCGAGGATGATCGCCCACTGCTGGCCGGTCTGGACCAGGGCGAAGATCGGCCAGGCGGTGACGATGATCGCGGTCCCGCCCAGGAAGAAGGTCTTCTTGCGCCCGATGATGTCCGAGAGCCGGCCGAAGACGGGGATCATCACGATGTTCAGCGCCGAGCCGATCATCACGGCCACCAACCCGTAGTTGCGCGGGACCTCCAGGGTGGTGGTGACGTAGGAGAGCACGAAAACGGTGAACAGGTAGTAGTTGCCGGCCTCGGCGAAGCGGCCGAAGATCGCGATCAGCAACGGCTTGCGGTGGTGCTTGAACAGGACCTTCAGCGGGGCCTTGTGCTGCTCCCCGGCCTCGATCATGCGGGCCTGCTCCGCCAGGAACTCCGGGGACTCCGCGGCGTTGAGCCGGATGTAGAGGCCCACGGCCGCCAGCACCACGGCCAGCAGGAACGGCACCCGCCAGCCCCAGGTCTCGAAGGCGTCCCCGGAGATCGCCGCGGAGGCGGCCACGGCGGCAGTGCCCAGCAGCAGCCCGCAGGAGACCCCGATCTGGGGCCAGGAACCGTAGAACCCGCGCCGGCCCTTCGGGGCGTTCTCCACGGCGATGATCGCCGCCCCGCCCCATTCCCCGCCCACGGCGAAGCCCTGGGCCAGGCGCAGCACGCACAGCAGGATCGGGGCCCAGATCCCGACCTGTTCGTAGGTCGGGAGCAGGCCGATGAGCACGGTGGCCACGGTCATGATGGCGAAGGTGAGGATCAGGGTGGCCTTGCGCCCGATCCGGTCCCCGAGGTGGCCGGCGACGAAGGCCCCGACCGGGCGGGCGATGAACCCGACGCCGAAGGTGGCCAGGGCGGCGATCTGGCCGATGCCCGGGGCCATGGCGGGGAAGAACAGCGGGCCGAAGACCAGGGCGGCGGCGGTGGCGTAGACGGTGTACTCGTACCACTCGACGATGGCGCCGATGGTGCCCGAGTACAGGGTGCGGCGTCGCACCTGCTCGGGGGTCATGGAGGCGGTGATGGCCATGGAAGGCTCCGTTCCGGGAGACGATGATCGTGAAGCGACGATGAAGGAGACGGTGATCCCGCTCGCGCCGCGGCTGGACGGACCAGTCGCGGCGCGAGCGGGAGACGGGGTGCCAGGTGGTTCAGCTGCCGAAGGAGTGATCGGACCAGGGCAGCTTGTCCCCGCGGTACTTGGCCACCCGCACGTCCCCGGAGCGGGCGTGGCCCTCGAAGCGCTCCACCCGGGAGGCCCGGCCGCACAGCTCGCCGAAGAAGACGCTGGAGTCCGGGTTCGTGACCTCCTGATAGGTCACGGTGCGCAGATACTTGCCCACCCACAGCCCCCCGGTGTAGCGGGCGGCCCCCCGGGTGGGCAGCACGTGGTTGGTGCCGATGACCTTGTCCCCGTAGGACACGCAGGTGCCCTCGCCCAGGAACAGGGCGCCGTAGTCGTGCATCTTCTCCAGGGCCTCGCGCGGGTTCTCGGTGAGGATCTGGACGTGCTCGTAGGCGTACTCGTCAGCCAGGGTGTAGGCGTCGTCGAGGGTCTCCACGACGTGGACGGCACCCCAGTCACGCCAGGCCGGCTCGGCGAAGTCCTTGGTGGGCATGTCCACCAGGAGCGTGTCGACGTGCTCGATGACCTGCCGGCCGAGTTCCTCGCTGGTGGTGATGAGCACCGCAGGGGAGTCGGGGCCGTGCTCGGCCTGGGAGAGCAGGTCAACGGCCACCACGAACGGGTCGGCGTGCTCGTCGGCCACGATCAGGACCTCGGTGGGTCCGGCGAACAGATCGATGCCGACCTCGCCGAACAGCTGGCGCTTGGCCTCGGCGACGAAGGCGTTGCCGGGTCCGGCCAGCATGTTCACCGGCTGGATGGTCCCGGTGCCCACGGCCATCGCCGCGACGGCCTGGATGCCACCGAGCAGGTAGATCTCATCGGCCCCGGCCAGGTGCATGGCCGCGATCGTCGCGTCAGGCATCTCGCCCTGGATCAGCGGCGTGCAGGCGGCCACCCGTTCCACGCCCGCCACCTTGGCGGTGACGATCGTCATGTGGGCGCTGGCCAGCAGCGGGTACTTGCCCCCGGGGATGTAGGCGCCGGCGGCCTGGATCGGCACGTTCTTCTGGCCCAGGTGAACGCCGGGCCGGGTCTCGATCTCGAAGTCGGACAGGGACTCCAGCTGCTTCTGGGCCATGTTGCGGACCTGCTCCTGGACGAAGGTGATGTCCTCGATCACCTGCTGCGGCACCCGGTCCATCACCTCGGCCAGCTGCTTCTCGGTGAGCAGGAAGGACTCGGGGCCGTAGTTGTCGAACTTCTGCGAGTACTCCCGCACCGCCTCGTCCCCGCGCTCGCGGATGTCGACGATGACACCCTCCACGATGGCCCGGACCTCCGGGGAGCTGCCGCGGCCGGTGTCGCTCTTGGCCGGGCTCTTGAGCATTGTGGAAGCAACGGGCGAGGGGGTGGTCGTCTCTGCGGACATGGCACTGCCTTTCCGTGGTCGGTCGAGGAGCAGCTCAGCGCCCCCGGCGGTTCCTGTGAACCAGGACACACACGACTGTATACGTATTCACGACGACCCGAAACCCCTTGCAATGCTTTTTGTATACGTATACAAAATCGTTACGTCCTGGGTGACCCTGGCCCGAGCCCACGGCTTCACGAAGGCGTATAGATTGAACGTGCACCGGTGATCGCGGGGCCACAACAGGACGGGCCTCATGGGCCTCGGCCGTTCAGAGGGCGACGGCCCGGTAGTGAAGGAGGACGGCATGGTGACGAGCCGCGACGTGGCGCGACTGGCCGGCGTGTCCCAGGCGACCGTCTCCCGGGTCATGTCGTCGGCGGCGAACATCGCCCCCGAGACCCGGCTCAAGGTGCAGGCGGCCATGGAGACTCTCGGCTACGTGCCCCACGCCGGGGCCCAGGCCATGAAGACCCGGCGGGCACGCATCATCGGAGTGGTGGTCAAGGACATCACCAACCCCTTCTACCCGGAGGTCCTCGACGAACTCACCCGGGAACTGGACCGGGCCGGCTACCGGGTCGTGCTGTGGAACGCCGGCGGGGGCAGCCACCAGGACGCGCTGACCGCCATCCGGGAACGGGCCGTGGACGGGGTCATCTTCACCACCGCCACCGGAGAGACGGTGGAGCTCCAGGTGGCCCTGGAGAAGAAGAGCCCGATCGTGCTCATCAACCGGGTCGTCGAAGGTTTTGACGCCGACCAGGTGGCCAGCGACAACGTGGCCGGCGGGGCGCTGGTCGCCGACTACCTCTGTGATCACGGACGCACCCAGGTCGCGTTCATCGGCGGCCTGCCCGATGCCAGCACGTCCCGGGACCGAGGCCGGGGTTTCCTCGACCGGATGCAGGAGCTGGGGTACCCCGTCCCCGAGGAGCTGCGCTTCCAGGCGGACTTCTCGCACGACCGCGCCCAGCACGTGACCGGCAAGCTGCTGGATCGGGCCGACCGGCCCCGAGCGATCTTCTGCGCCAACGACTACATGGCCTTCGGGGCCATCGATGCCCTGCGCCGCCGAGGGCTCTCAGCCCCGGGGGACTGCTGGGTCATCGGCTACGACGACGTGGACATGGCCTCCTGGCCCTCCTTCGATCTCACCACCGTTCGCCAACCCAGCCGGGAGATGGCTCGATCGGGGGCGCGGATGCTCCTGGACCGCCTCGTCACCCCCGACCTGCCACCGCGGCACCAGCAGTTCCCGTGCAAGCTCATCGTGCGGGGCAGCACCGGCTGAGAAGCCGCGACCACGCCTTGACGGGCGAGCCTCGCCGGAGGGCTGTCTGCGCCGGTTTCCGGCGTCGGTGCGCACGCCATCGGGCGCGACGCACAGAGGGGCGGGGTGTTCCCGCCGACGGCTTACCCGGCACCCGATGAGCCCGCTACAGTGGCGCACATCCCGGTCCCCGCCTCCCGGCCGGCATCGGTGGCGGGATGGGCGGATCTGGTGTCCAGCGGTGGAGAAGCGGAGAAGAGAAATGGACCATCGAGGCAACCCTGCCGCGCTGTCGGTGCGTCCGGAGGCTGTACCGGTCACCACCCCGGCGGCTCCCGGGACGCATCGCCTCGGAGTGGAGGCTCACGGGGATTCGGTGCTGTGCGTGCCGTCCCGTCCGCCGACGGGCCGGCCGATCCCCTTGCTGGTGGCTCTGCACGGAGCCGGTGGGCTGCCCGCGGGAAGCCTGTCCGTCCTGCAGACGGTCGCCGACCAGTACGATTCGGCCGTTCTCGTGCCGGTCTCGCGGAGTTCGACCTGGGACGGGATCCGCACCGGCTACGGCGTGGACGTCGAGGTCATCAACCGTTCCCTGCACCGAGCGTTCCGCGCCGTGGCCGTGGATCCGGGGCGGGTCGGTATCGCCGGGTTCTCCGACGGCGCCTCCTACGCCCTGGGCCTGGGGCTGGCCAACGGGGACCTGTTCGGCCACATCATCGCTTTCTCCCCGGGGTTCATACCCCCTGCCGGCCGCGTGGGTCAGCCACGGATCCTGATCTCCCACGGGGTGACGGACCCGGTCCTGCCCATCGGCCGCACCAGCAGACGCATCGTGCCGGCTCTGGAGCAGGATGCCTACGACGTCACCTACCTCGAGTTCAACGGTGGCCACACCATTCCGCCCGACATCGCGCTCCGAGCCGCGGCCTGGCTCGGCTGGAAAGGCCTGTCCACCGGGTAGCGGATCGCCGACGGATGGCGTCGGCCATGATCTGCCCCCGGTCCCGCAGGTGCCCCTGGCGGAAGGCTTCCACGGGGCAGTGCCCGGCCGGTGCAGGGGCCCGGCTTTTCCGGTGCCCCGCCCAACCCCACGCGGCGCGTCCTGTCAGCCGTTGAAGCCTTCCTCGAAAGCCGCCCTGAGCTTGGTGTCCGCGGCGCGCTCAGCGTCCTCGACCTGGGCATCCGTGAGGCCTCGGAACTGCCGGCCCGGGAGGAACTGCCCCTCTCGCAGGGCCGCTGCGACCTCGGGCAGCGCGACCCGCAATCCCTCGAGACGCTTGTGGTCCATGCTGTTCACCTCGCCGGAGGCCAACCGCCCCTTCACTGAGTCGACCCACCGCTCCAGGGACAACGCGATCTGCAGGTGTTCGGGGTATTTCTGCGGCTCGGTCGCCATGAGCTTTTGGAAATCCTCGTCGGTCAGCCCGGTGGCGTCCTGAAACTCGAATCCGTAGTCGTGTGGGGTGGCCATCTTCGCTCCCTTCAGCGGCGCTGGGCGCGGACCCGAGCATGCCGGTCAGGAAAACGCTACCAACCCTCTGCGGCGCACCACCCGCGCAGGCCGAGCAAGGCCAAGTATGACTCCCTCTCATGGCCTGCCATCCACTAGGCGTGATCAGCGTGGCGGCGGGTCTGCCGAGGCCCGGAGGGGAAGGCACGGGCCTTTTGGCCAGGGTTCGGCCGATTTCAGGTCCGAGGAGCCGAGGGGTTCCGACAGGTGGTGGGAAAGGTCAGGGGGCGGCCGTCGGTGCCGTGGCGCCCCTGAATTCCTGCAGGTGGTGGCCGGTGAGGGCTTGCAGCGCGGAGGTGCGGGCGGACGCGGCTGTGTGCACGGCGCAGCCCACGGTGGAGGGGTCGTGCGTTTGCGGCCTCCGGTGGCGCTGCCGATGGGCGCTTTGCGGGCTGCGGCCGCGTAGGGGCGCAGCGCGTCGCGCAGTTGCCTTCCCTGAGGGCGCCTTCTTCGGTGAGGTCGAGGCACAGCATCCCGTCCTCGCTGAACCGTTTCCAGCGCCTGGTGGCGGTGGTATCGATGTTGTAGCGCTGGGTGAAGGCGGCGGCGGAGACAACGGCCTGTCAGGAGCCGCGGTCGGAGCCACTGTGCACGGCACAGCCGTGGGGTGGGGCCTCATCGCTGGGTCGCAGCGCCACGGCCCGACTGTCCGGGGGGACAGGCAGTTCCACTGTCTGGGCGGAGTCAATGAAATGGTGCGGGGCCTTGGTCAACGGGATCACCCCACGTCTCTGGATTGTCACGCTTGGCGCCTCGGCCATTGGTGTCATCGGCTTGTCGAAAACCTCAAGACCATTCCGCGCCCCTGGGCCCGCTCGCTCGTTTCGATGCGCGGTCATTTCATCGGCTGGAATCACGTTTCGTCTCGTGTGCATTCTGCCGGCGGCACTCAGTGATCGCGGCCAAACAGGAGACGATTCCCATGCCTGCATACTTTTCATCGCACAGGTCCATCACTTCAAGTCATGGGAACCTGTCCGTGCGCTCGGACGTGACAGCGATTGGAAATAGCCCCTGTATTTCAAGTCACCGGTTGTTAGGTGCTCTGTCCTGGGGCAGGGTGAAGTCGCTGTGTTCTTGCCTGCCATTCACCGGCACATATCCAGTGGGCACATGGATGGGTGAGCTGTTATCGGGCTCGCATCGTGAGGCCCGCCGGGGACCAAGAGGCGTCCTGCTGTCTATGCAGGCTCAACAGCGGACTCCTGAGGTCTCCTCGTCCAGATCGTCAAGCACCCACTCCGAGAGCTGGCCGACCGGGACCACGACCGTGCCGTCTCTGAGCTGCTGTGCCTCGTGGGGCGAGAGGGTCTCCTCGGTGGCCTCGGCATCGTAGACGGCCAGTGCTGCTGCGTAGCCGGCGGCCAACCGGGTGGACCAGGCTCGGTGGCCGGCGTAGCAGGGGTGAGCGGCATCGGCGCTGCGCACTTCCAGCCACCGTGCCGGTTCCCAGGGAGCGTCGGTGACGGGCATCAGGCACTGGTGCAGCTCCCAGGTGACGTCGGCCCAGCGACCCGCGGGGGTCTCCACCATGGGGTAGTAGGTGGCGATCCGGTGGGTGGGGGAGTGGGGGTGGATCTCGAGGGCGAGAGCCCGGGGGGCAGGCATGGTCATGGCCCGTTCATGTCGGCGATTGACGGTCGAAAGAGGGTATCCCGGCGGTGACTTGGGCCGATAACTATGTGGAGCGCGTTGCGTACTGTGAAGCGAATTGTCTTGCATGGCATGGGTTACGAGACGTTTCGGTTGTAAGACGCTCAGAGGTGCCGCGGTGGGAGGTGGTGTCTCGTTGCGCATGCGGAGCTGTTCTGCAGGCGGGGGCGGTCGGGGGCTTTCTGGAGCAGTTGCGGCAGGCCAGGACAGTGGGTGGGTGGTCGCCGGCGGCTCGCCGGTGGCGCGCAGTGCGATCAGGGTGGCTCGGTCCCGCCATGTCGTCGGGATCCGCGACGTCTTAGCTTGACCTCGAAGGAGTTCCGTACGGATGAGACCCTCGGGCCGGGAGCCTGCAGTTATCTGAGGGAACCCGTTGATGAGGTCCTGCTCGTACTCGGGCTCGATCATGGTGTCTGCCGTCGTCACCATCGTTGCGCCCATGCGTGTCTCTTTCCTCTGGGGTGGGAGGTGGTCCTCGGTCCAACCGGAGTCAGTATCCGGAGCCGGTGCGACGGCCACGGACGGGGCCTGGAACGTCCGGGGGAACCGGGGTGGGGCTGACGGAGCACGATGACGCCTAGGGGCTCCACGACGAGGTCGGCCAAGAGGCCGATGGTCGCCACCTCCTCCAGGGTGGTCAGAGGCAGGAAGGCCGCGACGATCGCCGTCAGTCTCCGTGCACCGGCCGCACCAGCAGGGGTCGCGGCGCTGCCAAGCGCGCCTTCCGTGTTTCAGGAAACATCGGCGGCGGCTTCCAGATCGGCGATCACGAGCTTGCGCATCGGCATCATCGCGGCCATCACCCGTTGCGCCCGGCCCGGGTCGGGATCGGCCAGCAGCTCGACGAGCCTACGGGGCACGACCTGCCAGGACAGCCCGTACTTGTCCTTGAGCCATCCGCACATGCTCTCCTGCCCGCCGTCGGCGGTGAGAGCCTCCCAGTACCGGTCCACCTCCGCCTGATCGGCGCAGTCGATCTGGAACGACACCGCTTCGCTGAAGCTGAACTCGGGCCCGCCATTGAGGGCGGTGAACGGATGGCCGTCGAGCTCGAACTCCACCGTCAGCACCATCTCCGCCGGCCGCGGCCCGGCCTCGCCGTAGTAGGTGATGTCGGTGATCCGGGAGTTGGGGAACACCGTGAGGTAGAAGTTCGCTGCGTCCTGGGCTTCGGTGTCGAACCACAGGCAGGGCGTCAGAGTTGTCATGGTGGGATTGTCTGCTTCTGCGCCCGGCCAGTGAAAGGTGTGGGGCAGACATGACGACGCCCCGTGCAGAAAAAACTCAAGGTGTCCCAAATCGGCAACTGCGGACGGCGGCCATCACCGCCCTATGGGTCCGCATCACCGGGGTGTGGGGCCGCCAGATGGCCGGCGCCAGCACTGGGATGCCGCAAGGCATGGGGTACGAGACGTCTTGTCGTGTCTCCTCCCCGGTGGCTTTCCTTGATGTCGGTCGATGCTTGGTAATCAGTCTGATTCTTCGGTGCCCCCGATGGGGGATGGCTGTAGTGGGTGGTGTCGTGCCCCTGTGCTGTGCCCACTGTCGACTGTCCACCCCCGAGGAGCGGCCGGGTGAACACTCGACGGATCGTTGCCGGGCTCGCCGATACCGACGCGGGTGGGCTGCAGGTGGTCGTGAACGCGCTGTGAGGTCGGGTGAAGAACGAGCAGGTACCGGAAGCCACGGGTCTCACTCGGACCTATGGGCACCAGCGGACGCCCCGGCTCAGCCGGTACGGGTCGGTCATGCACGATCAGCAGTCGCCGACGGAGGATATCGGCCTGATCCCGTTGGCCCGTGAGGCAGCCGCTCGGCTCCAGGAAATCGTCAACTCCGGGACCCGGTATGACAATCCCCCCGTTCAGGAGAGTGGGGGCTGCCACTGCGGGCGGCATGTGGCGAAGGGACGCTTACCGCCTGACCGCTGGCTGCTTAATCGCCCTGCGGTGAGCCTGGTTGTATTGGATGTCTGGGAAGTTGATAACAGCATCGGCTGAGGGGTAATGGCGCGAGGTTCCTGGCGCGGGCGATCAGGACGCCCTGCCCGCTCGTGGAGGTGTGGGGGCGCTGCCGTGTGACCTGTCGAGTCCCGGTTGTAGCCTGCGGACATGACTACTGCACAGACCGTCGCGGAATGGCTGATCGACAGGATCCGCGCCGAGGAGACCTTGTACCTGGAAGAGGCGGTCTACCTCATCGAGTATGAGTTCGGTTCGGAGTGGGTCTACGACGACATCAATAACAGCCCTGCCATCCAGCGGTCCGTGCTTGACGTGTTCCGCACGTTGCATGGTGGGGCGATTCAGTGGGACAACGCCGAGCGATGCTGGACTGACTCCCCACGCCGGCCCTGACGCGGCCCGGTCTCGACTACGCGAGGGCTGCCCGTTGCTGAAGCCCGGGGTGAGGTCCCTCGTCGAGAAGTGGTTCACCGGTCGTCTGGGGGCAGTGCGGCGGGGGTGGGGTGGCCCCCCGGCCGCCCCACCCCCGCGGTGCTTCTGCGCGGACTCGTCCTGGGGCGCACGCCCCGGATCCCCCCGGAACCGAGTGTGGCCAGTCGGCGCGCCAGAAGCTGGAGGATGGTCTGATGCAGATCAGCTGTCCCCCTGATAGGCCAGGATCCTCGCTCGGGCCTCCTTCGGCAATGTCGGTGATGTGGCGGTGTTCACAACGGGGCACATCGAAGTGCGGTTGCGAATAGAGGTGATCGGGGGAGAAAGGGCTGGTATGTGCCCACGATCAGCCGCAGAGGTCTGAGGTCTCGTCCTGCAGATCGTCGAGCACCCACTCGGAGAGCTGCCCGGCCGGGACCAGGACCGTGGCGTCGCGAAGCTGCTGTGCCTCCTGGGGTGAGAGGAGATCCTCGGTGGCCGCGGCGTTGTAGAGGGCCAGGGCCGCGGTGTAGCCGGCGGCCAACTGAGGAGCCCAAGGGTGGTGGTCGGCGTAGCTGGGGTGGTCGGGATCGGAGCTGCGCAGATCCACCCACCCCGTCGATCCGAGGGGTTCCTCGGTGTTGGGCATCAGGTGCTGGTGCAGTTCCCAGGTGACGTCGGCCCAGCGGCCGGCGGGGGTGTCCACCATGGGGTAGTAGGTGGCGACCCATCGGGTGGGGGAGCCGGGACGCAGCTCGACGGCCAGGGCCCGAGGGGTGGAGGGGCTCATGCCAACCTTCCGTTGCGGTGGAAAGATCGTGGACCGGTCTCGGCCTGGGCTGCTCTGCCCGGTCTGATGAGAGCTTGATGATAGTTCCTCAGAATAAGCGCGCAGCCGATCGCTATCGAAGCAAGCTGAGCAATGTGACGAGGGGCCTCTTCCAAGCCAAGCGCTATGGGACGTACAGGTGGTGAGTCGTCTCCCGCTCTTCGAGGTCACTGCGGCTCAACGCGCCGGCTGCGTGGCCGCTGTCGTCTGTGCACTCGATGTCATGGTCGGGGCCATGGTGGAGCAGTGCGGTGGCTGCAAAGCATGATGCGGTGGAGAGCGCGAGGCGGTCTCGTCACTTGGCTCCAGGACGCACGACGAAGGGAAAGCCCATGGCACAGCAAGTGTTCATCAACCTGCCGGTCCACGATGTCCAGAAGTCCCAGTCCTTCTACCAAGCCCTCGGCTGGTCCTCCAACCCGGACTTCACCGACGAGAACGCAGCGGCGATCGTGATCAGTGACACCATTCACGTCATGCTGCTCAGTCACGACCATTTCCGGCGGTTCACCCCCAAGGCCATCGCCGACACGACCACCACCGCCGCGGCCATTCACGCCCTGAGTGTCGAGGCTCCCGAGCTGATTGATGACCTTCTGGACAAGGCGCTCGAGGCCGGTGCGGAAGAAGGCGCGCCTCAGGACTACGGCTTCATGCGGTCCAGGGCGTTCAACGATCCCGACGGACACCCGTGGGAGGTCATGTGGATGGACCCGATCGCCGCGACGGGGGACTGGGAGGCCGTCCAGGCCAAGTATCCGCAGGCCCCCGTCGAGTAGCGGCACCGGGGCCCAGGAATCTTCCGTACGAGGCGGCTGACCACCGTATCCACCGCCACGGCCGGCCTGGGCCTGTGGCCGAAACGGCGTGAGAGACCCGTTGCTCATCGGTGAGCTCGTGCACCGTTGCCGGAGTCTTCCTCGGTGCAGTTGCGACGTGTCTGGACGGCATCGGTGATGCGGTGGGTGTTCCCCCGTCCGGGTGGGCGTGCCATCATGCGGCCATGACTGAGAACGCGAATGCTTCCGTGACCCGGCCATCTCTGGACGATGAACTGCAGGTGCCTTTCTGGATCGTCTTGGCCGGGGTGGGTGCCGGGGCGTTCTGGGCTCTGGCCGGGGTGGCCGTCGGCGCCTGGGCGCGTGGTCGATCCCTCAGGCCGAAGCGCTGACCGGTCCGGAGCCGGTGGGCGGAGGCTCCGGAGCCGCTGACACGCACGGACTACGGCTGCCCCGGTTCACGATCTGCGACGCATGAATCGGCGAGGGCCGGCGCCGCCACTCGCCCTCTACCCCGGAGCTGACCTGGCCTGCGACACTGCGGTATGGCCACAGTCTCCCCGGACCCTTCTGCCGATTCCTCGTTCTCGACCGAGGCGGTGGAGGCTGAGTTGCTGGCGGTGGCCCGGAACTGGGCAGAGGCCATTGTCGCCAACGACGCGGACCGGATCGCCGCTTTCGTGACGCAGGACTGGGTCTTGGTCGCCGATGCGGGAGTCTCCCCGGGCCAGGAGTTCCTCGCCCTCATCGCTTCCGGGGAGCTGACCCACTCGTCGATGGATGTCGTCGGCCCGACTCGGGTCCGTGTCCTGGGGGCCACCGCAATTCTCACCGCCCGAGGCGCCAACACGGCTCACTACCGGGGCCAGCAGTTCGAGGCCGATGAGTGGACCACGGACGTGTTCGTCCGGCGCAACGGGCGCTGGGCGTGCGAGCTCACGCACTACACCGCCGCCAGACCACCTTCTTGATCCTCCTGCCAGAGGGCTTGATCGGTGCGCCGCACCAGGATTGCGTGCAGGGCACTTGAGGACCCCGGCATTCTGTCGAGTCGTCGGAGTGGTAGGCCGCAAGCGGCTCGGCGACCGCGCTCGGGAAAGGTTCCTGAGAAATCGCGTGACACCTGCCACAGGACAAAGCGTCGTTCGAGGCAAGGGATGCGTGACGTCTCGTCGTGGGCTGCTTCGCTGGTCACCGAGGTGGTGTCCCAGCGCAGTGTGACGGGGGCGGGGTGGCCCCCCGGCCACCCCGCCCCCGTGCTGCTACTGCGCGGACGTGTCCTGGGGCGCACGCCCCGGATCCCCCCGGAACCGAGTGTGGCCAGTCGACGCGCCAGAAGCTGGAGGATGGTCTGATGCAGATCACCTGTCCCCCTGATAGGCCAGGATCCTCGCTCCAGGCCCGTGCGGCAATGGCGGGGAGATGGCGGCGTTCACAACATGACACATCAATGTGCGGTCGTGAATGAGATCGGTTCCGGGTGGCCAGCCGGTGCGGCCGCCCAGGGGCCGCTCCGGTGGTTGCGCAGGATCAGCCGGGGATGTGCGAGGTCTCGTCCTGGAGGCCATCGAGCACCCATTCCGAGAGCTGCCCGGTCGGGACGACGACCGTGGCCTCCCGCAGTTGCTGGGCGTGCTCGATCGGCAGGGGCTCCTCCGCATCCTCGCCGTCGTAGACGGCCAGGGCTGCGAGGTAGCCGGCGGCCAGTGGCTGGCCCCAGGCCGGGAGGTGGATGCCGCGGTGATGCTCGGGATCGGGGCTGCGCATCTCGATCCACTGGGACGAACCTGACACATCCTCGGTGGCGGGCAGCAGGTGCTCGTGCAGCGCCCGGGTGACGTCGGCCCACCGGCCGGCGAGGGTGTGAACCATGGGGTAATAGGTGGCGGCCCAGTGACCGGGGGGATGCGGACGCAGCTCGACGGCCAGAGCCCCGGAGGCAGAGAAGGTCATACTTGTCCTGTTCGCGATCCACGGGTCAGACGGCCTGGGGCTAGACCGCGCCACAGGGTCACAGAAGGACCCCTTGGCGATACTTCAGGCTAGCCATGGGGTCGACAGCTATGGAAGCAAGCTGAGCAATATGACGGTGGGCCGTCTTGAAGGCCAAGGGCTGCAAGACGTCTCGTCGGACTTTTTCCGCGTGTGTGACTTCCGCCTTGATGCGGCGGGTTTCTGCTGGCGCATTGTGGTGGTGGTCTCAGTGGGTGGTGCCCATGGCGACGTGCCCATCGATCCTGGGAGAGGAAACAGCGGGTGCCTCCGCCGGTGAGCGGTGGACCTCGGCCTCTGGTGCCGCTGCCGAAACGGCGCCCCGATGCGCGGTCCCCCCGCGGACACCGCCTCGTCGGCGCTTGAACACCCTTGACCGGCGCCCGGACCACCAAGGACACTGTTTCGCAGAGCGTCGATTGTTGCACTCCGGGCAACACACACCCTTGACCGAGGGTCGCCCGTGGGGCTCCGCGACCCGGAACGTGCCCACGAGCCGCGCCCAGCCATCGTCGAGATGGAGACTGCACCGTGTGGAACTTCAGTGCTGACCGTGAGGGCTTCCTCCGCTCTGCCACCCGGTCGCCCTTCGGCCGGCCCGCCCAGGCGGCTGCCCTCACCACGGCGCTCTCGGTCGGGCGCGCACCGCTCCTTCACGGCAAGATCCTTCCCTGCGGCCGGCGCACCGGGGTGAGCGGCCAGCTCCACGGGCGGCTGCTCACTTTCTCGGTACGGGATATGACGTCGAGGGGTTCGCCTCCTCGACGCCCGCAGTAGCGCGGCAGCACCTCCGCTGCACCCACGGGCGCGCCGGCGTTCCCGCCCACCTCACATCGACAGGTCCCGCCACCGTCGATGGCCACTCCCCGCTCAAGCGGCCCGGAAGCGCCACCTGCACCGGTGGCTGTGTCCTGGATGCCGGACCGGCCTGCGCTCTGCTCGATCGGCCGGGGCTCCTCGCCGCTTCCTGGTCCGGTCCTGACGGGACACCTCCATCAATGGACAACAGCGCAGTTGTTCGCCGACGGCGCTGGCGCACCCGACGCTGACGCTCGCGCGCCTCCCGACCAGCTCAGAAAGGACCGACCCATGTTGACGAAATGGCTTTTCCTCGGCCTCGCGATCGGCAGTGGAGTGACCGGCTCCATCTCTCTCAAGGCCGCGCTCGACCATCCCGCCTGGTATCTGCTCGTGGTGGCCTGCTACGCCTGCGCCTTCTCCTCCCTGGTCAGAGTGCTCCGCCACGGAATGCCACTAGGAGTCGCCTACGGAATCTGGGGGGCGGTCGGGGTAACTCTCACCGCGGTGTTCGCGGTCCTCTTCTTCGGCGAGAGGCTGACCCCGGCGGTGCTGGCGGGCATGATTCTGGTGATCGGCGGAGTGCTCTGTGTGGAATTCGGAGCCCACAGGGCCACCCCGCAGCAGAAGGGGAACTCCTGATGGGCTGGACCTTCCTCGTGGCCGCCATCCTGGCCGAGGTCGCCACCACGCTGTCTCTGCGGGCCGCTGCGACACGCTCCCGGGCGTGGTACGCCGCTGTGGTCGTCGGGTACGTGCTGGCCCTGGGCCTGCTGAGCCTGGCTCTCGCCCATGGGTTGAGCCTGGGCGTCGCCTACGGCATCTGGACGGCCTCCGGCGTCGCGCTGGTCGCCGTGGCGTGCAGGCTCCTGTTCCACGAACCCTTGACCTGGGTCATGTCCATGGGGATGGGTTTGATCGTGATCGGGGTGCTTCTGATCAAGTTCGGCAGCACGTCCTGAGGCTTCGGCAGCGCGTCGCTGCCTGACTGCCCTTCCCGGACCTCCCACTGTTGCGACCGTGACGAGAAGCCACCAGGACCAGCAAGCCGGAACGTGACCGACGGATCGGTGTGCTGAGTTCATAACTTCAGAAGCACGCTGAGCGATACCCACACGCGCTGCTTCTCAAGCCGAGGGATGCCAGGCGTCTCGTCGGGCTCGGAGTGGCTGTCCCATTTCTTGGTAGTGGGACGGCCGACTTCGGCATCACCATCCTCTGCCCCTGGTCGGCGAGTCGCATTCCACAAGTTGGGCCGAAACTACTGTCCCGCTTCGTCCGTACGGAGTCGACTATCGGTACGCTGGGCCCCTGGAATCGGGGTACGCACGGGTCTCGACGGTCAAACAGGATCTCGACCGGCAGATCGATGCCCTGCGGCAGGTCGAGATCGCGGCGGAGCGGATCTATGTGGACAAGAAGTCCGGGCCACCACCGCCTGTCCGGGACTGGCAGCGGCCCTGGCCTACGCCCGGGAGGGCGACGTGATCGTGGTGCACACCCTGGACCGGCTCGGGCGCACTGTGCGCAACACCCTGAACCTGATCCACGACCTCGCCGAGC
>NZ_BAAAOA010000008.1:68547-103132 GCF_039530085.1 Kocuria aegyptia
GTGGGGTGCGCAATCCAGCGGATCCGATCAAGGTGGACACTCCACCAATCCGAATGATCCGATGGCGCAGCTGGCGGTGGTGCTTCTGGCGTTGTTCGGGCAGATGGAACGCACCTACACCCTCGAGCGTGCCGCCCACGCCCGGGCGGTGGCCACCGCCAAGGGCCGGCGGATCGGGCGGTCCTCGGTGGTGGATCCGGACTAGCTGGCCTACGTAGCCCATCTGCGCGAGAGTGGGCGCACGATCGCTGAGATCGTGGCCAAGACTGGGATCGCTCGCACCACCCTCTATCGCCACCTCCCACCCCGGCCCCTGGAGTCGGTGACGGCCGGGCCGGTCACCGTTGTCGGGCCCGACCCCGGCCCGACGGGTTGCCCAGACTCGGTGATGGTCATGGCGCCGCAGAGCCGGCAGACGACAGCAGTCCTGCTGCCCCGGTGTCTGGGGTGGATAGATTTTAGGGATCCGTCAGCAGTGAGGCGTTGAGAATCCGGGGCATGTCGTCGCCACCGGAGGTTTTCTAGGGGTAGCCCCCCGGCACAGCGCGGTCAGGACCCCCGGGAGAGCTTCACCAGCACCCCGGGGTCCTCACATACCCCCAGCACTAGGTGTAAGAGGGCATGACGTTATTGGCGCGGGTCAACGGAAGGGAAGTTCGCTTCGAGCCACGGGTACGGTGGCCATGCCGGCGTCCGCGAGACACCGGGTGATGTCCTCGACTGTTGCCTCCGTGGCCCAGGGGCTGGCGATGACCTCGACAATTGGAAGGGGCAAGCGTTCAGCGGTGGGCGGTGTGGCGCGCACGGGTAGGCCTTTCCAGGGGACGATTGTCTTCTGCAGGTTGGCTGGCATCGCCTGTAGCTCCACCCCATCAGAGAGACAGACGCACCGGGCCTCCTTCTCGTGGCGGAAGGCCGGGTGTTTGAAGTTCAACGCGGTTAGGAGGTTGAGCGCCCTAAAGTCGGAGACTTCCATGGGTGCTCCTTCCCGGATCGAGGTGTCCATCTCGGCGACGAAACGAGCGGCGGCCATATGCTTCTGTCGGTCGGTGTAAATGACCTTGAGCCACTGCATGCCGAACAGCTCGGCGTCGTTGTGGCGCCGTGGCCGGTCGTCGACGTCGGTGACCAGTTCAGTCCCTAGGTTCAAGCCGATCGCCACACCTTCGGGCCCGGCGGCATAGGCGTTCCACTGGTAGGGGCTGTCCCTCTCCCGAGCGGCGCACAGGATGTTGACGTGCTCGAAGGAGTCCGCGTAGCTGCCGAACGGTCCTGCCTCGTCGAGCAGCTGGCGTGTGCGGTCCGCCAGCGAGTTCTCCTGGCCGTAGTGGTTCCAGGCTTGGGACAAAGCCTCGAGTCCGTGGTGGACTTCCGTGCGGTCGTTGGTCGCCCGCCAGCTGGTCGCCCACAGCTCCTGGCTGCTGGCGATGCTGCTCAGCGCCGCCAAGGAGGTGTAGTGCCAGCCTCGGCCGCTCTGCACAGTCAAGGGCGGGCGGTCCGCAGGGTAGAACGTCCGATGCACGGTCGTTCTCATTCCGGTGGGGGTGTCCAGAAGTAGGGGTACGTCAAGGTGTAAGTGGTTGGTCATCTCGATTCCGGATCGCAGTTTTCGCTTGAGGTTCCGTCGTGGGCCGGAGCCTGGTCCTATTCCCTCGTAAGGCGCGTCAGATCGATCTTGCGCTCGAGCATCCGCAGGGCGATGCCGACGGCGATCAGCGCTGTGCCTAGGGGTGCGAGGCAGACGCCGACGACCGTGTTGATGAACTCGATGATCGCCCCGGCAATGACGGTCTGCGGTGGAAGGGCCTCGTAGAGCAACCCCACCAGTTGCGTGGCCACCATGCTGAACAAGATCCCGGCCAGGCAGGTGACGACTCCGTAGCCGATGAGCCGATTGGCGATGGGTGCCATAGGAGGTGCCTCAATTCGTCCGTGGTTCGCGGTGCGTGTCAGTGGCTGTGGCCGGCCCGCGCGGTCCAGTCGGGGGAAGGGCCTTAGCGCTCCACTGTGTACCGGGCGCCCAGGGCGTCGGCGAGTTGTTCCATGTCGATTGACCGCTCGGGGACCGCTCCAACCATCACTTCGGCGCCGTCGGCGACGAACCAGTTGCGGCCCTCGGCGAAGTACACCGAACCGCCATCTCCGGCGGTGTCGGTGAGCAGGTCGTAGACATCTTGGCGGGCTTCGTCGTCGTCGAGCCAGAGCACCTCGACGGTGCTGGTGCACATCACTGACTCGCCCGTGGATCCGCCCGAGATAGTGCGCTTGCCCGCTGGCTCCCGTGCGTCGTCTGAGCAGTCCACGACTTCGTCGACGGCTTGGTAGGTGGCCTGCAGGGAGTCGAAGGCCGGTAGCTCATCGGGGTCCTCACCGCAGCCGCTCAGGGCCCCGACCGGCCAGAGCGCCGCCATCAAGGAGGCGTACTTCTTGGTGCGGTGGTTCATCATCGACACCCATCCCGTTCGCTTTAGACCCACCGTAGCGAATCTGGCACAGCTCCTGGTGGACCAACTGACGTGCGTTTGGGGTTCCTCTGTGGCGGGGGCGTGCCGATATCAGTCCCGACAGCGGCCCATGGGTCGGCCGTTGTCGGTGCCGGGAATGATCAGTTGGAGCGTTGCCAGAGGTTTTCGGCCCGCTGCTCCCAGCCGGCCTCCTCGAGGGTGTCGGTCGAGGGGTCGTCACTGACGAGGGCGACCTCTTGCTGCGGCACTCCACCGGAGAGCTCGACGACCTTGTCGCTTCGGATGGTGGAGCATCCACTCATCCAGCCCTCGGAGGCGGAGTCGACCTGGATCAGGCAGGCCTCATGATCGCCGCCCGAGGCCGGTCTCGCCGCGAAGTAGGAGTAGCCCTCGATCTCCCCGAGGTACCGGGCGGAGTCGGCGGTGAACTGCTCGTTGGACTGGATGACGTCTGGCGCCGGTTGGGTGGAGGTCTCGGAGTCGAGAACCGCGATGCCGTGACTGGTGGAGGCACACGCCGAGGTCGCCAGCAGGATCCCGAGCGCCATGCCTGCTGCGCGGCAGCTCTTCGTGGTCCTCATCAGGCATCTCCTCTGCTCGGCTGGGCCTTTGGGCTGCCCCGAATGGCCGCCTCCGGCCCCGCGCGTCCGTGCGTGCTCCCGACATCGTGGTCTGTGTCACATTACCGGGGCGTCGTGTCAGCGACGGGATCAGTGACCGTTGAGTCAACTACGTGCCTCCGGCCGGAAGGGGACGCCGACGGCCAAGAGCGTCCCGGGGTGGCGCATGCCACGCCGCTCAGCAGAGGAAATGCCCCGTAATCGCCGCCGGCGCCACGGTAGTCGTGCCGGCCATTTGTCCGTGTTGCCTCGGACTCCCTTCCAGAGGGCGTCGCCGCTCCGTGCTCAGTGTCCGGGGCCTCGGGGACAGGCCACATACACACTGCAGATGAGGTTCATCGTCAGGAGCGAGAGCCGGGGGCGCCCGCGCGCGGACCGCCCTCTGGGCAGGGACACAGGGGTGGAGCGTTGACCGCTGCAGGGCGTCTGGCTGTGCCTACCACGAGTGCCTCCCGCACCTGGTCCTGGGTTACCGGTGGTGCGCACCAACGAACAGTGTCGGCCTCGGGTCGGGGATCACAGAGTGTGATGGTGCTGGAGGTGCGAGGCCGAAGGGACGGTTCGTGCCCGAGAACGACGCCCGAGGGGCCGTGGTTGGGCGCGGGGTGTGGGTGGTGTGCCCCTCTAGTGGGGACATGTGCCGCGTCCACCCCATCATGTGCTTTCGCACATGATGGGGTGGGGGTGAGATGCCGTCCGACACCGACCATTCAGGGGTTGACTGCCCGAAGTGGTCGCCGGTCGGCGTACGAGGAGGGGGGAACAGGAATGACGATGCCTGCGGTGCTCCAGGTGCAAGACCTGGTGAAGTCCTACGGTCAGGGTGATGCGGGGTTCACCGCCCTGGCAGGGGTGAGTCTGGCGATCGAGGCGGGGGAGTCGGTGGCGATCGTGGGGAAGTCCGGATCGGGCAAATCCACCCTGATGCATCTGCTGGCCCTGCTGGACGCCCCGACCTCCGGTGCCGTGGCCCTGCACGGGGCGCCCACCGCGTCGATGAGCGCCCGGGAGCTGAACCGGGTCCGCAACGCCTCCTTCGGGTTCGTGTTCCAGCAGTTCTACCTCACCGCGAACCAGACGGTGCTGGAGAACGTGGTGCTGCCCCTGAAGATCGCCGGAGTGGGCGCGGCCGAACGCAAACGCCGGGGCCTGGCGGTCCTGGAGCGCCTGGAGCTGGCGGAGAAGGCCCACAGCAAGGCGGTGGATCTGTCCGGGGGGCAGAAGCAGCGGGTGGCGATCGCGAGGGCGGTGGTCAACGATCCGGCGGTGATTTTCGCCGATGAGCCCACGGGGAATCTGGATTCGGCCACCGGGACGGTGGTCCAGGACATCCTCTTCGAGCTCAACCGCCAACGGGGCATCACCTTGGTGGTGGTCACCCACGACGCGGACCTGGCGGGCCGCTGCGACCGCCGGGTGCAGCTGCACGACGGGCGGATCGTGGAGACACCGGCCCGTACCGTCCCCGGGCCGGCCCCCGACGGGGTAGAGGCCGCCCCGGAGGGCGGGGCCGCCCTCGGGGTGACCGGCGGTGTCCGGTGAGGGGGCGGGACCTGGTCGGCTCCGCGGTGACCAGCACGCTGCGGGGCCGGATCCGCACGGTGCTGACCGTGGTGGCCGTGTTCATCGGCGCCTGTGCCCTGACCCTGACCTCAGGGATGGGCACCGGGGTCAACCGCTACATCGACGTCACCGTCGCCACCTTCGGTGACGCCAGCGCACTGTACGTGCAGAAGTCCCAGCCGCTGATCGAGCTGACCGCCGGGTCCGGGCCGCAAAAATACGATCCGGACTCCACCCAGATCGCCACCGGGTTCGGAGTTTCCTTCGTGGGCCTGTCGGACCAGGACGTCGCCACCATCGAGGGGATCGACGGGGTGGGCAGAGTGGCACCGGTCTACAACGTGGTCCCCACCTATCTGCAAGCCGGGCAGGAGAGATTCCAGCTGACCCTGGGCATCCCGGTCGACTCCGAAGGAGTGCAGATGACCTCCGGGTCGGTCGCGGCCGAGGGCGCGGACGAACTGGCGATCCCCGACACCTGGGTCGCCGACCTCGGCTTCGGCTCGCCCCAGGAGGCCGTCGGGGCCACCGTGCAGGTCGTGATGACCAACAAAGCCGGGCAACAGCAGGAATTCGACGCCCGCGTCTCCGGGGTGACCCAGGCCAGCCTGGCCGGGGTGTCCAGAAACCCCATCCCCTCGACCTCCTTCAACGAACGCCTCTACGCCTACCAGGTCAGCGGCAGCCCCGAGGAGGTCCCGGTCAGCTACATCATGGCCCGGGCCACCATGGACGACCCCGACCGGGCCGGACCGATCCAGGCCCAACTGGAGGAGGCCGGGATGATCGGTCTGACCGTCGAGGACCAGCTGGGCATGTTCCGGACCGTCATCAACGCCATCATCTGGATCCTCAACGCGTGCGCGATCATCGCCCTGATCGCTGCCGGACTGGGCATCGTCAACACCTTGCTGATGTCCGTCCAGGAACGCACCCGCGAGATCGGGCTGATGAAAGCCATGGGCATGAGCGGGCCCAAGGTCTTCGGCCTGTTCTCCCTGGAAGCCGTATTCATCGGGCTGCTGGGGGCGGTGCTCGGGGCGGCCACCGGGGTAGCCACCGGCACCTACCTGACCCAGGCCCTGGCCGAGGGCTTCCTGGCCGGGCTGCCCGGGTTGTCCCTGTTCACCTTCCAGGCCCCGAGAATCGCCCTGATCGTGGCGGCCGTCCTGACCATCGCCTTCGCCGCCGGCACGATCCCGGCCGTGCGCGCCGCCCGGAAAGACCCCATCACTGCCCTGCGCCACGAATGACCACACCCACCGGCGGCACTGCTACCGGCACAGCGAAAGACCACCGGCCATGAGCACCCCACCAGACAACCCGGACAACCCGGGCCACCCCTACGAACCCGCCCGCAGCGGACCGCCCCGCTACACCCCGACGGAACGGTCCTCCTGGACGTAGACGCCTCCGGTCAGATCCGCAAAGGGACAGCAGTGCGACGACCACGTTCCCCCTGGGATATGCCAGAGTGATCGGACCACGGGTCACCCCACCGAGCGGGAGTGAAATGCGCAACCGACGGCTCTATGAACTGATCCTCATCGCGCTGGTGCTCGCTGTGGGCCATCACCTCGACCACATCATCCGCGGCAATCACGTCGGCTGGCCGCTGACGGCCGAGGTCAACGCTTTCACCTTCAGCCTGATCATCTACCCGCTGATCCTCACCGGGCTGGCCCTCTCGCGGGCCGGGGTCATCGGCCCTGGACGTGGGTGTTCCTCTCCGGCGGCGGGGCGATCTTCCTGACCGTCATCCACTTCGGCCCTGGGCCGTCGAGCCACCGGGCGACATCATCGGCCTCTACGACCCGCCGTTGATCGGCTGGCTCGCCTTCGGATGGCTGCTGGCACTCATCGCAGTCCTGATCGCCTCAACGATCTACGAAGTGCGGCTGTGGCTCCAACACCGTTCCCTCGAGCACGACTGACAACCACCCGATCGCGCCGCAGTTGTTGCAGTTGAGGTTCCTTAGTGGGCGCAGGAACAGGCATGTCGTCGTGGTGGGACGCCCGCATCATGATCGTGGCGGTGAGTGTCTGCCGTCACTGCGCATCCGAGCCGGTCCGCGTACAGTAGGACCCAGTTGTTGAAGTTTCGTTTTTCGCATTTCAAGCAGTTCGCCCGAACACCGGGTGCAGCAGTTGTTCTGAGAAGACGTTCATGGCAAGCATCGCAACGCCCGAGCACCCCGAACGCCGGGGACGCTCCGTTTTTTCAGAAAGGTAGGTCACTCATGACTACTGGCACCGTGAAGTGGTTCAACGCCGACAAGGGCTTCGGCTTCATCACCCCCGAGGACGGCTCCAAGGACGTGTTCGCGCACTTCTCCGCGATCAACTCCGGCGGGTTCCGCTCCCTGGAGGAGAACCAGCGCGTCGAGTTCGAGACCCAGGACGGCCCCAAGGGCCCCCAGGCCGCGAACATCACCGTGCTTGCGTGAGAACGCTTTGATCTCCTCGTGAGATCACCGGCGCGGGGCTGAACGCCCCGACGCCGACCTGATATCGCCACCCGGCTCCGGCCGGGTGGCGATTCTTTTTGTCTTTGCCTCCTCGACCTGCACAGAGAGGGGCCCTGCGGCGGAGTCCTCCCAGGTTTCAGGGCCGAGGGGTGGACATGATGCCGCCAGGTGCCGCAGCTCACTAGGGTGGGGGCATGGTCAAGATCTTCAAGTCAGGTGCTGGACGGTTGCCACCGGAGGAGCCGGCCTCCAACGCTCTCCCATCGCCGGGGATGCCCCAGCCCGAGGAGAAACTCATGGCCGCCGAGACCTTCAACGACCTGCTCACCCGTCAGGTCGGCAACGAGCTCGCCGCCTCCCACCAGTACATCGCCGTGGCGGTCTGGTTCGACAGCCAGGACCTTCCCCAGCTGGCCCGGCACTTCTACCGGCAGTCGCTGGAGGAGCGCAACCACGCCATGATGATCGTCCAGTACATCCTGGACCGGGACCTGCCCCTGACCATCCCGGGCGTCGGGGAGGTGCGCAACGACTTCGCCGACGTCGGCGAGCCCCTGGCCCTGGCGCTGTCCCAGGAGCAGGAGGTCACCGAGCAGATCAAGGCGCTGTTCGCCGCCGCCCGGGCCGAGGGCGACCCGCTGGGGGAGCAGTTCATGCTCTGGTTCCTGAAGGAGCAGGTCGAGGAGGTCGCCTCCATGACCACCCTGGTGAACGTCGCGGCCCGGGCCGAGAACCTCTTCGACCTCGAGAACTTCGTGGCCCGGGAGCACGTCGGCGACGGCGGGCACGGCCATGACTCGGGGGCCCCGGCGGCCGCCGGCGGGTCCGTCTGACCCGAAGAGAGAATGGCGCGCAAATGGCGGCGCTGACGGGCGGACGGCGTCGAAGTAGAACCCTGCGCACGCTGGCTTTACATATGGCCGGTTAGCGGCTGGCTTTCACCGAACAACTGCGGGGTAGAAGAGCAGGCCGGCGGGTCCTGAACCTCGGTTGGGGAGACGTGGACACGCCCACCTCGTTGGGTTCGACGGTTGTCACCGTCATGACCGAGGTGGCCCCGATGAAACCGGAATACCCACGAGGGCGCATCGCGGACTCGATGGCCAAGCGCTGGGCCGCGTGCACGGGCCGGGGTAGGAGCCCTCACCCGGTGTGGTGCCCCTCGTCCGATGACTCCCCCTGAGTGATCCCTGCCCCAGGGTCGTCCTCCGGCTGCGGGGAGGAACCCGCCGAGCTGCCGGCCGGGCGGGCGACCCGGCTCACCTCGGTGTACTCATCGAGCATGGGGTCCAGCGCGGCTTCCTCGTCCGCGGCGGGCCCGTCCTGGATCCGCTGCTCGAGGCGGTGCCCGGTGGGAGGCCGGTCCTCCAGTGGAGCGCCGTCGTGGTGATATGTGGGTGCCATCGCACTCACTTTCCTTCCTTCACGGATCCGGTCCCCGATGCTTTCCACCGAAGTGACGTGCGTGGGCCGAGTGGATCTCGGTGCCCCTGAGATGACAGCAGCCCCTGGCATCGGAGCGGTCTCACAGCGGCGGTCGGCGCCGGTGTGCTCACCTTGTCCGGGGAGGCACCCCGGGGTGGCGGGGGCGCTGGACGGATGGGTCCGGGCGTGTTCATGCCGCCCTCAGGACCGGTGACCCGGTACGCGTCCGTGTGCCGCCTGTCAGGGTGTTTGCGTGGTGCGGGACGGGCGGGTGATCGGACAGCGCGGCCGGGACGAGGATCTCCACCGGTCCGGCCCCGGAGAGTGCGTGGTCGTGATGGATCGCTGCGCGCAGCAGCTCCACCGCGACGGCCTCCAAGTGGGCGGCGCCGGTGAGATCCACGGTGACCGTCATCGAAGAAATGAGCGTCCGGGCCCGGGCCACCACCGGGTGCAGGGCGTGCTGGTTGGCCTCGGTCACACATCCGACGATGACCAGGTGCACGTCCTGGGCCTGGAGATCGACCTGGACGAGCACGGAGAGCTTGTGGTCCATGGGCGAGCATCCTTCATCGCATGCTGGGGGAACCGCAGGTCCTGGGTCGAACCTCTTTAGCCACGGTAGGAAGACGGGGCCCGGCCCACAAGAACATGTCCTCCACTTGCCCCACATTTCGCCAACCGACGGAAGGGGAGGGCCGCCTCCATCTCCGGGCCACCGCAGCAACAACTGCGCCCGACCAAGCATGCATGGGTAGTGCCCAGTGCTGGCGGAGAGAGGCGGAGGACGTCCAGTGACGGATCGGAGGCAGCACGCAGACCAGCGGGTTACATAAGGCCCGTTGTCGGACATCAAGCGTCGGGAAGTGCGGTGGGCGATGCTCTACGAGCATGGTCGGTCGACGCGGCATCGGCTGCTCCTCATCGAACGGCTGAGGGGCAGTGGTGCGGGGTTGCAGGTGTTGAACCGGGATGGGGAGAGGTGGACACCTCCACCCGGTGGGCTCTCCGGCCTGCACCGTCATGTCCGGCGTGGCACAGATGGAGTTGGGACGGGGTCACCGTCTCGGTGGCCCCATCCCAGGGCGGGCGCCGACCAGGGCCCGGGTGGGCGGGGTCCTGCTGTCGTCTGCGAGGGACCACTACCTCGGGGTCGGGGAGCCCGTGTCTGCGGTGCGGGAGGTTGCGCCGGGGCAGGAGGCCAGCCCGGGGCAGTCGAAACAGCTCACCACGTCGGTGCGCAGTCGGTCCAGATCCACGGCGTCGCCTTCGCTCAGGCGGTGGTCCCGTACCCAGGCCCGGGCGGCCCGCCACACCTCGTCGCAACCGTACTCCGTGTCGGGGCGGGCTGCCCCGATGCGGGTCTGGGCCGGGTGGGCGGGGTGGTCTCCCATCAGCGAGAAAACAGCCACCGGGTTGGAGCCCAAGCCGACCTCCCCGCGGACGGAGGTGATGGTCCGCCCGTGGAGGACGTCGCCGGGCTTCAGATCCCACGCGCGGGGGGCGCCGGCACAGTCCAGCGCAGCGCGCGGCTGGGTGAACCGCTCCGGAGTTGGTGGCAAGGACTCCTCGCTGACCTGCGGTGGCTCGTGGTGTACTTCCGGGTCCGGGCTCATCGCGGCTCCTCGACATCGGAGCCCGGTGGGTTCCGGTGGTGGCGGTTCGTTGGGTTCATCCTGCCCCGCCGTTCCGTCGCTGCCAAGAGGCGATGAGCGTGGTGATGACCGATAGGCCGGCCGGGGACGACCCGTGACTACTGCCAGTACCCGGGGTTGCCGCACCATCAGGAGTCATCTGACCTGGCTTGCTCCGTGGGCGGCTCCCAGGAATACGGCAGGCACCTCAGGTCACGGCCAGCACGGGCGTTGCAGACACTCCGTTGTACATATGGCCGGTCAGCAGCGGACCGTGCTGCGGTTGAGGTTCCCCTTTTGTGCGTCGTGGCTCCCGTTCGGGCCGACCGGTAGCGTCCGATTATGGACCTGCGCGCAGACACCGGAGACCGTGTCCCGCCGCTGGCCCAGAGCGTCTCGATCCCCACTGCCGGCCAGGTCGTCATTCGATCCCTTCCCGCGGCCGCAGTAGGCCTGCTCGGTCTACCTCTGCTCGGGCGGTTCCTGCCTCCCGGTGTGGGTGAGGGATGGTGGTTCCTGAGCGCCCTGGCCATCATGACGTCGACGTTCTTGGTGTTGTATCTCGTCCAGGCGCCACGCCCCCGCGTCGACAAGCAGGTGAGCCAGGAACGCTGGAGCTGGTCACTGGCCTACGTCGCCAAGCATCGGAGCGTATCGACAGATCCTGGCGTCAGGACTGCGGCAGCCCTGGCTGCCTGCTCCGAGATCGAACTGTTCATCGTCCATGTGGGCATCGTCGTGGGAGGTGTCCTGGGTAATGTGATCCGACCTGGATTCTTCTGGCTGAGTTTTGTCGGCGCCTCCACCGGTGCAGGTCTGGTCGCGGCCTTTCGGCTCCGGCGAAGCTGCTTCTACCTACGACTGGTGCACGCAATGACGACAACGGAATGACCCGTCATTTAGATGGGAAGTTCTGCACCGGCCGAATCCACGACATGGGATCGGAGATGACCCAACAAGGATTACTTCGGGGCTCCAAGGACGGTCATCTGCTCATCTGCCTTTTTCAACGGGGCGGGCCGGTGGATCGACGTGCGTAGGAGGCTCGTGCCGTTGATGCTCGGCCCGCCCTTCGCCTGCCGTGTGGGGCAAAGTGTCGAAGTGGCGTACCCGCGGGTCGCCGCTGGGTGCGGTGGGGTCGCTGGGAGACTCCGGAGCATGAGTGACGCGCGGAAACGGCTGAATGGCGTCCTTCGACCGGGCGAACAGCTTCGTTGGGTGGGGCACCCCGATCCGGAGGTGCGCTTCGCGCCGGCTGATGTCTTCCTGGTGCCCTTCAGTCTCCTCTGGGGCGGCTTCGCAATTGTCTGGGAGTGGCAGGTCCTCACCGACAGCGAGGCGATCTTCTTCGCCCTGTGGGGCATCCCGTTCGTGCTGGTGGGCCTGTACTTCATCTTTGGGCGCTTCATCTACAAGAAGCGCCGCAAGCTGCGCACGGTCTACGGGCTCACCGATTCGCGGGCAATCGTGTCGACCAGTGATCGGTCCTTCGATGACACCCCGGTCAAGGACGTTGCCGTACGCGTCAACCGTTCTCGCGACAACCGCCATGCCACCGTCGTCTTCGGCGGCGGTGGCCGCCAGGCCGCGTACCTCAACACGGGAATGGACTTCTTCGCCTTCGGGCAGACCCAGGGCATCGGATTCTTCGACGTGGCCGACCCGGAGGCGCTGCTGCGCGAGCTGGACCGGGTGCGCTGAACCCCACTGCGCGGGAAGGGCGGTGCTCCCGCCGTGATGCACACTCGGTTCCTCGAACGCGCAAGGCCCTGTCCCCACAAGCGCACACTCCTCGTCCACCACCAGCATGGTTTAGCAGGTGCACACTCGGTGCCGTCAGGGCCACAGGGAGAACGGGCGCAGGCTCGTCCAAGGCAGGGGAACAGGATGGATGGGCCCGACCGGGACCGCGGCAGAGGGCTTCGGCTGGCCGGTGGGGTGGTGACGACGGCAGCCGGGGTGGCTGCCCTTCTGACCATCTGGTTCCTCCCACCGGCTGCTCCCGTGGAGGACCGGATCGCAGGGTGGGTGGGGGCCTTCGCGGCCCTGGTGGCCGTGCTGCACGGAGTGCTGCTGCTGGTCGGCTGGTCCAACGGCCGGCGCATGCGGCTGACGCATGCGCGGTGGCGGTACGGGTACACGCCCGTGGCGCTTCTCCTGGCTGCAGGAACACTGTGGATCGCGACGTCACTCTCCGGCCCTCAGCTGATGACCGGTCTGTCGGCCTTGTTCGTGGGCAACGCCTTCTTCATGCTCTTCGCTCCGGACACCGATCCTCAGTGGGCCACGAAGGTCACCGCTGTCCAGCAGCGGCGGTGGCGGCGGGTCCTCGGTGTCCTGGCTGTCGTGACCGTGGCGTGCGCGGGGGCCGCGGTGTGGGCGTTGGGCGCCGAAGCCTTCGGCGCGGCGGTCATGGTGATCATGATCGGTGTCATGGCGTTGATGTTCGGCACGCTCATCGCGGTGCAGTTGTTCCGGTTACGCCGGAGCAGGAAAACAGCTCACCGGTGAGGCACAGAGTCACCCGCCAGCAGGTGCCGGGTCGCGGAGAAGAGGCATCCCGGCCGCCGGAAGGGCTCCGATCAGCGGCGGCTTCGTGATCGTGTCTGTCCTCTGGTTCCTGGCCATGGTGGTTATCGCGATCGTTGAGGGCGACTCCTGGACCACGGTGCTGAGCAGTCTCGGTCTCGTGGCCATTGCGCTGGTCAACTGGCGCGGCTTCAAACGGCACGACCGGCAGTACCGAGAGCGCATGGAGCGACTCGACGAGCGTCTGGGACGTGGCCCGTAGCGCGAAGCTAAGCACCACCGAGGTCTTGGCCGGCTGCTGTGCATGCACCGGTGCAGTTGGGGGGTCCTGTTGCGGCAGTCCCGATGCTCGGTTCAGGGAGGGATGAGCTACTTCCTGCGCTGAAGCCCGACCAGCACGATGAGGAGAGCCCACAGGCCCCCCGGCGAGCATGGCGAACCCGATCGCGAACAGCGCTCCGACGCCGATGTTGGCCCCGCCCTCGCAGCATGATGCGATGTTCCAGACCCAGACCCAGACCCAGGCGCCGGCTCCGATGACGGCGCCTAGGGTGATCACGAGCAACGGGAGGCGTAGGAATCGCCGGGCGTCTTTGGAGAGTTACATCGGCTGTCCTGTATCGACGGGGACTGCAGTGTTGCGCCGGGGGATGCCGCGTGGGTGTGTCGGCTGCCCGAAGGGCGCATCACTTGCCCTGATCGCACGGGGTGTCAGGCGCTTCCGGGAGGGCTCTGGGGGCCGATCTCGGGTTCACTTTCTCGGTGCCATACGTCAAATGGGCTCGCCGTGAGCCTCTCGCCCATGCAGGCGGTCGTATTCGGTCTTGGCTTCCATGGCTTCGGTGGTCCGGCCGCGCTTCACGGCTCGCCAGCCGGCATAGACCAGGCCCAGGGACAGCGCAGCGAGCACGAGTCCTAGCAACCAGTAGCCGGCCGCGAAACAGCCAGCCGCGGCCAGAGCCGTCGGCGCTGCCAAGCCCAGGAGCACCCCTTGTAACCCTGATCCCCGCATGTGGTTCCTCCTGCCCCGTCTAGCCCTCTGCGGCTCAGGCAATCAGGTGCGACTGCAAAGAGGAAGAGGTCACCACAGATGTGTACGCGCGAGCCCTCACAGCCCAGGGGAGCGACGGCTGAAGCCTCGGTTGACCACGGGGCTTCTGAGAGGCGGTAGGGGATCATCCGAGGACGGCCGGCGGCCGTCCTCGGCTCGGAGTTCTACGGTGAGGCCATGGCATCTGTGCACCCGTTCAGAGGCGACAGCTCGCGCACTTCAAGCGAGCAGGAGTTCCTCGAGGCCCTCGCCGCGTACATCGCCGAGTGGGCCGTCCCCGGGGTGCCCGCGCGATCCTTCGAGGTGTTCGCTCGGATACACCCCTTGGTGGTGATGACCGAGGTCCCGGGCGTGGACGTGCCGGCGGGGCGGTGCACCTTGCAGATCGGGTACTGGGACGACCGTCGAGGTTGCCGGGCTCTGGAGGGGGAGTGGGGGGATGGGTACCTGCTGGACAGCCATGTGTACAGCAGCGATGGGCTGACCGTCTTCGGTCTGCACGAGGAGCCGGGCACCTACGGGAACTTGGCCGGGAAGTGGTTGGAGCGTCGGCTGCCGCGGCGGGTGGATCGTCAGGACTGGGTCCGCAAGGGCACCCTCGTCCGGTCCCGGTGGGTGCTTCCGGACACCGGGAAGCGAGTGGCGCAGACGATCAACGCCGACTGGTTCGTCCGTGGCGCCCCGGATCGAGTCACCCGCCTCCGCTGAGCCCGGGGTCGCCCCCACGCCGCAGCGCGGTAGGGCTTCCCCTCTTGTGCGTCGTGGCCCCCGGGCAGCCCCATCGCTAGCGTTCGACCATGGGGGAGCATGGGTGCCAGCACATTGCCGAGGTGCAACCGAGGGAGAGCGCCCCGACGGGCGGCTCAGACCCTGCGGGAAAGGATCCTCGAGCATTGGGGTCAGTGCGGAGGCCCCGTCCTGCCGCGGGGCGCGCACCTGGGGCGAGACGGGCATGAAGCCGGACAGGTCGCTGCTGTGGTGGGGCCTGGTCCTCACCGGGGTCGGTGCCGTCATCGCCCTGGCCGTGCCCATGTGGCTGGACAGCTCCGGATTCTTCGGTCCGTGGTCCCCGTACCCGATGGTGATCGGCGGGGCCGCGTGGATGCTGCTCGTTTGCGGGGTGCTGTTGCTGGCCGTCGACGGCCTGCTCCATCTCGCGGCACGCCGCCGCAGTCCACCCGGCAGGAGAGCTCCCCGATCGTTGCGTCGGGTGGCTCTGCTCGTCACGGTCATCAGCGGTGGCATCACCGTGATCGCTGGCACCGTGACATGGGTCGTGGAGAAGATCGACTACATGCATCCGGCGGCTCAGGTGGGATGGCTGGCGTTCCCGGCGGGCCTGGTGGCCGCCGGTGGGCTGATCACTCTCCTCGGTGATGCCCTGCGATCAACCGCGGCCGGATCCTCGAAGCAGGAAACGGCAGGCCCTCATCGGCCTGGCACCTCCCGGTCGCGGGCCGCCGGGAGGATGGGCATGCTCGCCTTTGCGGTCTACCTGCTCGTGGCCGCGCTGGGTCTGGTCATCTATGCCGTCTACCTCGGGGGCTGGAGCGCCTTCTCCGAAGGCCTTCCCGTCTTGTCGCCGAACCTGTTCCTGCTCCTGTGCGCCGCGGTCTTCCTGTGGGCCGTATGGCGGCCACCGAGAGCTGTGGAGTCTCCCCGGCAGCAACCACCCACCGGCCACGGGCCCGACCCCAACACCGGCCGAGGGGCGCGGAGCCCGTCGACGCGTCAGTGGGCTCTGGCCTTCACCGGAGGCGGAGCCGGCATCGCCGTGACCATGCTCCTGGCCGGAATCCTCCTCGACCTGCTCTTCAACACGGGGGTGGCCATCGGCCTGGGCATCTTCTACATGCTCGCGCTCCCCATCGCTGCCGCCGGTCTGCTTCTCCTGCTCATCGGCGCCGTGTCCCGGCGCACCGCACGCCGTCATTAAGGCCTGGTACTCAAGGTGGGGACAGCGGGCGAAGGCACCCCGTACCTACCCTGTCTACGGATGCGAACACCACAGGGGAAGATGCAACGAACAGTGGCGATCCGCACGACGGCCAGCAGTACCCACCGGCAAGCGGCGACACCGGAGCCCAGCAGGGGCAAGCCCAGGAACCGTACGGGTACCACCAGCACGGGCCCGGGCCCTATGGGCGCCAGCACCCTGTCCGGGTGGGCCCCCAGCCCGGGGTGCACGTCGGCTTCGGTGCCGCGATCAAGCGCTACTACGCCGAGTACGTCCACTTCTCCGGCCGCGCCAGCCGCTCCGAGCACCGGTGGGTCGCCCTCTGCCTCGCACTGATCTACCTTCCGCTGGAACTGCTCATCAGCTATCCGGGCACGGAACCCTCCGGGGGGCTCAACGTGCTCGGAGGTGTGCTGTCCTTCGTGTACTTCGGCTTCATGCTCGCCCACTTCATCCCCTCGCTGGCGATCGGCATCAGGCGACTGCACGACGTGAACCTCTCGGGATGATTCACCCTGATCGGCCTGATCCCCCTGGTCGGGTGGATCGTCACCATCGTGCTCGCCGCCTCGCCGCACAAGCCCGAAGGCGCCCGGTTCGACCGGTGAACTGACTCGGATGCTCCTGTGGGCCGCTGATCCTCCCCGGGCAGGCAACTCAGCGGTCGTCTCGGAGCCATCCCGTGCGACCCGGTCTCATGGCTTCACGGCAGTTCGAGGTGCGGTATCCGTTCCTCTCCAGACGGCGTTCGCTTGGGAGCCCAAAGAGGGCTCGGCCACCCCTTCCCATTGCGTTCCCAAGAGGCAAGGAGCCCCATTAGTGGGGACGTGCGCCGCATCCCACTCGATATGTGCTTTCGCACATGATGGGGAGGGGGTGTGGGCGCGTTGCGCTGTTCAGGGGGTTCTACGGTGCCGGGCAGTGCCCGTTCGCACTCCCGCACGGCCCTCTTGCCAACCCGTCGGCGCCTCGAAGGAGCTCCGGAGATGACCAGCCCACCACAGGGTCCGGGCAACCCTGGCCACCCGTACGAGCCCTCCCGCAGCACCCCGCACTACTACACCTCGGGAGGACAACCCGAGGGGACAGGGCGCGACCCGGGCCGACGGCGTGGGGCCGTGCCGGTGCCGCCGCAGCTCAAGCGGCTGCTGGGCCTGACCGTGGCCTCGGGTGCGCTCTATGCGGCCCTCGGGATTGTGCTGGCCATCCTGAGCGTGCTGGGCTTCCTGGGCAACCTCTTCGGGTTCTGGCTCTACGGGCAGTGGGCGATAGCGCTCATCGCCATCGGGATCGCCTTCATCGCGGTCAACATCGCCTGGCCGGTGACCGCCCTCCAGGCCCCGACCCGCGACTGGTCCACCGCCCAGCGCTACACCAGGTGATTCCTGCGCCCTCCCGTCGGCGGTCGTCGAAACATCGGCAGCGACGATCCAGCGCGGGTGACGCAGCCGCGATCCCCAGGTGAGCACGACCCGCCTTCACCCCTCACGACGACGACAGGAACCCACCATGGCAGTCGAAGCACGACCCACCACCGGCACACCCGGCCCCTGGTTCCGCACCCTGTGCGGGGCGATCACCATGGGTCTGAGCTTGGTGTGCGTCCTCTCCTCCCTGCCGTACCTGACCACGACCTCCGGCAGTGAGCAACTGACCATCTGGGGGTTCTTCCTCTGGGGGCTCGGGCTGGCTGTCGGTGGGGCGTGGCTGATCCGCGGCCGGTCCAAGGGCCAGGACATCGTCCTCGTCCGGGAGCGGAAACGCCTGGTGACCGTGGCCGCCATGACAGTCGCGGTCGTGGGCATGGCGATCTTCTTTGCCGGTCTGCCCGCCGAGGAGGGCGGCGCCTTCGACGCGTCCCTGGGGTACCGGACGATGTTCGCCAACCTCTTCGCGACCCTCCCGTTCCTGCTCTTCGACCGTGAGGGCCACCAGGAGCGCACCGCGCCGCTGCCGCAGGACGCCGGTGG
Source organism: Kocuria aegyptia (assembly GCF_039530085.1). Taxonomy (NCBI): domain Bacteria; kingdom Bacillati; phylum Actinomycetota; class Actinomycetes; order Micrococcales; family Micrococcaceae; genus Kocuria; species Kocuria aegyptia. The sequence goes on from NZ_BAAAOA010000008.1 coordinate 86,230, forward strand.
GAGGGGAAAGGTGAAGCGGCGGATCGGGCTGCTCGTTCTCGCCGGGGTGCTGGCCTGGCCGGCCGGGGTGGTGCTCGGTGAGCTGGTGCACCCGTGGTTCGAGGAGATCCTGCCCCGCCTGGCCGCAGGTCTGCTGGTCGCCGCCGCCGTGCTGGGCTACCGGCTGAGGAAGTCCCGGCCACCGGGGGCCGGGGCCGACGCGTCCCCGGACCGGTAAGACGTAGGCCAGACCATGACTGCGGTGAGCCCACGACCCCGGGGAAGGGCAGTCGATGTTCGTGGCGCCGGCCACCGGTGAGGGTCCCGCGCCGAAGAAGGACCGGAAGTGGCTGTGGGGGCTGGGCGCGTGGCTGATCTGGTTCATCGTCGCCGACGAGCTGCTCGAGGCCGCACTGCACTGGCTGGTGGCCACCGGCGGGTACGGGTTCTCCAACGCGATCATCGGCCTGCTCACCCTGGGCGGGTGCTTCATCGGCGTGCAACGACTACACGTCAAGCACCGGCGCTTGGAAACCGAGGGCGACCCCGACCCACTGCCAGCCCCCTACGACTACGAAACACAGGCCCAAGCCGGAGTCTTCGCAGGCTGGGCGTTCGGGATCATCACCTGGGTCGCCACCGCAGCGTGGCTGGTCTTCGTCGGGGTGGGGGCGGCGATGACGTTCTGGCCGATCCTCGGGACGACGATCCTGTGGACCGGGCGGATGGAAATGGCGCACGCGCGCGTCATGGACGCCCGCCGAGGTCACCCATCGGCACCGGGTGACTAGGGCTGACCGAGGAAGACCGAGGGTGCCCCAGATCCCTTGAGCGCCCCGGGCGCCGGAATCACCGGAAGGCCCTGAGCCCCGGCTCCATGGGAGTCTCTTTCAAGCGATGCCGTTCTCGGTCACGAACAGGACATCATCCAACGCGGCACGGTCTTTTGACCGTGGCCCCCCGGTTCTGCTGTTCTTCGCCGGCGGAGGATACGAGATCAACGGTTTCAGCAACTCCCACCGCTGGTTGCTGATCGGCCGCTCGGGGACCTGCTGCCTCGTCATGGCAGTCATGATCACCATCGAACCGCGGGCGCCACTACCTCTGGGCCGGAACAATTGGAACCATTTCTCAGTAGGCGATGACATCCACTGCACACCCGGGTTCGACATGTCGGGACACCTGTTCGCCAGCTGACATTGCCTCACCTGCAGAAACTGCACCACAGGAGGTCTCGTCATGAAAGCCCCGCGACACAACCTCGACCGGCCAGAAGCCACACCGGGAGTCGACACGGTCCAGCAGCACACCCTGGCCACGTCCGTGGCGCTGCACCTGTTCCCCGGCGTCCTGGCCGCCACGGCGTTCTACGTCACAGCCCCTCTCCTCGTGGACGCGGGCTACCCGGCCATTGGCGCCGCCATCCTCGCGGCCGGCATCGTGATCGTAGGGGTGGAACTGGGCTGGTTGCTGCGGGAGGCACACCGCCGGACCGGTTCCTGGAGGGTCGGTGACGTGCTCCCGTATCGGCCGGGGCCTTTCACCTGGCGCAAGGGCCTGCTCGCCCTCGCACTGTTGGTCTGGGGTGTTGCCGTCTCGATGCTCGGGATCGGCGGCAGCATCAAGGATTCCTTCTTCTCATGGATGCCGCAGTGGGCACTCGACCCCCTACCGGCGAGCTTCGCCGACACCGGCAGCAGTAGCGCGCAGATCCTGATCGCCGTGGGGTACCTGGTGTTCCTGGTCTTCCTCGCCCCCTGGGTCGAGGAACTGTATTTCCGCGGTTATCTGCTGCCCCGGATCAGCAGGTTCGGTGCCTGGTCGGTCCTGATCAACGTGACCTTGTTCGCTTCCTATCATTTGTGGAAGCCGTGGGACCTGGTGAACCTGGTCCTCATCCTCGCCCCCACGTATTACATGGTCTGGCGGCTCAAGGACATCCGGATCGGCATCGCCGTACACATTGCACTCAACGGTCTCGGCTGGACACTCAATGTCGCTCCCGACCTGCTTCTCGACTGAGGGACCACGGAGCACGACTACTCACCGCACGACAACACCCCACGGGGCCCACCGTCTCCGGCGGCTGCCTCGACTGGATCCGGCACGAGGACGGGAGCCTGGTCTCCGGCGAAGGCCGGCGGCCGCCCGAGATGATCACCGGCGACTTCCCGAACACGCTTCCCGGGACCGGGAGCGCCTGAAACCTCGCCCAAACACCGCGCCCGTCGTGCGTCCCGGGACCAGGGCGCACAGCATCTGGCCACGGCGACTGATAGAGAACCCGAGTGCCTGTTGAGGGATTTCACACTGCGGTAGGAGTTCCGCTGATCGACACGCTGGGTCCTCTGCCGCGGTCTCGGCCCTCGCGCCCTGGTGTGTCTTGACAAACTGATCAGCGCCTCGGACTGTGGCCGTATCGCGACATGACGACGTCGACTCCTCGGATGTGGAGGTTGAGATGGACAGTTCGGTGTTCGACGAGGCTTCATCGACATCCCCGGCAGCGGCCCCGGCCGGGGTGGATGAGGCTGTTGCGGCGATGATGCGTGCCGGACGTGTCCCGGGGTTGTCCTTGGCTGTGATCGATCACGAGCGGCTGCTCTATGCGGGTGGGTTCGGTGTCGCGGATCTCCGTGACCGAGTGAAAGCGACACCGAGAACGGTCTACCTGTGGTTCTCCATGACCAAGATGGTCACGGCCACCGCCGTCATGGGCCTGGTCGAGGCCGGGCGCATCGGGCTGGACGTGCCGGCGGCCGACTACGTGGACTTCTTGGCGGGCCCTGAACCGGGCCACCCCACGGTGGATCAGCTGCTGACCCACACGGCGGGGCTGTCCAATCCGCTGCCCCTGCGGTGGGTGCATGCCGCGCAGGACGAGCCGCCGTCGGCTGAGGACATGCTGCGGAGCCTGACGCGTCGTCGACGTGCCTACCGATATCCGGCAGGAGGAACGGCCCGGTACTCCAACGTCGGGTACCTGGCACTGGGTCAGATCATCGAAGCGGTGACCGGTACGTCGATGGAGACCTACGTGCGGCAGGCCGTGCTGGAGCCGGTGGGCATGGCTGGCACCGGCTTCGCCTACCCACCTGGTGTCCCGGCGGCGGTCGGGTACGTGCGGGCGCCACGGGTGGCCGATCCGGTGCTGCGGCGAATGCTGCCCCGGGGCGTGGCCGGGCCCCGCACCGGGCCTTTTCTGGGGTTGCGCCCGTTCTACGTCGACGGGCCGGCCTACGGGGGACTCGTGGGGGATGTGGTCGATGCCGCACGGTTCTTGCGCATGCACCTGGCCGACGGGCAGATCGATGGGCGCCGGGTCCTCTCCGCGGACACGACCCGCGCGATGCGCGTGGTCGAGCACCCGGGCAAGCCGTTCCACCACGGCATCGGGTGGTCCCGCCCCGGCCCCGGCGCGCAGGAGTGGGTGGAGCACTTCGGTGCCGGTGCCGGGTTCTGGAACGTCATGCGCCTGTATCCCGACCGGGATCTGGGCATCGTGGTCATGGCCAACAGCACCACCAGCTACGACTTCGACCCCGTCTTCTCGTTGCTCGCGAGGGCGACTTGGTCCTGATCTGCGTGGGATGTGCGGGCGCATCATCGAGGCGGTCGGCGCCGACGATGCACGAGGTGCTGGACGGCTTGATCGTTGCTGATCTGATCGACCACGAACCCGTGCCGGGCCAGCCTCCGGGGCCTGAGGGCTTCACCTTCTGGGTGGACGGGATGCACGCGGCCTTTCCCGATATGACCGGCGTCATCGAGGACACCGTGGTGGAGGGCGACAGGATTGCCGCGCCGGTGGTCTGGACCGGCACCCTCGAGGGCGAGTTCCTGGACCTGCTCGGCGCCGGCAGGCCGGTCTCCATCGTCGCCATGCACCTGGTGCGCTTCGAAGGGCGGGGTGGCCGCGGCACGGCCGAGGGCCGCAGATCTGCTCGGCACCATGATTGGTCCGGGTGCCCGCCGACAGCCTCCCGCGTAGGCCAGCTATCGGGCGTAGTTCGACACCGGCTCTCTTCCCGCCGACCGGTGAGGCCGGTTCGCAGACGGACATGGAACGGGCATGGAGATGGAGGCGGCTATGACGAAGAGTTTGCGTGAACGGCTGGTTGGGGCCTGGAAGCTGGCGTCCTACCAGGAGCTTCCGGTGGACGGGGCCGACCCGGTCGAGCCGCTGGGTCATCATCCGGAGGGGATCATCCTCTACACCCCGGACGGGTACATGTCGGCGCACATCGCCAGGCCGGACCGACCGGCCTTTGTCTCAGAGGACTGGTTTGCCGGCACGCTGGCGGAGTACCAGGCCGAGGCCACGAGCTATATCGCCTACTCGGGACCGTTCCACGTCAACGAGGAAGCCGGCACCGTGACCCACGAGGTGTTCGTGTCCTTGTTCCCGAACTGGTCCGGGAGCACACAGACGCGTCGGGTCGAGCTCGAGGGCGACACACTGCGCTTGAGTACCGCCTCTCCCATCCATTCCGGGGGGCGGACCGTCACAGCCCGCGCAACCTGGCATCGAGCCCCACCCCACTGAAGCTCTCTGGCCTGAGGGCGTCCAGCCGAGACGTCAGACCCACGGCACGGCGGCACGGACCGCCCTGGGCCCGTCCTGGTAGCGCGCGGCAACGACCGATGTTCCTTGGAAGGGCCCCAGGGCGATTCCTCTCATCGGGATCTGCCCGCAGGGATTGATATGGCCTTTCCTGTCCGCTCCTCGAGGGACCATGGCCGGGTCCCATACTGTCCGTCCAGGAGCAGGCGCACGGGTGTGAATCGCCCCGGGACACCCTCAAGCCCGTGGCAGCGGGGTAGTGATCGCCGAGATGTTCATCCGGGGAACCTTGTTGACGACGGACGAATACTGAGCAGATGCGACGGCCGGAGCCCTGGCCTTGATCCCGCATTTGTGGATGGTGTGGGGCGTTACCTTCGACTTCCCCTGGCGTGCCGAGGTGATCGCCGGGCTGATCACCGCAGGCCTGATGCTGGTCGTGTACCGGGTGGAGGTGACCCGTGCAGGCATCGGACGTTGAGCGCTTCTGCTCCCATGTGCTGAAGGGCCCGCAAGCCGACTCGTGCTGGTGGTGGCTGGGGGCGATCAGCGACGACGGGTACGGCCGCTTCTGGATCGGCCCCCCCTAACAGTCAGAGAGCCGTCGCCGCCCACCGTTTCGCCCTGGTCACCGTCCACGGCGGGCTGGCAGCGATCGAGGGGCTGACCGCGCTGCACTGGTGCGACGTGCCGTTGTGCGTGCACGCCTCCGTGGAGCCGTCCACGCACCTGCTGCTGGGGACCCGGTCGGAGAACATGGCCGACCGGGCGATGAAGGGCCGGACGCCCTCGGCCACCACCGCCCGGTGGCGCCGGCAGTCGCGGACCGAGCGATCTGCCCGCTCCTGGCAGCTGCGCGATGCGCTCAAGGTTCACGGCTGGGACGAGGAGCTGGTCCGCGAGCTGGTGCACGGCATCGACCCCCACCACTCGACCCTGTTCTAAGAAGTTGCCGGCAGGGTGCGCGAGCTACACGTTCGCTGCCTCCCGCGGAGCTGCCTCAGCAGCTTCGTGAGCGGCGGAGTTGTCGCCGGCGGCGGAATCGTCGGTGGCATCGGCGGAGGCACGAGCCGGCGTTCCCTTGAGCCGAGCACGCACCTCAGTGGCCGACAGCTCGAGCCGCTGAGCGATCTCGGAGACCGCGACCGGCTCCCCCTTCATGACCGTGGCCACCCGCGCCTGTGCCTCTTTTGATTGGATGACGTCCTGTGCGGCCTTGGTCCGGATCTCGGCGATGTGCCGCTCGGCCACCTCCAGCACCTGCTCCGCCTCCCCTGCCGCGAGGAAGAACTCCTCACCCGGCTGAAGCAGCCGTTGCTCCCGGGCCACGGATTCCGCGGCTGCTCGGCGGGCCCGCTCCCGAGCTCCGGTCTCGGTCGCACTCCTGCGCGGCGCCATCTCACCCTCCCGTATTCGAACATGTTCACCGTCACTCGATCACCCTTCCCATGCGGGCATCGTCGGGTGACCTGGATTGTGCGAACGGGTCACGGTCGTTGACGAGACCTGGAATCGAGCAGCGACCTTGCTGCCCGGCCAACCGCCGTCGTCACCAGACGGGAAGCTCGCCCTCGCCGGGAGTGATGCGCAGGTCGGACTCTCCGATGGCGACGTCATTGATGGAGGCCTCACGGCGGCGCATGTAGCCGAGCTCGTCGAATTCCCACAGCTCGTTGCCGTAGGAGCGCCACCACTGCCCGTCGGTGTCGTGCCACTCGTACTGGAACCGAACCCCGATCCGGTTGTCCGTGAAAGACCAGAGGTTCTTGCGCAGGCGGTAGTCGAGCTCGCGGGCCCACTTGCCGGTGAGAAAGGCGACGACCTCCGCACGCCCGCGGATGTGCTGGTCGCGGTTGCGCCACTCGGTGTCGGGGGAGTAGGCGCCGGCGACGCGCTCGGGATCACGGCTGTTCCAGGCGTCCTCGGCGGCCTGGACCTTGGCGAGGGCACTCTCGTGAGTGAACGGCGGAAGCGGTGGGCGCGGCTGATCAGAAGAGCTCATGTGCCCATCCTTCCGGGGCGCGGGGTGCGCCCGCCAGTGGCGCAGGACCGCTTTACATATGACCGGACAGCGGCCATCAAACCAGCTCAGTTGTCACTTGCAGATGCAGTAGTCCCCCGCGGGATCGAACAGGAGCAGCGCCCGGACGTCCTGACCGTCGTCGGACAGCGTCAGGTGGAAGCCAAGGCGGCGCAGCACGGCCAGGGCACCGGGGTTAGCGACGGTGGTGTCTGCTCGCACTCCAGACGCCCCGAGTGAAGCGGCCTCACGCAGAGCCGCGGTCGTGGCTTCTCGTCCAACGCCGCGACCACGGGCGCCACGAGTCAGCCAGATGCCCATCTCCAGGACGCCATGCTCATCGGTGTGCTTGAGACGCACCGAACCCACGACCAGCTCGTCGACGACCACGGCCCAGGCTTCCTCTCCGGCCGGCCCGGCCAGTCCCGCGCGACGGACACGGTGGAAGTCACGCAACCACGCGACTCGATCTGATGTCCATGCTCGGCCGGCCGTCAGCGGCGGAGTCACCTCATCAGCTCCGGCGTCAGTGGTCGCGGCATGAATCAGCTGCGCCAGTACGGTGCCATCCACGGCGACCAGCACAATAGAGGGGGTTTGTTCCGCGGCCACGGCAATAATTCTAGGCAACGCACCTCGATGCCTTGCCCGATCCGAGAGCTGCGTCCTGCTGCCCGATTCCTGACTGGAGCGTCCGCAGAGAGGTGTCCAACGTCTTCGGTGAGGAGCGCGACGCGGCTCCTGCCGACTGGCGCGGGGGCATCAGTCGAAGACGTCGATGAGGGCAGGAGTTGCGCATTGACGAGCCCGCTCGATCAGTGCATCTCCTATGTCCGGGGCGACGGCGAGCTTAGGCCACGTTCCTGGAACGAGTGGAACAGCCCGGTGGGGGACGGATCCTGCGGATAGGGCGACCTACGGGTGATCCCTTCGTCGACGACCGCCGGAGCCGCCTGCGCGGGCGCAGCCGCCTCCACCACCGAGGGCCGCCGCCGCTGGACTGCACTGTGCGGGGCTCACCTGTGGGTGACTCACTGATCGACCTGGGCAACTTCTCGATCGTTCAGCGGTTGTGTCGGGCGGTTGTTGTCCGAGTGCGCGGAGCGGAGCTCGCTGATCTGGGTCGTGCCCAGCTCGATCGGGCTCTGCAGCAGGAGCCAGCGCACGTTCTCGCTGCACGGTGGAGTGGTCAGGCTGCCGTCGTACTCGTAGTGGTCCAGAGACTCGGGGAGCAGGGACGACAGCGCCAACCCTGTCACCTCAGCCGAGTCCTCGTCTTGTGCAGCGGGAACTGCCTCGATGACAAGTGACCAGGCAGGGTTATCCTCTCCCTCTGCGGCCAGCACCCCGATGACGGCAAGATCACCATCGTCCGACTGGTGCACGAAGTGGAACTCGGCTGCATAGTTGACGCCGTCGAGCGTGTGCTCGGACGGGGCGTGGTAGTGCATCTGCTTGAAGGTGTATTCGGTCCCGTCGACCGTGATGTTCTGGGGCGAGGTCGATTCGAGCTCGACCGTGTGCCCGGTGTCGCGGGCCTGGAAGTCCGAGGCCGTGTAGTCGAGCTCGATCGGTTCGGAGGACAGGACCGGGTCGCCGGGGACATTGATCGGTGACTGAGCCGCTCCGGTGCCGCAGGTCGTGAACTCGTCCTCGAGTTCCCCCCAGTGCTGTGGTCCGGTAGCCCCTTCGTAGGACCACTGCGCGGGTGCCTCTCCCTGCGCAGTCTGCGCAGATGAGTCCGTGGGCGAAGCACCAGGGGCGGCGGTGTCTGCGCACCCGGTGATCATCGCCAGCAGTACCGCGCTGGAGCTCGCCGTGACAGTTTTCCTGGTGGCCATCGAGGTGCTACGCATCCCAGCCTTTCGGATCGGTTCAGGACCTTTCTCTGTTCTGCCCTGAAGACGGTTCGACGACGCGCTTGATCGCTATGCACGGCTGCCGGTCCCGCACGGGGCGGAAACCGAAGAAGCCCGAGCAGACTACATGCAAGCGCATCTTGCTTCTCCCACACAGTAACGCTTGATCAGCGGTGCTCCCGCGGGGTCGATGGCCTCCACATGTCCTGGCGTCCTCGAACGCAACGTGGTGAAGTTGGGCTTCCCCGCCCGCCGTAGGCCCGGACCGGCCCGCTCGTGAGCGAGCCCATGTCGCAGAATCTCCTATGCATGTCCAGCCGTGGCGGGGTCGGTTCGGGCTGCGGTGTTGAGGTGGCGGTAGTTCCGGCGGGCGAGATACCGCTTCAGGCAGTGGCGGATTCCTTCGAGCGTGCGCCCTTCGGTGGTTCGTCGCTCGACGTAGGCGCCCGAGCAAAGCAGCCCGGCCTCGTTGTTGCTTTGCATATGGTCCGGTTAGCGGCCGGCAATCCATGGGAGTTCGGTGAGGCAATCATCGTGCTCGGCTCGAGCGGCGCCGTGCTGCCGGCGACGCTGGGCCGTCCGGGCCCGTCGACGCAGAGCATGCTGGCCTTCGCCTGCTAACTGCGGGGCAGGGGAGTGGGGTCTCGGGTGCGCAACCTTGGTGGGGAGACATGGACAGCGATACCCGCTGCGCTCGATGGCCTTCACTGCCATGGCTGCTTGGACCCAGATGGGCCCAAATGGGCCCAGTTGGGGCTGGAGACAATAACGGGGCGGAGCACCGACTCGGAGCCCAGCGCAGGAGCGGTCGCCGCATCGGGGTGCCGGGACTGGCGCCGTGGTCGGACACCGCCCCGGGTCTTGGCAATCACGACCTTTAAGCGCACTCTGAACGCACGTCAGCAGCGGGACTGGGGAGGCGTATTCCGATGGCACGCCCACGGCATCGTAGCGTCTCGCGCAACCGTGACCTGTGGGCGGATCCGCTGGGGCGGGCGACCACCCGGGCGCTGCAGGGGCTGGTGCTGCTGAGCGCGGGGGCAGTAGTGGTCTACGGGCTGATCCGACTCAAGCTGGTGGTGATCCCGTTGCTGATCGCTCTGATCCTGGCCGCGGCGCTGAATCCGCTCGTCACCTTCCTGCGCCGGCGGGGCGTGCCCGGGGCGCTTGCGACCTGGATCGTGTTCCTGGCCGCGATCGTGGTGCTGGGCGGGGTGGTCACCGGCATCGTCTTCGCGGTGCGCAGCGAATGGGACGAGCTGGTGGTCTCCGCGGTGGGCGGGCTGGAACGGTTGCGTCAGTTCGTCGTCGCGGGCCCGGTCCCGATCGGCCAGGAAGCCTTGGACGAGGCCATCACCGCCGTTGTGGAGTTCACGTCCAGCCCCCGGTTCGGAGCCGAGGCGCTGCTTGGCATCTCCGCGGCCACCCAGGTGGTCACCGGAGCGGTGCTGGTGGCCGTTATTCTCTTCTTCTTCCTGAAGGACGGGGCGAGGATGTGGGCGTTCTCCCTGCGCCGGTTCCACGGCGAGTCCCTGGAGAAGCTGCTGGCCTCGGGTACCACCACCCTGCACGTGCTGGGCGGCTATGTGCGCGGCACCGCCGTGGTCGCTCTCCTGGAGGCGGTCGTCATCGGGGTGACCCTCGTGGTGTTCCGGGTGCCACTGGCGCTGCCCCTGGCCGTGCTGATCTTCCTGGGCGGATTCGTTCCGATCGTCGGGGCGGCTGTGATCGGTGCCGTGGCGGCCCTGGTGGCCCTGGTGGCCAACGGCCCCGTGGTGGCCCTGGTCGTCGTGGGGGTGGTGCTCGCCATCAACCAGCTCGACGGGAGGGTGCTCCAGCCCATGGTGCTGGGCCGGGCGCTGCGCCTGCACCCGCTGGTGGTGCTGCTCGCCCTGGCTGCCGGAGCGATCCTCTCCGGCGTCGTGGGGGCCGTGCTGGCCGTGCCATTGACCGCCGTGGGGTGGGCTCTGATCCAGATCTGGTTCCCGGATCCCGGGAACCCGGATGCTCCTTCCCGAACCGCTGTGCGCCCAGGTGCTGCGCTGCCGAACCCACCCGGCCCGGCCGCACCCACCGATGCTTGAGGGTGTCGCCGCGCCGCAGGACCGGTGGCGCGGTCGTCGTGCTGTGGCGGGCGGCCGCCGTCGGTGTCCAAGAGGTCCTGGACGGCCCGGTGTCGGCCCACCCCGCGGTAGGCCAACGACCGAGGGCGGGGCTGTCCCCTCTGACATGACCGCCCCCGGATGGACAGGACGGCGGACACCCTGCGCTTTGCATGTGGCCCCATATGGGCTGTTCATCTGCACTTTCAAGGACGCTGAGGACGACGGGGCCGGCAGTCCTCGGCACAGAGAGATCCTCGTTCGCCGGTTCTTGTGTCGTGGATCCACACGCCGGGGCACCGCCCAGCACGGGACGCCCGACGCCGGTCCCCGGAGCCCGATCGAGGTCTCGCCGGGTCCTGTCGGGAGCATCTGTATCGACAGGGCGCCTCCGAAGTGTCCGGGAGGCGCCCTGCGGGGTGACGGCGGCGAGCAGTGTGCCGGCGACGGCCTCAGGCGGAGCGTCCGGCCACGGTGGCGCGCTGCTGGGCGCCTGCGGCCGCGGAGCTGCCCAGGTCGCTGCCCGGCATGGGCTGCTGGGCGTTCAGGGCCTGGACCCAGGTCTCTGTCGAGGCGACAGCGGCCCAGTTGGAGTGCAGCAGGGTCATGAGCGTGGTGTGCACGGTCTCGGCGTCGACGGAGCCGACCTCATTGGTGAGGTTGACCGCGCCCGTGGCGTCGGCGAGCACCTCGGTGGTGAAGCCGAGTCCCTCGCCCTCGACGGCCGAGGCGAGGACGCAGTTGTTCGTCATGTATCCGACCAGGGTGACGGTGTCGACTCCCTGCTCGTGCAACCAGGTGGAAACGTCGGTATCGGCATAGACGGACCCGTACTGCTTCACCACGGTCTTCCAGTTCTCGCCGCGGCGCCGAGCCACCTCGGGGTGGAGTTGGAAGCCGGGCTGGGTCGGGTCGAACACCGGCGCACCGTCACCCATCGTGTGCTGGACGGCGACAACGGGGATCCCGGCGGCGTCGGCCGCCTCGATCGCCCGGACGATGCGAGGGAGGGACTCGGTGTGGGTCGGGTGCTGGATCTCCAGCGGGCCGCCGCCGAAGTAGTCCTGCTGGACGTCGATGAGGACAAGCGCGCGCTGCGGGCTGGGCATGGGGACTCCTAGGGGTTCCGGCGGTCGCGGAGGTGCGGCCGCTGAGAGGTGCTTCTCCATCCTGGAGACGCCCGCCAGGAGCCACCAGTGGCGCAAAGGTCGACGTACGATGAGATCACGCCAAGCGTGAGAGGGAGCGGATGCGGATCGGGATCTACGCCTTCGACGGGATCACCCTGTTCCACCTCTCGGTGCCGCAGATGGTCTTCGACGAGGTCGCCCGGCAGGGCCTGGGTGACTGGGAGACCTTCCTGTTCGGCGACCGGCCCGGCAGGATCCGCACCGCGGAGGGATACGGCATCGAGGGCATCCAGGGCCTCACGGCCGCGGAGGACGCCGATGTCCTCGTCATGCCGTCGTGGTTCCCCGACGGGCGCCCGGCCGGTGAAGCGGTGCGCGGCACGCTGAGGGCTGCCCATGCCGCGGAGGCGACGGTCGTCGGTCTCTGCCTCGGGGCGATCCCGGTCGCCGATGCCGGGCTGCTCGCCGGGCGCCCGGCCGTCACGCACTGGCAGGCCTTCGATCTGCTGGCGCGGCGGCATCCGGACCTCGCCCTGGACGAATCGGTGCTCTACCTCGACCATGGCGACGTCCTCACCTCGGCGGGCACCGCATCGGGGCTGGACGCCTGCCTGCACCTGGTCCGGTCACGCCTCGGGGCCGACGCGGCGAACAAGGTGGCTCGGAGCCTGGTCATCGCCCCACATCGGGAGGGTGGGCAGGCTCAGTACATCGAGCGCCCGCTGCCTCCCCGGCCCGACGACGACGCGATTTCCCGGGTCATGGACTGGGCCGGGCAGCATCTGGCCGACTCCCTGTCGATCGAGGTGCTGGCCGCCGCGGCGCACATGAGCAAGCGGACCTTCGTGCGCGCGTTCCGGGCGGCGACCGGGACCACACCGGCCACCTGGGTGCGCACACGCCGCCTGGACGAGGCTCGCCGGCTGCTGGAGACCACCGACCGGCCGATCGACACGATCGCCGCTGCATGCGGCATCGGCAGCCCCGTGACACTGCGCCAGAACTTCTCGGCCGCCTTCAAGATCTCACCCTCGCAGTACCGTGCGCGCTTCCGAGCAGTGGCGATCGAAACCGAGGAGTGACCCCGTCGGTTCCGACGGGCGGGTGGTCGCCGGGTAGGCGCGTCCGCGGCCATCTCCCGGGTGAGCTTGCGGGGAGGCCGGGCCGTGGCTGAGCGGTCCCCTGAGGGGCGATGCCCTTGTCAATGCGCCGGGTGCGTCCGCGGACTCTTCACAGCGATTGACATACATACCCCCCAGGGGTAATAGTAGGGCGCAGAATTACCCCCTGGGGGTATCACGTGGTGGCGCGGTGGTTCCCGTGCGCCCTGTCCTGAGGAGCTCTCCGATGCCTGCTGCCGCCTCCGCCGTCGCGCGGCCCGACACCTCCGGGGGCTCCCGGGGTGGGCTGGTCCCGCTGCTGGTGATCGCCACCGCCCAGCTGATGCTGGTGCTCGATGACTCGATCGTGAACATCGCCCTGCCGTCCATCCAGCATGAGCTCGGGGTCTCGGCGGTGCACCTGCCGTGGGTCGTCAACGCCTACATCCTCGCGTTCGGGGCGCTGTTGCTGCTGGGCGGGCGGATCGGGGACCTGCGGGGTCGGCGTCGTACCCTGCAGGTCGGCATCACCGTCTTCATCTTCGCCTCCCTGCTCGGCGGCCTCGGGCAGAGCACGGCCATGCTCATCGTGGCGCGCGCCGTGCAGGGCATTGGGGCGGCCATGACCGCACCGAACGCCCTGGCCCTGATCGCCACGACCTTCTCCGACCGCAGGACGCGCGACACCGCACTCTCGCTCTACGGGGCGATGTCCGGTCTGGGCATCGTGGTCGGACTGCTGTTGGGCGGAGTGCTCACCGGAACCCTGGGCTGGCGGTGGGTGTTCTTCATCAACGTCCCCATCGGCGTCCTCGTGCTGCTGGGCTCGCGCACCCTGGTGGGCGCCGAGCCGCACACCGGCCGGCTCGGCGGCTTCGGGGCGGCCCTGGGCACCGGCGGGATGGTCGCCCTGGTGTACGCGATCACCCGATTCGGTGAGGACGGGTTCACCGACCCCCTCGCCCGGACCCTCGTGGCCGCCGGTGTGGCGGCCCTGGGCGCGTTCACGCTCACGCAGTCGCGCAGCCGCAGCCCCCTGGTGCCGTTGAGCCTGTTCCGCGACCGGAACCGCTCCGGGGCCTACCTCACCATGCTCCTGGTCGCCGTCGGCCCGATGGGCACCTTCTACATCATCACCCTCTACCTGCAGCAGGTGCTCGGCTTCAGCCCCCTGCGCACCGGGATCGCGTGGCTGCCCTTCGCCGCCGGCATCGTGGTCGGCGCCGGGATCACGCCGAAGTTGCTGCTGCGCACCGGCCCGCGCTACATCGCAGCACTGGGCGCCCTGCTCAGCGCCGCGGCGACCTTTTGGCTCTCGAGGATCACCGTTCAGGCAACCTACTGGGTGGAGCTGGCCCCGGCGATGTTCCTCCTGGCGGTCGGCTTCGGGGCCGTGGCGGTCACCCTCACCCAGGCCGCGGTCTACCGTGTGGACCCCGACAAGGCCGGCATCGCCTCAGCACTGCTCAACTCCGCCCAGCAGATCGGTGTGGCCCTCGGGCTGGCCGTCCTGGCCGGGATCGCCGCCACCGTCTCCGCGGCCCCCGAAAACCAGGTGTTGCCGACGGGGGAGGCCCTGGTCGCCGGATACGGCACCGCGATGACCGCCGCCACCGGACTCCTCCTCGCCGCCGCAGCACTGGCCCTGCTCACCCTCAACGCCCGGCCCGCGACCGAGGAAGACACCCACGATCCTGCCCTGCCCGAGACGACACGCTGAGACAGGCCCCAACGTGGCCTGAGCCTGAATTGCCGCCTTGGGCGCTGAATCAGGTTCAGGCCACGCTCATCAGCATTTCATCCGCACAAGAGGAGCAGGCCACCGCTTTACATATGGTCCGGATACCGGTCAGTCCTGGGACTGCCTCGTGGGGCAGAGTGGCGCCGTCTCCATGGTGGGGATCTGCAGGGGACGAGGGGCATGGTTCCTACTTGGCGTCGGGGTAAGCAAGCCAGCAGTCCCAGCGGTTGTCGACCCGTCTGTGAACAGCTCGATCGCCCGGGTGCACACAGTCGGGTGCACTCGGGCGATCGGAGTTGTGGACCCAAGGGCGGTCGCGTCCGGACTGTTACAGGGGCTGGCGCTGGGCCAGCCGCTTGCCGGTCTTCACCAGCATCAGGGCCAGCAGCAGGATGCCCACGTAGCCGTTGATCACGTAGACGATGTTGACCATTTGGGAGAACGGCAGTACCAGGCCGACCAGAGTTCCGACCGCTGCGAGGGCGAGGGTTACGTACTTGAAGCGGGATGTTGTTTCGGCAAAGAAGCGCGAGGAGACAGTCCACAGTAGCGGGACCGCTGTCGTGTAGATGCCGGCGAGAATGACGAGGGAAAAGCCGGAAGCCAGTAGGGGGCTGAGATCGGCAGCGAGAACCAGCATCGGGATCTCGGTCCCGTTGACCCGGGCGATGTTCGCCAGCAGGCCCAGGCCGACGATGATGCAGGCCGCGGAAAAGGCGATCCCACCGAGCAGGCCCCCAGACGCCGCTTCCTTGCGGTTGTGTGCCGTCTTGCCGAGTGCGGTGAGGAACACGGCCAGCCACAGCATGCAGAAGCCGACGTAGGAGAGGCCGGACAGGAACCAGTTCGTTGAGGCCTGGGTCAGCTCCAGCGCGGGCAGCAGGGTGTTGCCCTCGGCGACGCCCTCCGGGTTGCGGGCGATCCCCAGGATGCCGAGTCCCACGGCGATCACGACGATGAGGGGGCCGAGCTTGCCGATGACGTCGACCAAGTTGCTGAGGCCGAACCACACTGTGAGGCCGACCGCGACAGCCAGTCCGATGCCGCCGATGTACTTCGACAGACCGTAGTGTTCCTGGAAAACTGCACCGGCGCCGGCGACCATCACAGTAAAGCTGAGGAACACGAAGAGGGTGGAGAAGTAGTCGAAGAATGTCCCCAGGTGCTTGCCGCAGTAGTAGTGGAAAATCAGCGAGGGGCGCTCAAACTTTCTCGCCTGACCGACGGAAAGGAATTCCACGCAGACATAGGTCATCAGGGTGAGAACCAGGAACCCGGTGCCGAAGATGCCCCAATAGCCGTAGGACGTGAAGTACTGAAGGATTTCTTGGCCGGTGGCGAAGCCTGAGCCGATGAGGAAGGCGATGATCGCCCCGGCGTACGTGAGGATGCGCAGAGGGCTTTTCGTCTCGACGGTGTCCAGGGGAGTTGCGGTTGGTGATGTCTGAGCCATGGTGGGGTTGCGCTCCCGGAGTGGTCAGGGCGGTGCAGGGCTGGTCCGCCGTCAACAGGAAAGGAAGGTGGAGTCGGTCAGTAGTGGCGGCCCTGGCTGGCCGCCGCACCCTTTGGGGCGGGATCACCGCTTGGGTCGGGCGGGGTGCGGGGACGGCTATGCGTTCACACCTCGGCAACCTCAGTGCGCGCTCGTCCGTCTCGGTTGGCGCGACGGTGCGAGCATGACGAGATCGACGAGTGCGTGCTGGTGTGGAACACGCCAGGCTGTGCTCGCAGTCCAGGGCTGGGGAAAGCGGTCGATAGTCGTCGACGGTCGTTGTCGGCGACTGATATATGAACTGTATCAGGGCAGTATGTGATCTGTGGCACGAGGTCAATGGTGTCGTTGGGAATGGTTGCGGGGAGCTCCCGTGCGCCGGACCTGTGGTGCATTTGCGCTCAGCGCAGGTCAGCATCGGAAGGAATTGTAAGAACCACGGTGTGTGAGGGCCCCTTGCTGGCAACAAAGGCGGGCGGACTCCCCGCTGGAATCGGAAGGAAGAGCCCAGTGGGTGCACGGCTATGCATATGGCCCGATGGCGGCCATCAAGCCAGCTGGGATCTCACGTGATCGTGCAGCAGTTCCTGGTCGCCGCGTGGTCGCGCGGGTCGCCGTTCATGAGGTTCTGCAGCAGGGCGGGGCTTCCTGGGTCCTGAACCTGCCGGTTCGGGGTCAGGTGAGGTGGTCGTGGTCCCCGCGGACCCAGGCCACGTGCCGGGCGGCGGAGCGTGCCACCGCGTCCCGAGCCCCGGCCTCGATGGTGCCCCCGGTGTTGCTGTAGAGCCGGTCGAACTCCAGGGCCGTGGCGGCCGCCGCGATCCGCTGCACCACGGCCGCCGAGAGCGGGTACAGATTGACGTAGCTGCGCATGAACGCCACCGTGCGCCCGTCCGGGTTGACGAAGAGCGTGTCG
>NZ_BAAAOA010000009.1:0-53552 GCF_039530085.1 Kocuria aegyptia
ACCGGGTGCTGTTCCTGGGCGTGCTCGGCGCGCTGGTGTTCCGCGGGATCTTCATCGCCGCCGGCGCGGTGCTGATCCAGCACTTCTCCTGGGTCCTCTACGTCTTCGCCGCGTTCCTGCTCTACACCGGGTGGAAGATGATCCGCCGGCGCGACGAGCACCTGAATCCCGAGCAGTCGATGGTGCTGGGCGCCTTCCGCCGCTTCGTGCCGATGACCGACGCCTACCACGGCCAGAAGTTGCTGATCCGGCGGAACGGGGTGCTGCTGGCGACCCCGCTGCTGGCGGTGCTGGTGCTGATCGAGGTCACCGACGTCGTCTTCGCCGTGGACTCCATCCCGGCGATCTTCGCCGTCACCGACGAGGTGTTCCTGGTCTTCACCGCCAACGCCTTCGCGATCCTGGGGCTGCGGGCGATGTACTTCCTGCTCGCCGACCTCATCCACCGCTTCGTGTACCTCAAGATCGGTCTGGCCCTGGTGCTGATCTGGGTCGGGATCAAGATGCTGCTGAAGATCGATGTGTTCTACATCCCGACCCCGGTGTCGCTGGCCGTGGTCGCCACGATCATCGCCGTCTCCATCGTCGCCAGTCTGCGGGCCACCCGGGGACAGGGCCGCCGGTCTCTGCCGGTCCCGGCCGAGCCCCCGTTCCGGGTCGCCACCGAAGCCGAGGACGCCGCCCTGGAGCCCGTGTGGTCCCGCCCCTCGACGTCACGACTGGCCGCCCCGCAGCAGCAGGCCCAGGTCCACGACACCCACCGCGAGTCCGAGCGCGTCCACCCGCACGAAGGAGACCCCCGATGACCCCGGTCCACCTGCCTCCGGCACCATGTCGCATGGTGGTCGCGGTGATCACCGACGGGCCTGAGGCCGTCGCGGTGGCTCGCTGCGCAGTCAGGATCGCCGCCGACCAGGATCGCCCGCTGCTGCTGCTGGTGCCGATGCTGCGCTCGGACTTCACCGCCGACTCCGTCATCGCCGACCGGGTCCACCGCGAAGCGCTGCGCGAGGCCGAGGCCATCGCCGCCCGCGCCCGCCCGACCCTCGAAGCCGCCGGCATGACCGCTGCGGTGCAGGTGGTGTGGCACCGGTCCTGCCCTTTCCGCCGGGCCCAGCAGGTGCGGGCCATCGCCGTGGCCCACGCGGGCGCACGGGTCGGAGCGGCCGTGCTCGTCACCCCGGCACAGCTGCCGGTGCCCACGGTGCGGCACGGAGCCGAGGTCCTGCTCGTGGCCGAGGCCGGTGGCTCCCCGTTCAGCGTGCACCGCCCGGCTCGCTCCCGCCGACTGGCCCAGCTGTGAGGCCGTCCCCGCCAGTGCGCCGAACCCGTGGCCGCCCCCAGCACCACCGACCTCCCGACGAGCCGCCCGGACTTGCAGAGGACCGATCACCACCACCCACGAAGCAGGCACCACCCGACCCGCGGACCAGCGACAATCACCGGCCGCACCGATCGAAAGGCACTCCATGAACGACCCGACCCCCGGACCCCGGCGCCCCAGGCCACCACGCCCCTGGGGACTGGTCGCCGTCTCGGCCGGGTTCCTCGCCGCCGCCGCCTTGGTGATCGCCGTCGGCCTCATCTCCCTCGGTCTCACCCCGGCCCTGCAGTAGTCCCGTCGGGTGGCCTACGGTGGTCGACACACGGTGCGGCTCATGTGGGCCACCCGTCCCGTGTCCACGTGCCGACCATGCCTCAATACCACCCATCCCGACGAAAAGGACCCCGACATTGCCCTCCAGGTCCCATCCCGGTACAGCCCGGCCTTCGTCCCCGAAGCCAGGCCACTCCGAGGCGGTAGGAGCGCAGAGCCCCGGCCCGATCCAGCGCCCGCCGTGGACGTTGCTCACCAATCACGGCCGCGTCCTCCTGGCTGTGGCCCAGTCCCAGGACGCCCGGGTGGCCGAGATCGCCGCCCAGGTGGGCATCACTACCCGGGCCACCTTGACCATCCTCAAAGGCCTCGAGGACGCCGGCTACCTCACCCGGCACCGAGTGGGCCGGCGTAGCCACTACACCCTCGACACCCACCAGCACTTCCGCCATCCCGCCACGGCCACCCACGAGGTGGGCGAGCTTCTCGCGATCTTCACCCCCGACCCCTCCACCCGGACACCGCCGAGCAGCTGAGCCGTCCTCGGGACTGTCACCACTAGCCCGTCCACGCTGGGCCCCCGAGGCCGGGATGCCGCCATGCACCGCGTAGTAACCGTCGGTGTCATCACCATCGACGACTGGACCCACTCGCAATGCGTGGCCTCATGTCCAGACCACTTCCGGTCCACTCCGGTAGACGCGTGGCAACCGTTCCGGAGCGACTACCGAGGACCCGGGGCGGATGAGCGGCACACCGTCATAGATCTCCTGTCATCCGGCAGCGGGCGGCCTGCGAAGCCGCACTTGCTGCTGCGCTGCCCAAAAGGTACAGCCACCAGATGATCCATATCGCATCAAGGACTCCCGGACCACCGCCGTGGGGTGGTCACAAATGAATGGCACGTCATCTCCGAGAAGGGTGCGTGTCATCATGGCGCCATGAGCAAGCCCATGGACCTCTCCGGGCGCAACCCCGAGAAGGAGACCCGGACGCACAGGCCTCCGGTCACGGAGCTGTCCCCGGAGCAGTGTTGGGAGCACCTCTACAGCGCCCGCTTCGGCCGGATCGCCACGATGGACGGCGACGAGATCGAGATCACCCCCGTCAACCTGGTGGCCGACGACGAGAAGATCTACTTCCGCACCGCCGAGGGCACCAAGCTGCTGCACCTGGTGCTCAACGAGCACGTGGCCGTGCAGGTCGACCACGCGCAGGGCGGGGAGGCCTGGTCGGTGCTCGTGCGCGGCACGGCCCGCCGTCTCACCGACGCGGAGGAGACCGCCCGGGTGGACGAGCTGCCGCTGCGGCCGTGGGTGGAAACCACCAAGCCCGAATACGTCGAGGTGGCCCCTACGAAGGTCACCGGCCGGCTCTTCCGCCTCGGTCACTGACTTGCCCTCAACGTGCATGACACCGCCCTGGCGCAGGAAACACCGGCAGAGCTACAAGATTTCGTCTTGAAGCCTGCGTTCCTCACGAGCCAGGGCTGGTCGTGGTCTGGTGGTGCTCGAGTCGTCTCGTGGGTGTCGGCGGCCATTCAGAGTAGTGGCCGCGCCGGATGACTTTTTCTCCACGTCGCCCCCACCGCACTGACCCGCCCGCTCCGCCGTACCCAGGACCGATCGCCATGCCATTCACCGCCGCAACACCGTCCCTCACCGACGCCTATCTGCACGAAGTGGTCCGGCGATTGCCGTCGAAGAGTCGCACCGGCGTCGCCCACGAGCTGCGGGGAACTCTTGCAGACATGGTCGAGGACGGCATGTCACGGGGACTGTCAGCGGAGGAAGCTGAACACGGCGCGCTGGAGGAACTCGGCGATCCAGCCCGCCTTGCCGAGAGTTATTCGCCCGGGCCCCACCACCTCATCGGGCCTGCCCACTACCACGATTTCCTGGAGTAGCTGCGGGTGCTCGTGCCCGTCCTGGCCGGGCTCTTCGGTGGGCTGACCTTTCTCGGTCAATTGTTCGAGGAGTCCGGTAGGCAAGGCATCGTCGTCTACCTCACGCTCTCGTTCGCGCCGGCCCTGGGAGCCGCGATCCAAGGGGCGCTGATGGGCGCGGGCATCGCCGTCCTCGTCTACGCGGTCGTGGAACGTGGAGAGGCCGCCAAGGCGGCCAAGGGCGCTGCCACGGGCAGTCCAGAACCTGCAGCGGAGGAGCTCCCCCGCTGGACACCGGCGAAGCTGCCGCCCCCGCGGCCAGAGCGCGACCTCACGGTGGGGGAACTGGCGTGGGCCACGATCGCGTTGAGCTTCGCCTTCGCTGCGCCCTTCCTGCTCTCTCGCCCGTTGTTCTCGGAAGGCCCCCTCGCCGGGGAGCCGCTGCTCGACCCGGAGGTGTGGATCCCGTGGGTGCCGCTGTACCTGCTGCTCATCGCGATGTCCTGGGGATGGATGCTGGTGCGCTTCTTCCGCCGCCGGTGGTCGTGGGCGCTATTCGCCGTGTACACCGTGCTGGACCTGGCCATGGCAGCGCTGCTGATCACCGCCCTGTACACGGAGTCCGTGGCGAACCCCGTGTTCCGGGAGCGAGGCTGGGTAGGGGACGAGCTCGCGCAGATCGGCACCGGGTTGGTCGTCCTGTTCACAGTCTGGGATCTCGTCGCGTCATTCATCGCATGCCGGCGTTCCCTGGCCCGGCGGGGCTGACGGCGTCTGGATGCCTCCCGGACCGTGCACGGTCCGCTAGTGCGAGGGGCGGTCGGGTCTGTGCCGTAGGACGACCCCATGGGCCGCTCAAGAACCTCGGACCGTACCCGCCGGTCCCTCTGCTTCTTCGCGGGTGATCAATGGTGCCTCCACGGACAGGTCGGCAAAGTCCCCGGCCTGGTCGCTCCGTCGGCGGGTTCAACGAAGGACGTCCGGTGATCCGGCAGGAAGGTCCTCTTGAGAGTCATCGTCCGGTCCAGGACGGTGTAGACCGCCCGGCCATCGAGGGGCCCGTCCTCGGGGACGCTGTCATGAGACTCCGTCACGGTGCTGGCGGTGATTAGTCTGGCCGTGAGCACTGTCGGGGCAGAACTGGGACAGGGGTGAGGCATGGCGTCGCGACTTGCTTCGGGGAGGACACGGATGTCCCGCAGCGCTGCTTTTCGCCCGTGGTGGTTCCTGGCTATCACCTTCGGCTGGACGTGGGCCTTCTGGTGGTCCGCGGCGTGGTCCGGTGGGAGCTGGAGCGATCCGCTGACCTTTGTGCTCTTCGCCCTGGGCGGGATCGGGCCGCTGCTGTCCGCAGCGTTGCTGCTGCGGGTCGCCGGCCGGCGGGAGGATGAACTCGACTTCTGGCGCCGTCTCCTCGACGTCCGGCTGCTCCACGCCCGCGGGTGGGTCCTCGTCGTGGTGGTGGCGCTGTTGCCTTCCGTTCTTGGGCGGGTCGTCACGGGTGGTGGCGGACCGTGGCTCGCCCCCGGGGCTGCGCTCGTGCTGGTCACCGCGGTGACCGCCGGAGTCCTCGAGGAGCCAGGCTGGCGCGGCTACGCCCTGGATGGGCTGAGCGGCCGGCACGGTGCGGTGAGCGCGGCCGGCATCGTGGGCGCCGCCTGGGCGCTGTGGCACCTGCCGTTGTTCTTCCTTCCCGGTTCCTACCAACACGGGCTGGGCCGGGGCCCGACCGGCTTCTGGCTGTTCCTGCTGACCCTGCTGGGCCTGTCTTTCGTGTACGCGGCCGTCTACTTCGTCACCGGGCGCAGCATCCTCGCGGTGGTTGTGCTCCACGCTGCGGCCAACGCCGCCGGGGAACTGGTCTCCGCCCCCGGGGCGCGGACTGCCGAGACGGTGGTGGCGCTGGCCATGGCCGCCGTGGCGGTCCTCCTGCTAGCCCACCGGGCGCGCGGCCCCGCCGCGGACGGCTTCGTCGGCTCGGCGGGGACCGCGCCGAGGACGGGCGGCCGATGAGGTTCCCTGTCCCGGAGTCCGTGTGGGTTCCCTGGTTCGGCCTCGGCCTGTTCGTGGCCGCGGCGTCTGCCGGGTACTTCTACAACCTCACGTTCGTGCAACTAGGTCTGGTCGACCTGGGGGCTCGGGTGATGGGGTTGTCGGAGGAGCGGATCGCCCGGGCGATGGCTCTGCTGGCCGGGCTGACCCTGTGCGTGGCGCTGGGGGCGGGGCTGGTGATGCACCACCTCCGGTGGAGCGAGGACTTCCGCGTCAAACTGCGGCTACTGGCCCTCGTGGTGGTCCTGCAGACCGCGCTCACCGCCGTGGCGCCCTTCCTGCGCAACGAGGCGGAGCTGCTCGGATGGATCACGGTGGCCTCGATCGGACTGGGCCTGGGGGTGCCCAGCCTGTTCGGTCTCACCTGCGACCTGGTGCCCACCCGTCACCGTGGGGCTGTCGCGGCGGCGGTGACCTCGGCGGCGTTCCTGCCTGCCGCGGTGTTCTCCTCGGACTGGCGGATCGAGCAGTTCGCCGCCCAGCTGCTGTGGCTGATGGTCCCCAGCGCCGTGGCCCTGGTCGTCCTCGCCTTCGCCCCGTCACCGGTGACGGCCGCCCTCGCCGACCAGCACCGTCTGCCCCGGTACGGAACCGGCCGTTTCGTGCGCCACCGCGTCCGCTCCCGGGGCTGGCCAGGACGCGGATTCACGCTGGCGTTGGTACTCATGTTCGGCGTCTACTTCATCGACAGCCTGGGCTTCCTGCGCATCGTCGACACCCCCGTCTACATCGGCTCCGCCTGGCACTCCAGCGACCCATCGACGCTGTGGGCCATCGGGATCACCCACGTGCTCGCAGCCGTGCTCGCGGGAATCCTCTATCCGGCCCTGGGACGACGGGTCCTGCTGGGCTGGATTTTCGCACTCTTCGCCCTGACCCAGCTCAACTACGTGCTCCACGCCCTCACCACCCCGGAACTGCCGGCCACGCTGGGAATGCCGCTGCTCTACGCGGTGGCGGTGAGCATCTACACGGTGCTGAACTTCGCCCTCTGGGCGGACTTCTCCACCCCGGCCACGATCGCCCGCAACACCGCTCTCGGGGTCGGGGTCTCCGGCTGGCTGGCGACGTTCCTGAGCACCTCGCTGTCGATCTGGTGGACGGCGGTCGAGCTGCCGTTCGCCGAGCACCTGCGGGCCGTGGCCGCAGTCAGCCTGCTGCTGTTCACCGTCACCGTCCTCCTGTTCCTCCTCCCGGACCGGCAGCAGGCCGAGAAGGAAGAGACTGCATGATCCCGGCCCCAGCACGTCACCTGCGCCCGATGCTCGTGATCCTGTTGCTGATGGGACTCCTCACCACGGGGTGCAGCACCCCCGTGGACACCGGCCGCTACTCCGCGACCCTGATCACCCAGCAGCACCACGTCGTCGAGGACGGCCAGATCCTCATCGGCGACACAGTCGTGGCCGGCGGGAGAATGACCCTGGAGGACGGCGCCGAGCACCGCGGTTCCGTGACCGTGCTCGCCGGCGACACCCGCATCAGTGGCCGGATCGCCGGGAACCTGACGGTCCTCGGCGGGACGGCGGAGCTCACCGACACCGCGGAGATCACCGGCGACGTCGCAGCCGCCGGCGGGACGCTCACCCGCGCCCCGGGAGCGGTGGTGCGGGGCAACGTCACCGAGGAGCCCAACCCGACGACAGTGCTCGAGCGGAGCAGGCAACCCCGAGAGCCCGTGGAACGGACCCTGTGGTTCCTGACGGGGGTGATCGTCATGGCGGGACTGGCCTGGCTGACCGCCCGCCTGGTACCCCGCCCGCTGCACCGCACAGCCGCCGCGGCCACGGGCTTCCCGGTGGTCAGCGGCGCGCTGGGGGCACTGGTGCTGATCACGGCTCTTCCCCTGGTGGCGTCGATGATCTTCACGCTGTTCCTCATCCCGGTCGCCGGGATCGTGCTGCTCGGGATCGGGGCGACCACGGTGTACGGGCTGCTCGCCATCGGGCGCGGGCTGGGGGTCCGCATCGCCCGGCGCCTCGGGTGGACTTGGCCGACGCCCCGGACCGCGGCTCTGGGCACGGCGGTGCTCGTCGCCGGGTTGCAGTTGATCGGTCTCGTACCGTTCGCCGGGGTGGCCGTCACGGGAATCGTCGTCGTGATCGCCGGCGGTTCGGTCTTCCTCACCGGGTTCGGCCTGCGCTCGTACACGCCCCCGGACGACGAGATCGACGACGGCACCGTACGGGGAGTCAGGACTTGAAGTCGCGGTGGATCCTGACCGTGCGCTCCGCACTGATGGGCAGACGCCCACCACTCGCTGACCGAGGCCGGGCTGACCCCTGCCACCCGATCAAGGAGTCGTTGGGCAAGCTCGTGCCGGGTCCGGTGGCCGTGGTGATCGACGCCGGCGGGTCGGAGTAAGTGGGTATCCAAGTCCTACGCGCGATCACCGCCGCCACCGTTGTCGCCCTGGACCTCAACGAGGAAAAGCGGGAGTTGGCCAAGGAGCTGGGCGCTCACCACGACTTCCTCTTGAACCAGGAGGCGGTGGAGCAGGTCAAGGAGTTTACCGGCGGGCCCGGGATCCATGCGGTGTTCGACTTCGTTGGTGCCCAGCTGACCATAGCTCTGGGCCAGACGATGATCAGGGTCGGGGGCGACCACGTTCTGGTCGGTGTCGGTTCCGGCACGCCTCCAGCAGGCACGCTCAACAAGCCGTGCGAGCCCTCCATCCGCGCCCTATCGGGGTACCGTTCGGAGCTGTTGGGGTACTCAAGGTGGCTCTCTCCGGGCGATCCACATGCAGACCGAGGCCGTCTCCCTCGAGGACGCCGCGAAGCCCTACGAGAAGTTGCACCCCGGTCATCGGCGCAACCGCGCCGCCATTGCGACATAAAACCTGATACACCACCGACCGGCGGCCGTGCATGGACGGTGGAAGCTGGGGAGGCATGATGACGAAGCGCTTTCTTCCGCGCTGGGTGCTGGCCACCACGACTGGTGAAACCCTCGGCTTCGCCGTGCCGGCGGCCACTGGCACAGTCATGGCCATGGTGGCGGCGCCTCCGGGGGTCGTCTACGTAGCGATGATCATTGCCGGGGCCGTAGAAGGTGCATTGTTGGGGTTGGGGCAGTGGTGGGGCTTCGGCCCAACCCGTCCGGTGCCGGGCAGAGCGTGGGTCGGGGCGACCGCCGCCGGAGCCGCATTGGCCTGGTCGATCGGGATGCTGCCCAGTACTCTCGGCGGACTCGACCCCGGCTCGCCAAGGGTCATCGTGGCGGCCGCCCTGGGTGGGCTGGTCCTGCTGGCCTCGATCCCGGTGCTGCAGTGGCTGGTGCTGCGACGGGTTCTTCGCCCGAGCTGGTGGTGGATCCCGGTGAACATGGGCGCCTGGTCGGTGGGCCTGCTGTGGACGCTGGCGCCCTCACCGCTGGTGGACGAGCGGACCCCGACGGCGGTGCTGTTCGGTGTCTACCTGCTGGCCGGGGCGCTGATGGCCGCCACGGTCGCGGTCCTCACCGGCCTGGCCGCCGGTCGGATCACCCACACGCTCACGCATGATCACGCCCACAGTCCTGCCGCCCCCATCAGTTGAGGGAAACCTTCATGCCACCCCGATCCGATCCACGACGCGCCGGACCCACCTGCGCTGCAACAGCGGCAGCGCCTAACCCCGCCAACCGAATTCCTCATCGAGGGAGCCAGCAGTGATCAGCACGAGGAGGAAAACCACGAGAATCGTCCACCACAGTGCCGGGTAATGCCCGCTTGGTCCTGGTCTCCCGCTGGCGGCCCAGTGGGCCATCACGCCCGCAGCCAGGAGGAGGGGCGGGCACAACAGCGGCCCCCGGTACCACCACCACCGAACTTCCACCGCAACAGCCCCGCCACAGCCAGCGCCGGACACCGTCAGGCCCGTGACCGGCGCCCACCAGGGCCACCGCGGCGGTCGTCGGACCGAACCCGGACACCATGCGCAGGGCATCGGCGGCCCACCCGCGCGTCCAGGAGGCCAGCCAGTACAGGGTCCAGGTGAAGCTGAACGCCCCGATGAAGAGGGTGAAAAGCCTCTGGATCCGGCGCGGCATCTCCTGTCCGGTCAGGACCCCGAACCCATCATGGCGCGCCTCGAGCACCAGGACTCCGGGGTGGTCCCGTCAGCGGCGCACGATCAGGACCGGGCAGTGGGCGTGGGAGACCAGTGCGGAGCTGACCGAGCCGAGGATCATGCCGAGGACTCCGCCGACGCCGCGGCGTCCGAGCACCAGCATCCGGGCGTTCTTGCTCTCCTCGACGAGCAACTCAGCCGGGCGCCCGTGCAGCAGCCGGGTGCTCAGCCGCGCCGGCCGATCCTGCCCGAAGACCTCCTCGAGGGTGTTCTCGAGCATGTCCTGGGAGTGGGCGCGGAACGCCTCAGGTTTCAGCTCCGAGATGTACCCGTAGGAGGCCGCGTACACGGAAGGATCATGCCAGCAGGCGATCGCTTCCAAGGGGGCGTCGAGGGCTTGAGCCAGGCGGGCTCCTTCGCGCAGTGCCTCCTTCGAGTGGTCAGAGCCGTCCACGCCCACGATGATGCGATCGCTGGCGGGGATCTCGTTCGGGGTGTCGCTCATGGGGTTCCTCCTGTGCAGTGTTCATTGCTCGGTGCTCGGTGCTCGGTGCTCGGTGCTCGGTGCTCGGTGCTCGGTGCGGAACCGGGCCGAAGGTGGTCCCGCAGCAGCGGGAACTCCGTGTGCACATGGGCATCCAGGTCCGCGGTGAACCGGGGTGTGGAGTACAGCCGCAGCAGCGGGTCAAGCGCCCGGCCGATCCCTGACCACCCGGCGGTGATCGTGTGCCGCACTGACACCCCGCCTGGCACCGGCAGAAGCTCCAGGCGCAGGCGTGCTGGTAGAGGCACGATCTTGCGGAACCGCCACACGACCTCCCGGCCCGGCTCGACCGCCTCCACGATTCCGAGCAGGCGCAAGCGGCGCCGGCCGATGAACTCGTCCATCACCACCACGTCGCCCACCCCGCCGGCGGCCCGCCCCAACGCGTGCAGCTGCAGGTGGGCGCCCGGCCACCACCGCTGGTACTGCTCATCGGTGCAGGCCAACATGAACTCGGTGACCTCGGGGCCGGTGAGACCCTCGACGTCGACGCGGGACTCGATCACCAGCATGACTGCTCCTTGTGCCATGGTGCGTCCAGGGTAACCGCGCGGGCGCGCCTTTGGCACCGGGCCCAGAGCTGGGCGGGGCTGGAGATCGTCATGCAGTTCACACCGCTGGCAAGGGTGGGGGTGTGGCAGGCACGGGCGCAGAATGAAGCCATGACGCTGTCCTTGCAGGCGCCTCCGGGTACCGGTTCTCCCGGACGACGCATCGGGTGGGTCGCCGGGCTCCTCCGCCGTTACCCGCTGGTGGCCGCCACCTTGGTCGTGGGTGTCGCGGTGCTCGGTCTGCTGGGCGGAAGGCAGCCGGACCTTGCCCAGTGGGTGGGTTCCGGGTGGGCTCTGGTGGTGGCCGCCCGGGTGGCCTGGTGGATGGTCAAAGGTGTCCTCGGGGGTCACTGGGGGGTCGATCTGTTGGCGGTCACCGCGATCACTTCGACCGTGGCAGTGGGCGAGTATTTGGCGGCTCTCGTCGTTGTGCTGATGCTCACTGGTGGGCAGGCCTTGGAGGATTACGCGGCGAACAGGGCGCGCAAAGAATTGCGCGCCCTGTTGGAGCGCGCCCCCACCCTGGCTCACCGTCTGGGTCCGGACGGGGCCGTGGTCGACGTGCCCGTGGAGGAGGTCCGGGCCGGCGATGAGGTGCTGGTGCGCCCGGCCGAGGTGGTGCCCGTGGACGGGAAGCTGGTGAGCGGGGAGGCCGACTTCGACGAGTCATCACTGACCGGGGAGAGCCTGCCGGTGACGCGGCGGGTCGGTGAGGCCGTGCTGTCGGGGTCTCTCAACGAGCAGCGCGCGGTCGTGTTGCAGGCCACTGCCGCTGCGCAGGACAGCCAGTACGCCCGGATCGTGGCCATGGTGCAGGAGGCCGCTGAGTCTCGGGCACCGGTGGTGCGGTTGGCCGACCGCTATGCCGTGCCGTTCACCGCGTTCGCTTTCCTGGTGGCTGGTCTGGCGTGGTGGTACCACGGGAACCCTGTGGTCTTCGCGGAGGTGCTCGTGGTTGCTACCCCGTGCCCGTTGCTGATCGCCGCGCCGGTGGCTTTTCTGGGCGGGATGAGCCGGGCAGCGCGCAGTGGGATCATCATCAAGAACGCTGGCACTCTCGAGCAGTTGGCGGCGGTGCGCACGGCTGCCTTCGACAAGACGGGCACGATCACCTACGGCCGTCCCGAACTGCTGGTCGTCAACGCCCGTGTCCCCTGGACGCAGGAGCAGGTGTTGGGTCTGGCTGCCTCGGCCGAGCAGTACTCCTCCCATGTGCTGGCCACCTCCATCCGCGAGGCGGCCGAGGACCGTGGTCTGGAGCTCGTCCCGGCCACCGATGCCCACGAGGAAGCCACCCACGGGGTCACCGCCCGGGTGCACGGCCACGAGGTCGTGGTCGGCAAGCGGGCCCACGTGGCCGGTTGCTCCGCCGGCGTGATCGAACAATCCCTCGGCCCCGGCGAGCTGGCCGTCTACGTGGCCGTCGACGGGCAATTCGCCGGGACACTCGTGATGAGCGACCATGCCCGCGACGACGCCCCTACCACCATGGCTGAACTCGCCCGGTTGGGCATCGCCGAACGCTTGATCCTCAGCGGTGACGTCCGCCCCACCGTCGCGCACATCGCTTCGGCCGTGGGGATTACCCGGGTGCACGCCGAGTGCCTGCCCGAGGACAAGGTCCGGCTCATGCGCGAGCTGCCCGCCCGGCCGGTGCTCATGGTCGGTGACGGCGTCAACGATGCGCCCGTGCTGGCCGCCGCCGACGTTGGGGTGGCGATGGGGGCGCGGGGGTCCACCGCCGCCAGCGAATCCGCCGACGTGGTGATTCTCACCGAGGACCTTGCCAAGGCCGCCATGGCGGTGCGGATCGGCCGGCGCACCCTGGCCGTGGCCCTGCAGAGCATCTGGCTGGGGATCGGGTTGTCCGTGGTGCTCATGCTCGTCGCCGCCACTGGGGCCATCCCGGCCATCTTCGGGGCGTTGAGCCAGGAGGCCGTGGACCTGCTGACCATCCTCAACGCCCTGCGTGCCCTGCGCGGGTCACGCCACGATGACCCATGACGATCAATGCGCGGAGAGGGCCCGGGACGGATGATCAGTACCGGGTACGGGTTGGGGGAGACCAGCGCGGAGCTGACCGATCCGAGGATCACCCCAGCACTCCGTCCTGCCGATCTCCGCTCACCATGTGAGCGTCCGCGTTCTCCTCGATGAGCTGATCGTCTGGACGCCGTTCCGGTGACCGCCAGTTGAGGTACTCCGGTGGGTCTTCGCTGAAGACATCGGAGATCGTGGTCTCGAACAATAGCTGGTGTTCGGCATGGAACGGCTCCGGATTCACTTGCAGATAGTCGCAATAGCCCTCGCGCCCGTCCTACACCCCCGTCGCCTCGGGAAGCCGTTGTTCGGCGCGTGGTCCGGAGGCCGAGCGCCCGGACCCGACGGACGGCTGGCTCGAGCAGCAGTGGCTTCTGGCCGGCGCCGGGGTGGCCAGGACGCCTGAGGAGGTGGTCGTGGTGGCCGAGCTGCAGCGCAGCCGGTCGGGCAAGGCGCACCTTGTGCGGGGAACAGGGGCGATGAACCGGTGAGCGCGCCCTGGGACACCGCGAGGGCCCAAGCTCTTGGCTCTGGGAGTGCAGCCGGGCCCGCTCTCTAGCGGGCTTCGATGGTGCCCATCATGCCTAGGTCCTCGTGATCAAGGATGTGGCAGTGGAAGACGGTCCGCCCCCGGAAGTCGTCGAAGGCCACCAGGACTTTCACCTGGCTGCGGGCCGGGACGTTCACCACGTCCAGCCACAGGGGCTCGGTGAGGTCCCGGTCCCCGTCCTCGACCACTTGCATTGGCCACACGTGCAGATGGATCGGGTGGTCCATGGGGCTGGAATTGCTCAGCGTCCACTCTTCCACCGCCCCTGCCGCCACGGTTTCGTCGAGCCGGTCGGGATCGAAGGTCCGGCCGTTGACGGTGAACGACATCATGGCCGCGCTGTCCCCACCACCGCCCACCATGACGCCGCCCATGCCCATCGCGAAGGCCAGGGTGCGGCGGGCGGCAATCGGATCACCCCGCAAATCCCGCAGGCGATCCCACTCGGGGATCGGTGCCAGCGGGCCGGCGGCCGGATCGCCGGAGACGTCTAGGGTGAGGAGCTCGACCGGCTCCTCGGCCCCGGGACGGTCCTCACCCATCAGCGGGCCCGTCATGGGCCCCATCATTCCGGCCATGCTGCCGCGATCGACCGGGGCGGCCACCAGCTGCGTGATGCCCTCACGGGTCTCCACGATCAGGTCGGCCCGGTTGCCCGGCGCCAGCTCGATCTCGGTGACATCCATCGGTTCGGGCAGCCGACCGACGTCGCGGCCCAACAGCCGCACCGTCTGACCCTCCAGCTGCAGGCGGAGGAAGCGGGACGGGCAGGCGTTGACGATGCGCCACCGCTCCCGTTCCCCGGCGGAGGCCACCAACCGGGGGCGAAGCTGGCCGTTGACGAGCACGATCTGCCCCTCCCGGCCCATGATCTGTCCCATGGGCGTGACGTCGGAGAGGTTCCCGTCGGGGTCCAGGGACAGGTCGGAGACCACGAGCACCCGCTCCCGGGTCACCGGCACGGGGTCAGGGTCTTCCACGAGGATGGTCCCGTAGAGGCCGGCGGCGATCTGGTCGGCGACGTGGCCGTGGTGGTGGGGGTGGTACCAGTAGGTGCCCGCCGGGTGATCCTCGGGAATCCGGTACTCGTAGTCGAAGGAGCCCCCGGCGGTGATGCTCACGAACGGGTTGTCCCCATTGGCTTGCGGGGAGACGTGCAGCCCGTGGACATGCAGGTTCGTAGGGGCCTCCAGCTGATTGACCATCCGTACCCGCAGGGTGTCCCCGGGGCGCACCCGCAGCGTGGGACCGGGCAGGGAGCCGTTGAAGGCCTGCACGTTCGCGGTGCGGTTGCCGATCCGCAGTCGGGCTGGCGCTGCCTTCAGGGTCAGCTCCAGCGCTCCGTCCCGGGCGGTGAGCACCGGCGGTTGGATCAGGTCCTCACCAGCGCCGCCGAAGGTTCCCCAGGTACTGGACCACCACAGGCCCGCCCCGCCGGCCGCTGTCATCCCCGCGCCGGCCAGACCCAGAGCCAGCAGCTGCCGGCGGGTCAGCGGCCTCACCGGCCGCCCTCCTCCAGTGTGCGCAGCCGCTCCCGGAACTCCTCGGTGCTGATCTCTCCGCGGGCGTAGCGTTCCTCGAGGATTTCCCGCGCCCGGGCCGGGCCCGGACGTTGCCCATAGCCTCCAGGCGAGGTGCCTCCGTGGGTGCCCGAGCTGCCCGTAAGAACCTTGATGAGCACGAACACGAGCACCACCGTGCCGAGGACCAGCAGGATCCAGAAGACCCACATCCAGCCCATGCCCCATCCCATGCCGTCGCCCCACATCATGGTCTGCTCCTTCCTTGATTGATGGTGCTGGCCCCGCGGTCGCCGCGCGCCGCAGGGAGTTCTTTCTTGCGGACAGTGGGAGTGATGTTGACGCGGATCCTCCTGGGCGGTCACGGTCCGCGGATGTGGTGGCCGCCGACGGAGGAGAGGGGTACGGTACGACGTCAGCGACGTCATACCCTCAAACGACTGACCGGTTGCGTCGACCGCCATCGGAACGACCTGCCCGTCCGAGTGGCAAGCAACTGGACCGGTTGCCGGGCTCGAGGGGTCTCTCACGTTCGGTCGGCGAGACTCGTCGTGCCACCCAGCACGTCGTCGCGCAGAATCGCTTGTGCTCGCTCGGGTTCCTCGAACAGTGGACTGTGGGCGGATCGGTGGAACGTGTAGAAGCCTTTGAGCGGCGCCTGCACCTTCTCGAAATACTCTTGTGCGAGGGGATAGGAGCAGGTGTAGTCATGGATGCCGTGGAGGAGGTAGAGCGGAATGGCCAGCTCGGTCACGGTCTGCCCCAGATCGGTCGCCAGGTTCTCGGCCCACAGGGTGCTGACGCCGGATGTGAACTTGCCGCGCCATAGCCTGAGCTTCTCCGTAGGGGTGTACTGCGGGCTGCGCAGTGACGGCCAGAAAACGCCCGAGAGCACCGAGTGCATGTCCCGGGCCGTGCCGACACCGAGCCGGTGCATCGTGGTGTCGCGGATCGCGAGATAGGCCCGTGGCGTTCCCCCCGTCACGGTCACCGGCGCATTCCGGAGTCGCCGCGCCATCCGCTGGTCGCCGCGTTCCTCGAATCGCCGCAGCATGTACTGATAGGCCAGGAGCTCCGACTGCAGTTGGTCGGCCATCTGGGCCATGCCGATGTAGGCGTGGTAGCGCTCCGGTGCCCGGGCGGCGGCCTGCAGTCCGAAGAAGGTGCCGCCGGAATGCGCCAGCAGGTAGATCCTGTCCGTGCCGAATCGCCGGCGCAGGTAGTCGGTCACGGTGAGAGTGTCGGCGATGAGCTGCTCCGCGGTGATGGTCTCAGGTGGGATGTCGGGACTGTAGGAGAGTCCCGTCCCGCGCTGTTCCCACCAGGCCACCGTGAAGTGGTGCTCCAGGACTGTCGGATACCTCTCGGTGAGGAAGTATTCCGGCATCCCTCCGTGCAGGTAGAGCAGAACCGGTTGCGCGGCATCGCGGCTACGCAGGAACATGCCCTGTCGTACCCCGTTCACGTCCAGGTAGAGCTTTTCTGTCAGACCTCCGGTCGCCGGGCGGCCGTCCGCACCGACGACCGGGATGGGTTTGCCGTTGCTCCAGAGATGGGTGCGGCGCAGCAGAGCACCGACGGCAAGAGCAGTGGTTGCGGCTGCGGTCAGCCTGCGCAAGGCGGCCATGGGTCCTGTTCCTGACTAGCTCGTGGCGCGGTGAGAAGTACCTGGACTAGAGCAGCGCGGGACGCCTCGCCTGCCGGAGACTGCCCGTACGGTGCTACACCGGGCGTTGCTTCCCTCGACCACCACGGCAAGGACGCCCAGGCGGAAGACCTTGTCGCCCGTGCATGGATTTTACGATCGGCTGCGCAAAGGTGGCGAGTGTGTCCAAGACTGTCGGTCTTCTCGGGCCCTTCGGTGTCGCGCCGGCTGGCGGACCGCAGCAGGATCCGCGCCCCCTGCACCAGCCCGATTCACACGGAGGCGGCGCGCACCAGCTTGGGCAGTTTCTCCCGGTCACCTTCCCTCAGGTGCTGCGGGAAGGTGACCGGGGGAGTCGCCATGGCCCAGGGTCCCACTTATCGAGCGGTTGGATGATTCGGCGACGGACCACGAGGAGAGGCATGGGCGGATGCCGCGTGGTGTCCAGTGAGCCCCAACTGTCGTGGGAAGGATCCGGTGCTTCAGGGAAGCCGCCGGCGTCATGACGATGACATCGGACCTGCGGACCGGACCGCGCTGCCACCAAAGGCACCGCCGGCAGGCTGCAGGCCGGCGAGGACGCGAAGTCGTCGACAGGTCGAGACGTCCCGGCGGCTCACCCTGTAGGCGAGGCCGAAACATCTGATCGACCAGCCCCGGGTTCCTTCCGCACGCCAGGGTCCCTGCCTCACCATGTTGGTGAAGGACCTGACGTCCGGTGCCATGTCGCCGGCGGCGCATGACGCTCGGCTGTTCAGCACGGCCCGCCCGGTTCACTGGGGCCGAGCCGGTGAGGCCCTTGTGCGATGTCCCTGTGATCTGTCACGTGCAAGCCCCAGGAGGCGTGATGTGGACTTTCCGGAATCTTCTCGCCATCGGTCTGTTCCTGTTCGGTTCGACCTTCTTGTGGATGACGGCCGCCATGGCCGGGAAGGCGGTGCCACCGAAGGGCGCGGCGTGGACTCTGGCGAACGTTCTGGCCTTCTTGGCGGTGATCGGGTTCTCGGTCACCGCGTGGGCGGTGTTCAAGCAGTACCCCTGGTGGGACACCGCCGCTCTGGTGTCCGGGGTCATCGGGGTGGTGGCGGTCGTACCGTTCGTCGTAGGACAACGCCGGCTCGACGTCGGTCTCGGCGATCTCGGGGTGCAGATCAACCTGTGGATGCACCTCCTGGGCAGCGCGGCGGTGATCGCAATCGCGGCCCTGCCGGGTGCCCGCGACTGGGTCACGGACCATCTGTGAAGACCGACCGCCGGGATGGCCCCACCGTGTGAGAAAAGGCCGGAGTCCATGAAGATCAAGGGCCGTTCAGGTGCCCATCCCCGTGCTGAGGCTTCGGTGGGTGGATCGACGTCTGCGGCATCCCGGGGTGGACGCTCAGCGGGTGCACACCGGCCGAGGGCGGCGGAAAGTGCCCCTTTGCCGTTGCCCGCGGTGCTCGTGCTCCTACTCCTCATCGTGGGCGCAGCCGTGCTGGCGTACCTGCCTCTCACCCTGACCCCGAGCCCGGTGCCGGCCAATGGGCCGACACACCAGTTCTCCGCGGAGCGGGCGGTGACAGATTTGCAGCGTCTGGCCTCCCGGCCACGTCCGATGGGGTCGGCCGCCCACCAGGAGGCAGTCTCCACCATCCAGGACGAACTGGTCGCCCTCGGCGTGGAGTCCGAGGTCGTCGAGAAGGTGGTCGCCCGTCCTGATTTCGGGACCGTGTTCGCGGCCCGGCTGCGCAATGTCATCGCCCGCATTCCCGGCACCGACAGCACAGGTGCGGTGCTGCTCATGAGCCACTTCAACTCGGTGCCCACCTCCCCGGCCGCCAACGACGGCGGCCTGGGGGTCGTGACCGCCCTCGAGACCATCCGCGCGCTCCGCGCCGCAGGCCCGGTGCGCAACGACATCATCGTCTGGTTCGGCGACGCCGACGAAACCACCGCCATGAACACCGAAGCCCTCACCGACCACCGGTGGTTCCAGGATGTCGAGCTTGCCCTGGCTTTCGAAGGCATCGGCACCCGTGGCCCCAGTCTTCTCAGCTTCGCCGGGGCCGGTCATCCCGGCACGCCCCTGCCGCCGCAGGCGGTGGGGGAGAGCACGGGGGTCCAGTTCAGCGGCGGGTCATTCAGCACGGACGAGGGCCGGTGGCTGCGCGACGCCCTGGAGGTCTTGTCCCGGCCGGTGCCGGTGCTGCCGCTCAACGACGTGGCCCTGGGCGCCAGCCCGGATCTAGCCACGGCCGTGGCCGGCACCGACGTCGCCGCGCTGAGCTTCGCCCAGATCGGCGACACCTCCGGCTACCACACCGATCTCGATCGCCCTGACCGGACCTCCCTGGGCAGCCTGCAGTCCTCCGGTGACTCCGCCCTGGCGCTGGTGCGCCACTTCGGGGCCTTCGACTTCACTGCCCCGGCCTCCACCGGCGGTCTGGTGGCCTTCAGCGCGGGGCCCGGGTGGACGCTCGCCTACCCGGTGTCCTGGGCCCTGCCGCTGGCCGCCGCGGCGGGAATCCTGGTGGTTGTAGCCGTGGTCGTGGGCCGGCGGCGGCACGTCCTGGCGCTGACCGGGGTGCTGAGCGGGATCCTCGCGTGCGCGGTCGGCATGGTGCTCGCTGCGGCTCTCGCCGCGGCCGTGACCGTTGTGTTGGAGCCGGAGGTCCACTTCGCCCGCAACCCGTACGGTTACGGGTGGCGGATGCTCCTGCTGGTCGCCCTGGGCCTGGTCTGCTCCGCGGCGGTGTACCTGGTTGCGGCACGCCTGCTCCGAACCACCCCGCGCGATCTGGGCATGGTGGCCGGTCCGCTCGTCGTGCTGACGGTGGCCGCTGTGGTCACCGCGGCGGTGCTGCCCGCCGCCAGCTACGTATTCACCTGGCCCGCAGTGGCCGCCGCGGCCTTGTTGGCCTGGCGGGTGCTGGCACCGCCCCAGACCGAACGGCCGTGGGCCCTCACCGCGGGGCTGACTGTCGTGGGCGTCGTGGTGGCGATCGCGGCCGTGCCCGTGGTGTATCTGCTGGCCAGTGGCACCTCGGTGCTGCAACCGATGTTCGCGGCAGTGATCACGGTCGTCGTCGTCCTGCTGGGCGGAGCCCTCACCGCCCATTTCCTCTTGCTGGCCCGTCGCCGCTGGGTCATTCCGGCCGTCCTGCTCGCCACGGCCGGCACCCTGGGGATCGCCAGCCAGGTTGCTGCCGGCTTCAATACCGAGCGACCGCGGCCTGACTACATCGAATACGCCCTGGACGCCGAGACCGATCGCGCCCAGTGGATCTCGGCCGGAACGGCCCCGGACGACTGGACCGAGCAGTTCTACCCGGAGGGCTTCTCCGCCGACCAGCTGGCCTTCTCACCCGGCTACTTCTTCGGTCAGTCGATAGATGTCATCACCGCCCCCGCCCCATCCCTCGAGCTGGCCCCACCGGAGGTCAAGCTTATCGAGGAGCGAACCGAGA
Organism: Kocuria aegyptia; assembly: GCF_039530085.1. Taxonomy (NCBI): domain Bacteria; kingdom Bacillati; phylum Actinomycetota; class Actinomycetes; order Micrococcales; family Micrococcaceae; genus Kocuria; species Kocuria aegyptia. The sequence goes on from NZ_BAAAOA010000009.1 coordinate 19,883, forward strand.
ACGGGGTGCGCACGGTGACGATGCGCCTGACTTCTCCCCGCGGGGCACCCACGGCACACCTGGACCTCGACCTGCCTGGCGACCTTGTCGCCGCCGACGTCGAGGGACAGGACCTGCTCGTCCCAGAGGGTCGACCCGTGCGCGAGCTTCCGATCACCGCGTACAACGTGGACCAGGAAGGAATGCAGATCACCGTCTCCACCCGTGGCGCCGGCCCCATCACCGGCACACTGACCGACTACAGCAACGGCCTGCCTACGGTGTCGGGGGTGACGATCCGGCCCCGCCCGGCCGACCACATGCCCGCCCCCTACGACTTCCGCGATCCCACCTCGGTACGCACCAGCGTTCGGATGTGACAACCCGTCTGAGAAACTCACTCATTGGCCGACGACGGGGGACTAGCGCAGGTCGGCCAGGGTGGTGGCACCGGCGAGTACGTCGTGTTAGAGGATGCGATGTGCTTCTGACGGCTCTTCCAAGATGGGGCTGTGCGCGGAGTTGTCGAACACGTAGAAGCCCTTTACCGGCGCTTGTAGCTGTTCGAAGTAGTCCCTGGCCAGTGAGGTGACGCAGGTGTAGTCGTACTTGCCTTCGAGGAAGTACACCGGGATTTCCAACGCGGGAACGGTCTGGCGAAGATCGATTCTGATGACCTGGTCCCACAGCCCGAAGCTGCGGGAGAACGCCCGGCCGCGCCATAGGTTGACTTTCTCTTGCATCGTGTAGCCGCGGAACTGCCAAGAGGCCAGGAAGACCCCGGTGATCACCGACTTCATGTCATGGGTGGTGCCGATCCCGAGTTGATGCATTGCGGTGTCGCGTACCTTCAGGTACCCCTCAGGCGTTCCTCTGGTCATCGTGACTGGGGATGCCTCCAACTGGCGCACCATGTCGGTGTCGCCTCGTTCCCGGTAGGCGGCGAGCATGTAGTCGTAGGCGATCTTCTCGGATTCGAGCTGGTACACCATTTGGGCCATGCCGAGGTAGGCCTTGTACCGCTCTGGTGAGCGTGCTGCTGCCTGCAAGGCGATGAAGCTGCCCCAGGAGTGGCCGAGGATGTAGATCTGGTCCTGGTGGAACCGTTCCCGCAGGTAGTCGGACATTTCGTGCGTGTCGTCGATGAACTGCTCGATCGTCATCGTGTCAGGCGGGATGTCGGAGTCGTAGGAGAGTGCGGCGCCGCGCTGATCCCACCAGACGATGGTGAACAAGTCCTCCAGGTCTGTCGGGTACTGCTGGGTGAGGGGGTAGTCGGGCATCCCGGGTCCGCCGTGGACCCACAGTAGAACGGGGTTGGTAGCGTCGTTGCCGCGGATGACCATGCCCTGCTGCACGCCGTTGATCGACACGGAGAGTTTCTGCGAGATGCTCCCGGGGAGTCGGTGGCCGTTGGCATCGAGGAACGGCTCGGTGGTTCCCGGACTCCACCACAGCAACAGGCCGGTGGTGCCAAGTGTCGAGACCAACACGATGCCCATTCCGATCCGGAGTACCCGTCGGACGCGCCGTAGCCAAGTGCGGGTGGCCCGGGTCTGCACGGGCCGGCGTGGTTGGGGCTTTGCCAGCCCCGTGGGTGCAGCGTTCATGGCAACCCCTCACCGGATTGCCGGCGCGTACCTGCGACATCCACGAGCACCACCCCGCTCACCGGTTCGAGTGTGGCCACCATGTCGGTCTGCCTGAGGGCCCGTTGCAACTGCCGATTGAGAACAAGGTCGCCTCAGGCTGAGAAATAGTCAAGGCCCTGCAATGACTTAGCACAGGTGTCCGCCTGGTGGGGTTCGTTGAGGTTTTCTCTTCGGGAGGTGCTGTCAATCGGTGACTTGTACTGGCGGCAGGGGCGTTCTGGCATGGCCCAGGGCCCTCGAGCAGGATGAGTAGCCGACCCAAATTTCTCTCCGTTGCTAGGACCCTACGTGGTTGTCTACGGCGCCGGGATCGGAGTGCACACTCCGCTCAAGGGCCGCGACCTCGGCTCGGACCACCGTGCCTACAACAGGGTGCTCACCGGTATGCGTGCTGTCGGAGAACGCGCCAACGCGGTGCTGACCCAGCGCTGGATGGCCCTGCGCCACGTCAGCCTCTCCCCGTCAAGACTCGGGGGCATCGTCGTCGGCGCACTCGTACTCACCACCCTCGAGAGAGGAACCCGGTGAGAAGACCTCACTGCCCCGGGGCGATTCATGAGATCTACCTCAGCGCCCCGCGGAGTGACGAGGCGGCGAAGCTGACAACGGTGCTGCGGGTGCTGGTGCGGTTGCGATAGACACGGGTCAGGCTCGGGTCCCCGCGGACCCGTCCGCGGTCGACCATGACTGCAGCCTCTGGAACCCCCGCCGCTTTGAGAGCCACCAGATGAGCCCGAGCGCTGCGAGGCCGACCAGGCTCGCCACAGTCCCGCGGACACTCACCAGCACATCCAGGCCTACCGAACTCTCGATGTGCACCAGGTTTTGGATCGTGTTAGCCAAGAAATGCGCGGCGATCGGCGCCCACAGGCTGCCGGTCACGTAGAACAGGTAGCCCCAGATGAGCCCGTAGATGGTGCTGCCGAGCAACAAGAGCCCGCCCTGCGCCAACGCCCCACCGAGGCTGATCTCACCGTGGATGAAGTTCTTCAGCGGCCATACCAGATGCCACAACCCGAACAACAGCGCCTGAACCGCATTGGCCGCCCAGAAGCGGAATCGCCCCATGAGCACCGGCAGGAACACCCCACGGAAGAGCCCCTCCTCCATGAGCGCGTTCACCACGTTGCCGAAGACCAGCCAGCCCGCGAACAGCAGCCCACCGGTGACCTCCTGCTTCGGATCGATCGCGGCCAGCACGACGGCGGGGTTGTCGCCGGATACGGCATGGAGGCCGAACTCGACCGCGTATGAGATCAGGTAAATACCAAGGGTGAGGAGGACGCCGATCGTGATCGTCGTACCCAGGTCTCGTCGGTGGAAGCCGATCGCGGCGAACGGTTGGCGCATCAGCGACACGAAGGCCAGCACCAGCACGAAGCCGAGAGCCTTGGAGAGAATGATCTCCCCGAGCGATTCGTCGAGGCGCAGCACGAAGATGTCATTCAGACGCAGCACAAAGGCCGCGACGAGCAACAAGAAGGCGGCCAGGACCGGCCGTCGGCGGATCGGGCCGGCATCGCTCATCGGGCTCAACGCGTCGCCTGGCAAGCTGGTGGGAGTGTGGAGTCGCAGAGCCCGCTCATGAGCACAGCATGGCAGGCTCACGGGCTGAAGACGCGCTTATGTCGTAGGCGGGAGGTCTATTGCTGCCGTTTCCGGCGACACCACAGATTTCTCCATGCTCCGACGGCGATCTTCTGGGTTCGTTTTTCGCGATCGGATCACCATCGTTATCAAACCGATCACGAATGTCAGGCCCACCCATATCCAATACCGAGGCTGTGGGGCCCCCTCGACCATCACCACCGTAGGGAACAGGGGAACAAACGCGTTGGCCCAACCGTGCACAATCAACCCGGCCCAGGTCCGCTTCCCGGAAACCTGGCGCACCCAGGAGAAGAACCAGGAATATCCCGTCATCAACAACACGAATCCGGCGAAGGGCATAAACGTCTGGCTTGTTCCTTGGATAAAAAAGAGGGGCAAATGCCAGAAAGCCCATATCACTCCCAGTAGCAGGTTCCCCAGCCACGCCCCCAGACGTGCCTCCAGGGTATCCAAAATGTAGCCGCGCCACCCCAGTTCTTCCTGCCCGCCGAGAAATAGAATCATGAATAAGACATACGGCAGAAAAACCCATACGGAGGGCAAGAACATCTCCACGCGCGGCTCACCCCAGAGCTCCGGCAGTATCCACGCGAGCCAGGTGCTCCCGCCCAGCACCAGTATTGGAATGAACCAGGCCTGCCAACCCAAACGGAAATCCAGCAAGCCACGTAGATATTGGCGAACAGCACCTTCGCCATGCAACGTTTTGAGACAGACAAAGGCTCCCACAGCCGGGCCAAAGGCTGCCAAAATCGACACCGGCATGCTCAGAACACTCACCAGGGATTTATCCACCGGTAAGATGCCGGCAGTGGCTAAGACGAGCGGCAGCCAGACCAACCAGGACCAGACGAACGTCACCACGAAAAACCGATAGGGAAACCTTGCTAGTTGTTCCACTTTTCCTTCTGGTGACGGGTGAAGAATCATGGTGTATGCGTCCAATGATGGCAGCAACCATTGCGGAACAGCAGCCAAGGGCAGGTAGCGCCGGCCAGAGCGTGCACTGGTTGGCCAAGGTGGGTACGGCTCACCACCACATGAGCGGTCCGAGCGCGGCGATCGAACGGCTGACCAACACAACCATGCCCCGCCCGGACATCGTGGATCGAAAAGTTCTCAAGAGATGTCCAGGGAAGACTCCGGCGGAACGCGATGCGGTTCCAGGGCTCTCACGTCATCGGTAGCGCGCCGAGGCGGTGTTGCGTCGACCTTCTCAGCTCACCGGCGTCTGGGTCGCTGTAGCCGTAGTCGTAGCCGAACCGCTCCACCTCCACGGGGAGGACCTCGGAGAACTTCTGGATCACAGGCTGGAAGTCAACCACCGCAGAGGCGGTGCCATAGCTACTGAGCAGGGCCACGGCCTGATCTCCGTAGCCGGTCACATCGGTGTGGACCTCGCCGCCGTCAATGGTGACCCGTTGGCCCTAGGCCCGAAGGCTCGACTGTTCCTGATTGACCATCACCAGATTCGTCACTGCGGAGAGAACGATCCACGCTGCGCTGATGAGGGCAAGGACGCCGATCCACCGGGTTGTCTTCCCTGTGGTCTCCTCGGCGCTGCCCGGGTCCCTCCCGCGCGGCCGATCGAGGGCATGCGCCACCACCGTCGTGCCGATTGGAGGGTCCACGGCGCGGGTGTTCCCTGGCTTTGGAGGGGTCCGTTCTACGTGTCGCGCCCGGAGACCGCGCTGTGCCGGTCACCTCGGTTCGATGCGTCGGCGAACGCATCGGCCGGTCCCCGCCGGCGCAGCTGCCGCACGAGCCAGAGGCCGTACACGACGCAGATGACAAGGACCCCCGTCGAGACGTAGAGCTCCTGCTGCAGGTCCATGGTGGTGAGGTCGCCGCTGATGTTGATCAGGATGTGGAGCACCACCCCGGGCATGATGGACCCGGTAAGGGCCACCAGCAGCGCCAGGACCAGGCCGATGGCGACGGCGACGGTGATCTGGAGCAACTGCTGCTCACCGGTGTAGCCGCGGGCCAGGTTCACGATGTGGCCGATGCCGAAGGTCACCCCGGAGATCACGATCGCCCGGTTCGCCCCGCGCCGCTCCCTGATCGCCTGGTAGAGAAAGCCGCGGAAGATCAGCTCTTCCAAGAACCCCACACACAGCATCAGCACCACGACCAGGGCGATGTCGAGGGCGTCGAGCTGGTGGTCGAAGCCCTTGGGGAGCTGCAGCAGGACCATGGCCAGCAGCGGCAGGAAGTACAGGGTGGCCCGGTAGTCGGGTCGGCGGGGGGCACGGACACCGTAGTAGCCCAGCCACCCGTTGGCTCTCACGTACAGCACCAGGACCACGGACAGGACCACCAGGGCGGGTGCGGTCACGGTGTTGGTCCGGCCCAGGGCCGTCGAGGCGGCGTCACCGGCTCCGACCAGAAGGATCAGGAGGATGATCCAAGCCACCGCGTGCCAGATCGGGCTTCGTTCGCGCAGGTTCTTCATGGGTACCACTTCTCTTCACGGACGAAGGTCCCGGTGGGCAGACCGTGGACCGGTCTGGGACCTGGGGTGGAGGGCTGCCGGTCTGGCGTCGTGGACGGCCGGGCGCCTTCGCACCTTGCCACCTTCCCCACCGATATCACGATTGTGAAGCCACCCACCGTGAGTCGGGTCGTCACCTGGGCGCGGGGACCGTCACGTATTTCTAGCTGGAGTGCTCCCTTCTTAGGCTGGGACCAACCAGAGGAGGTGTCGGATGCGAATCCTGGTCGGTTACGCGAGTTGGCAGGGCTCCACCGCCGAGATCGCCCAACGGATCGCGACCATCCTGGGCCAGGCGGGGGCCACGGTGGTGGTGGCCCCGGTGCGGGAAGTGGGTGATCTCGCCGGCTACGACGCGGTGGTGCTGGGCAGCGCGGTGCACAACCAGTCCTGGTCACCGGAGGCCGTCGGCTTCATCCACCGCCACAGCGGGGTCCTCTCAGAGCGACCGGTGTGGCTGTTCAGCGTAGGCATGTCCGACGGGTTGCCCCGGCCGCTGCGCCGCATGGCGCGCACCGCCCAGGACCAGCGGATCGCGGAAGCCCTGCGTGAGGATGTGCAACCACGGGGTCATCAGGTGTTCTCGGGCGTGTGCCGGCCCGAGCAGCTGCCCCGCTGGGTGGGAGGCGCCTTCCGAGCTGTCGGGGGTCACTTCGGGGACTACCGGGACTGGCCGGTGATCGAGGCCTGGGCTCAGCAGATCGCACAGGACCTGCAGTCGCCCTCGGTCGCGGAAGACGCCTGAGCGCGATGCGCACGCACTCGGATCACCGCCTCCAGCACGACGAGCGTCAGATCTCTGGAGGACCTGGGCGCCCGGTGCTGTGGTGGTGCGTGCTCATCGCGGTGCTGGCGGGCATCGCCGCGGCCGTGGGTCTGCTGCAGCAGGGCGGGCCGGGTCCCTTCCCGGTCGAGACGGTCCGGGGCCAGGTCGCCGAGATCTCCGGCTACGGCTTGTACCGCTACGACACCGTCTTCACCGCCGCCGGCAGCCAAGCCACGGATCTGGTGACCCTGGTGGCCGGGCTCCCCCTGCTGCTGGCCGCCACGCTGGGATGGTGGCGTGGCAGCACGCGGGCCGGGCTGGTGCTGTTGGGCACTCTGGGGTATTTCCTCTACGTCTACGCCGGCTACGCGCTGGGGGCGATCGCCTACAACGAGCTGTTCCTGCTCTACGTAGTGGCCTTCTCCGCCGCCTTGTATGCCTTCGTGCTGGTTTTCGCGGCCTTCTTCCGGCAGGACCCGGACCGTTTGTTCCCTCCCGGGACACCGCGGCGGGGGCCGGCGGTGCTGATGTTCGCCAGCACTGTGGTGCTGGTGGTGGTGTGGGGCATCCCGCTGGTGAACGCTGCGGTGACCGGGGCGGCCCCGGAGGGGCTGGGTCCGTATTCGACCGAGTTCACCGAGGCCCTGGATCTGGCGGTGATCACCCCGGCCACCGTCTGGGCTGGGGTGCTGATCCTGCGCCGGGACCGCCGGGGATACCTGATCGCGGTGTCCTTGTTGGTGCTGGAGATCCTGTTGGCGCCGTTGATCATCGCCCAGACGGTCCTGCAGCTGCGCGCCGGAGTGACCTTCACCCTGGGAGAGATCATCGGACCGATCTTCGGGTTCGTGGTCCTGGCCGTGGCCGCGATCGCGGTGCTCGTGGCGATCCTGCGCCACGTTCCCGCAGGTGCACCTCGACTCGAGCGAGTAACGCATTCGAGGGATGGAGGATCACGATGACCTCGGTGGGGGTGGGGTCACTGATCGTGCGGAGAGCTCCGAGATTCATCAATGCGCCCAGTGGCCGGTGGCAGCTCACCGGGCCGTGCACTTCAGCGCGCATCCACGGGATGCTGCAGCCCGTCCCCGCGGCCACCGGCGCTGCACCCGGCAAATCAACAGAAGGGATACCACGATGACCGTTGTGGTGGTCTATGAGTCCATGTACGGCAACACCCATCGGATTGCCGAGGCGATCGGTCACGGCCTGGCCGGGGCAGGTGTCCCGGCCGAAGTCCTCTCCGTCGAGGCGGCGCGAGAGCGTGGGCTCGGTCCGGAGGACGTACTGGTGGTGGGCGCCCCGACCCATGTGCACGGGCTCAGCCGGGCAACCACCCGACAGGCGGCCGTCCAGGACGCCCCCGGACGCGCTGTGGAAGTCGACCCGTCGGCCCAGGGCGAGGGTGTCCGGGAATGGCTGGGAGCACTGGACACCCACGGCGGTCGGGCGGCGGCCTTCGACACCCGGGCGAAAGGCCCGGCGGTGCTGACCGGGCGGGCGAGCCAGAAGATCGCCAAGGCCCTCCACCAGCACGGTTTCGAGCTGGTGGCCGAGCCCGAGAGCTTCCTGGTCTCCTCCGACAACCGGTTGCTGCCCGAGGAGCTAACCCGGGCGCGTCAGTGGGCAGCCGATCTGGCCACCACGATCCGTCCCACCCAGCTCTAGGCCGGCCTCCGCGCCACGGCACCGCCGCGCACCATCGAAAGGATCACCATGACCGCCTCCCCGCCTGTCCCGCGCAACGCCCCACCCTCCCGCTCCGGTCCTCCACCGCGCATGAAGGCTGGGCACTGGGTCCTGCTGATCCTCGGCGTTGTGCTGAGCCTGCTGGGGCTGGGTTCAGCCATCGGCGGTGCTGTGCTGGCCGGTGCTGATGCGGCCCAGAGCGAAGACCGCTATCTCACCGGTGACACAGAGCGGTATCAGACCACCGGCTACGCCCTGACTTCCCCCTCGGTGGTCATCGATCCGGGTGAGGCCGGGATGCCTGGAGTGCCTGCGGTGGAAGAGCTGGCCAGTGTGCAGGTGAGGGTCACCCCGGTGATCCCGGACCAGGAGATCTTCGTCGGTATCGCCGAAGCCTCCGATGTCTCGGCCTACCTCCAGGACGTACCGCAGACCTCCCTCGGCAACGCCTCCTGGTCAAGCCCCGGGGGCCGTGGGCTGTCCTGGACCGACGACGACGAGCTGCTCCAGCAGCCGACGGGGACCCGCACACCTGCTGATCCCACGGCACAGGACTTCTGGGCGACCTATGCCTCCGGCACCGGAACCCAGGAGATCACCTTCGACCTGCAACCGGGCCAGTGGTCACTGGTGGTGATGAACACCGACAGCACCCGCCCCGTCTGGGTGGACCTGCAAGCCGGAGCCCGCACTGAGCTGCTCGGCCCCTTCGGCGCCGGGTTGCTGATCGCCGGACTGATCGGGCTGGTGGTAGGGCTGCCGCTGCTGCTGCTCGGGACCAGAGGACTGGGCCGGGACATCGACCCGGCCACCCGACAGGACCCGCCCCGGGCCGGCACCGGACCCGGGGCGGCCCTGGCCGAGCACCCCGGGCGCAACAGCGGCGCGGGCGCAGGCTACCCGGTGCGGGTGACCGGGTTCCTGGACCAGCGGCTATCCCGGGGGCTGTGGCTGGTCAAATGGCTGCTGGCGATCCCGCACTACATCGTCCTGGCCATCCTGTGGGTCGCCCTGATCGTCACCACGATCGCCGCCGGCCTCGCCATCCTCTTCACCGGCCGCTACCCGCGGTCCTGGTTCGTCTTCTCCGTCGGGGTGCTGCGCTGGTCCTGGCGGGTGGGCTTCTACGCCTACTCCGCCCTGGGCACCGACCGCTACCCACCCTTCACCCTGGCCGCCACCGACTACCCGGCCGACCTCGACGTGGCCTACCCCGCCCGGCTCTCCCGCGGGCTGGTGCTGGTGAAGTGGTGGCTGCTGGCCATCCCGCACCTGCTCATCGTCGGGATCATCACCAGCGGCACCGGCACCTGGGGTGCCGAGTGGGACGAGACCGGCCGGGCAACCACCACCAGCTGGGGCCCGTCGTTGCTGGGGCTTTTGGTGCTGATCGCCGCGGTGATCCTGTTGTTCACCGGCCGCTACCGCCACGAGCTCTTCGCCCTGATCGTGGGGCTGAACCGTTGGATCTACCGGGTGAGCGCCTACGTGCTGCTGCTGCGCGATGAGTACCCGCCCTTCCGCCTGGACCAGGGTCCGGTCGACCCGCAGCCCGGACCCGGTGACCACGACCGGGGACCGGCCCCGGGACCCCAGATCGACGCGCCCGCGCCAGGGAACCGTCCGCCCTGGAGCAGCTGAGGGCCAATTGCCGGGCACCGGTCCGTCAGGGGCAGCGCCCATTCCGGGGTGTGGCAGGAGAACACACGACTGAAGGGGGACAACGAATTTCTGCGCACCGCCTGGGATATTCACCGCGGTAGAGCCTGTCCCGCCGATGAATCCGGCGAGCACCGGCTGCTGTGACCGCGCTCCGCCCTGACCGGCGGTCACAGCAGCCGATCACGGATCACGGCCATGATCGGATCATCTGTTGCTGTTGTTCTTCGTATGCGGATCCGGAGACAGGACCATACGCGCGACCAGGCGCCAGAGCCCCGGAGATGCTGCTCCCTCCAGGCCCGGGCCACGATTCGCTGAAGGCACCTCGTGCTGCGATCCACGTTCAGAGTGCTGTCAGCACCGCCCGGCCTGGCTCAGGCGTAGTACCAGGCCCACGTGATGACCATCGCAGCGGTGTGGACAGCCGTGAAGAGGACGGCCGCGGCGAGGTACATCCACGGCCGGTATCCGGGCACGGACCGCAAAGTCGATCCCTTGCCTATACCGATCAGGAAAAGGAGCGGGGTCCACGCCAGGGCCGTGAACCCGACGGCACTGGTGCTCCACGAGCTGGTGGGGGCCCAAATGACAACCGCCCATGCCGCCACATAAGCCGCGAAGCCAAAGCCGTACACCGTCAGGGCAGTTCTGGTGCCAGGAGCCCGTAACCGCAACGGCATCAGCAGCGGAGCCCCGAAGACCACCACGCGCAGCAGGGTCTCGCTCACAGCCAGCCACGACGGTATGTCCGGCCCAGCGCTTCCGGGGGTCAGAGGCGGAGGAAGTCTCCCCACCAGCACCAAATTGAGCACCAGGACCGGGACGAGCAGCCAGAACCGGTTCTGCACCCAGGCCATCCACCCCGGACCCTCAGAAACGTGGTCAGTTATCGTCGTCTTGCCGAGCGGCACGTATCGATCTCCTTCTGGAAGCGGGCCTACAAGGTGCCGCCCCGGCGTGACCGTTTCGGCCACGATGCGGGCGTGCTCATTCAAAAACTGGGGACGATTGGTCGGGGCGGAACAACGCTTCCAACTGTCCCAGCATGGCTCAGTGAACCGGCCCGTAACCATCGGGCATGGCGAATTTTCGGTCGGCGACTCGGCGCTGGTAGCCGTTGCGCGTTGTTTCGGCCAGTTCTGTCCAGCGACTGGTGGGCGACATACCCTGACAGTGGCACAGGCGCGACGATGTGCACCGCAGTGCCCGGGAGGCCGACGATGAGTTCACCACATCATGCTCCGACCAATAGCACCGGGGTCGTGGCCCGCGTCTACGCGAACCGGCGCGTCGCGTGCGCCGTCGCCGTGATCCTGCTGGCAGCGGCCGGTCTGGTGACGGGACTGGTGCTGCCGAGGGGGCCGGTCACCTCAGCCCAGTCCGTGTCGGTGCTGGTTCTGTGTTCGGCCCTCGGCGCGGCAACGGGGACACTGGTGATCTCACGGTGGTCCGTGCTGCTGGCCCCGGTGGTCTTCGGGGTGGCGTTCGAGCTGGCGCGGATGCCGGCGGTCGGACCGACCGTGGACGGCATCTACCCGGGCAGTGTCTATGGGATCGCCGCACTGGTGGCCGGGCGCGGCTTCGACGCCCTGGTAATGGGATTCCCTCTGGCGGTGGGCGCGGTGTGGGGCGCTGCCGCCGGACGACGACTCACCCGCAGAGGTCCTGCTGCTCACCGCCGTGCCGGGGGGTACATCCGGTGGGGCGCTGCCGTTGTAGCCGGGGTGCTGGTGCTGGTCCTGGCGGCAGCCTTGCTGCGCCCGGCAAGCACCGCGCCCATCCTCGGCGCCGACGGCGCACCTCTGCCGGGCAGTGTGGCCGAGCTGACCACCGTGCCGATCGGCGGTCACGAGCAGTCAATCATGATCCGCGGCCACGACCGGAACAACCCGGTGCTGCTGTTCCTCGAAGGCGGACCCGGCGGCACGGCCCTAGGGGCGATGCGCGCCTCCGGACAAGGGCTGGAGGAGGACTTCGTGGTGGCCGTGTGGGACCAGCGCGGCACCGGCAAGTCCCTGCCGGCGCTGGAGCCGACCACCACGATGACGGTGGAGCAGATGGTGGCCGACACCGTGGAGGTCACCGACTACCTCCGGAACCGGTTCGGGCAGGAGAAAATCTATCTGGTGGGCAGCTCCTGGGGCACCACCCTCGGGGTGCTGGCGGTTCAGCGGGCCCCGGAGAAGTTCCACGCCTTCGTCGGTTCCGGGCAGATGGTGGACCAGCAGGAGACCGATCAGCGGATGTACGCCGAGACCCTGGCCTGGGCGCAACGAACCGGCAACACCGACTTCGCTCAGCGGTTGAGGGAGAACGGCCCGCCACCGTATACGGACATGCTGGCTTACCCGGATGCGTTGTCGACCAACCCGGAGTACCGGGAGTTCCCGCACGGGGACGACTTCGACCCGGCCAGTCAGTACCCGGCAAGCCTGTTCGTCGAGGAGTACACCCTCACCGAGCAGGTCCGGGCAATGGGCGGGATCATCGACACCTTCGCGGTGCTCTACCCGCAACTACAGGACATCGACTTCCGCCGCGACGTCCCCGAATTGGACGTGCCGGTGTACGTAGTGGAGGGCGCCTATGAGTCCCCAGGACGGTCGGATCTGGCCGTGGAATGGTTCGAAGACCTCGACGCGCCGGACAAGAAGCTGGTGGTGTTCGACAACTCCGGGCACACCCCGCATCTGGATGAACCCTCCCGGTTCCACGACTTCATGGTCGACACCGTCCTGGCCATGACCGGCGGCTGAAACGGACCGAGAACCCACGTCCTCGCGGCGCGGGGAACTCGAAAAGCACCGTCGACACGCGGCGGCCGTGAGTCCCCGGTGCACGACAAGGCGCCCACCGCGGGATCCGCTGAGCTTCACGAAGGCATCACGGTACGAGGAAAAACGAGGGTTGGAGAGGGGGAGATCCGCGACGATCACGGTGACACGTTGGTCAGAATCCCTGCTGCAGCAACCACTGGGTCACCTCGGCATGCCGCTGGTCCAAGTCCGCGCCGGTGTATCGGCCTTGTTCGCGGTCGCCGACGATCTGGCCATCGACCATGTACAGCACCCGGTCGGTGCGCGCGGCGACCTTGGGGTCGTGGGTGACCAGCATAATCGTGGTGCCCTCGGCGTTGAGCTCGCCGAGGATGTCCATGATCTCAGCAGCCGCGGTGGAGTTCAGCGCCCCGGTGGGTTCATCGCCGAACAGGATCTTCGGTTGGTTGATCAGGGCCCGGCAGATCCCGACGCGCTGCAGCTGGCCGCCGGAGGCCTCGGAGACGTCCCGGTTCGCCAGCTCGGCCACCCCCGTGCGTTCCATCAGCGCCATCGCCCGGTCGTTCAGATCATCGCGCGGAGCCAGCCCGGCCAGATAGGCCGGCAGCACCACATTGTCGAGCAGGCACAGGTTCTTCAGCAGGTGGATGTGCTGGAAGATGAACCCCATGGTGGTCAGCCGTAACCGGGCCAGCTGCTTCTGGCTCAGCCCGGTCAGGTCCTGCCCGGCGAAGGTGACATGTCCGGAGGTCATGGTGTCCATGCCGCTGATGTTGTAGAGCAGGGTGGACTTGCCCGAGCCTGAGGGACCCATCACCGCGACGGACTCACCCTCGTGGATCTGGAGGTCCACCCCGCGCAACACGATGTGGCCGTCGAAGGCCTTGGTCAGTCCTTGCGCGTCGAGAATCGTCGTCACGGCAGTCATCACAGCCCTTGGCTCGGTCTTTCATTCGGTGGTGAGAGTGGAGATGTCGGCGTGGACAATGGACCGGGAACTGGCCGCGGTCGCCCCGGTCACCGCAGCCAGCAGGGCCACCGGCAGCACCAGATAGGCCAGCACCGGGTTCACGGCGAAGTCGATCCGGCTGGTGCCCTGACCGAGCGCTTCGAGCCCGCCGAACATGCCCTCGAACATGAGGTTGAACATCTGCTCGCCGACGCTGTTCGCGGCCACGGTGCCCACAACCACGCCGAGCACGAGCACCAGCAGGATCCGGGTCAGATACTGCCTGCGCAACCCTGCGTCATCGGCGCCGACAGCTCGCTGGATCGCGATCTGACCCGCGTCCCGGGCGATCAGCATCCGGGTGAACAGCGCAGTCATCAGCATCGCGAGAACGACCGCCACAACCGCTGAGACGGCGGCGGTGAGAGCGATCTGCCCGGCGATCGGGCCGAGAGTCTGGGACCGCCACTGCTCGATGTCGGCGACCCTGGCAGGAGCGAGCTGGGCGGTGTACGCCGGGGCTTTGCCGGCAGGGTCCACCCCGGGGGCCAAATCCACACCGATCATGTACCACATCACCTCGTTCCCCTCGGTGGGAAGCACCGCCTTGGCCGTCTTACCGCCTCGGGTGACGTCCTGATAGCTGCCGACCACGGTCAGCTCGCGCACCTGCCCACCGACCTCCACCGGCAGAGCCTCGCCCACCGCTCGACCTGCCTCGTTCAGCGCCAGCAAGGACAACGCGATCTCTGAGGGGTCCGTCGGGGCGCGGCCCTCGGTGTACGTCAACGGCAACCGCGTGTGGTCACCGTTCTCGAGATAGAGGCTGGTGGCGTTGCCGTCCTGGTCGACAGTGTCGTTGCGGGTCGTCACCATCGGGGCGATCTCCGCCACGTCCGGATCCGCCCCCAGCTCCTCGACGATCCGCGAGAACTGCCCCGGCGTCGCTGGGTCGACGTAGTCGAGGTCGATCCTCAGGTCGACCTTCCCGATCCCCATGTAGTTGATGAAACCGGGCGCGGTCACGGTGGTGGCGGCGTTGACCGGCACGATCGTGATGAACGTACTGACCGCGAAGACGAAGAACAGCAACACGTAGGTGGGCCACCGGCCGATCACGTCCATGACCCCGAGCCTCAGGTGCACCGGCATCCTCGACCGGTGCAGCCGCAGTCGAGCCGCTGTGGACCGGGGCCCGGTGGTACCGGCGCTGAGCGCGGTGACCGCGCTGATCCCGTTGAACCTGCGCAACAGCACCAGCACGAACAGCACCAGCACCGCCAGGACCACCACGGCGGCCAACAACGGAACGATCCAGTTCCAGACACTGGTCGTGGAGCCCATGTAGCGGGTGATGTTGCGGCTCAGCAACGGGGCCAGCGCCCACCCGCCGAGCAGCCCGAGCACCGCAGCCGTTCCGGCGAGCACGGCGTACTTGGTGAGGTAGATCTTCTTCACGTCCCGGGATGCGACGCCGATCGCTTTGAGCACCCCGATCTCCCGGTAGTCCTGCTCGGCTGCGGTGAGGAAGGAGAACCGCAGGCACAGCAACGCCACCACGAGCAGCAGCAACGACACCAGGATCACAACGGCGGCCACCATCCCGTCGCCGATCATCGTGAACATCCGGAAGATCGCCGAGTCAACCATCTGCCCCGCCTTCGGCATCCCCGAATCCAGGTAGGCCTTCTCGAACGCGGCGGTCTGGACGTCGGGGTCGTGCAACCAGAACTCCACCAGGTGCTCCACCTGCCCGGTGTGCGCCCGTACCTCCTCCAAATCCGATGCGGCCACGGCGAGGCGTTTGGAACTGGTGATGGCGGGGTTCATGATCGAGTCCCGGGCGAACCCCGCGATCGTGAACTCTTTGGCGAAGCCGTCCGCGGTGGTGATTTCGACCGGGTCACCGACCTCGAGGCCTTCCTCCACCTGGTAGATGACCGGAAGCACGATCGTGCCGGGGTCGACATCGGTGATCGGCTGGTTCTCCAGATCCAGCAGCAGGTCACGCTCTTGGTTGGGTACCACCAGGGAGTTCTGCTGAATGTTCGCCGTCTGCGGTGCTCCGTCGAAGAACAGGTTCGCCCCATCGATGCCGAGCATCAGCATCGCCTGATGGTGGGCGACCTCGGGCCGTTCGGCTGCCCAGCGCTCCACCTGCTCCGGGTCGTAGGCCCCCGCATGCAGTTGGACCACGTGCGGGGCCTCGGCCTGGGACATCAAACTGTTGGAAGCACCGGTGAGCCGCACCAGAATCCCAGCACTGGCGGTGGCCAGGACCACGGATAGCATCATCAGAACGATCAGCACCACGCCGACGTTGCGGTTGCGGGTGAAGTCCCGGGCGATCATACGGGCGTACACGGCAACTCTCCTTCGGCGCGGTCCCTGCTCCGGCGACCTTCACTGGGCACCCTATCCGGCCGACAGGACCAGCTCGCGGAGGCGGTACACGCGGAGAAATCTGATGACGGCCACGAAGCGGCACCCTGGCGACCAGTGCGTTCCGGCGCTCATTGGCACCACGGGGCGCGGCCTGCGCCGGGCCACCACACCCAGCCCGGTGCAACAAACCAAGCCCAAGCCTCTGCGTGGTATCCGGGTGAGGGGATGACAAGCCACGATCGCCGACCGGAGACCCATCCACAGACGAGACACCTTGCGGGGCACAGGAGCACGTCCTTGTCCCCAGGGCCGTGACTGTGCTGGGGTGAGGCACAAAGATCGACACCATGACATGGTCGTGAGGCGATACCGGGGAGGACAGACGTGGTCGAGGCAGGATGGGCCACCGGTCCGGTGGCGATCACCGGTGCCGACGGGCAAGTGGGCACAGCGCTGCAACACCGGCTGGCCTCCCTGCCGAACGATGTGCGGGCGCTGGGTCGCCACGACGACCTAGCGGTGGCCTTTCGGGATGCTTCCGCGGTGGTGCACCTGGCGGGGACGCTGCGCCCGAAGCGACCCAATACCTACGCGGGCGCGAACCTGGACACGGTAGCCGCTACCATCGCCGCCCTGGAGGGCTCGGTAGCGCGGCGGGTGGTGTTCCTGTCCTACCTCGACGCCGACCCCGCCTCAGCCAACCCGTACCTGCGGGCCAAGGGACAGGCCGAGCAGCAGCTCCGAACCTCGGGCGTTCCCGCGGTCATCTTTCGTGCTGCCCACATCTACGGGCCTCCGCAGGCGCCCGGGCCCACCGTGGCCTCCATGATCTCCCGGGGCGGGAAGCCGGTGCCCGTGCTGGGGCCAGGCACCCAGCGCTACGCCTGGATCAGCCGTGAGGACGTGGCCGAGGCCCTGGTCTGCGCGGCCTTGGACCCGGCCACCCCGGACGGGACGTTCGAACTGGCGGGACCGCAGTCGCTGAGTGTTGACGAGTTCGTCGCCCACGTCAACGCTGCGGACGTCCGCATCCGGCACCTGCCGGCCGGAGTGGCGCACCTGCTGGGGCGAGTGGTGCCCTCACTTCCCGGGCCGCTGGTCGATGTGATGCTGCGAGACTGCCTGCCCACCGCGGACCCCGAGCAGACCGCGAAGCTGTTCGGCCTGACTCTCCGCCGTGTGGACGAGATCTGGCAGAAGCAGCTGTGACCACCGGCGCGCTCAGCGTGCCGCCGAGCGGCTCGAACGGGAACGGGACAAGTGCCGGGGCCCGGCGACCCGCACGACCGCAGCAGTCAATACCAGGAACAGCACGGCCCACACGAGGTTGAGCTCCTCCCCACGGGCGGCCGCCGACGCCATGGTGAAGTCCTGGGTGCCGTGGAACAGGATCGGGATCAGCAGGCTGCCGCCGGTGCCGTTGTAGAGCCAGGCCAGCACGATGCTGCCGGCGACCACCAGCACCGCCCACCCGATCGTGAACGGCACCGACATCGTCGAGAAGGCCGCGTCGAAGACGAACGTCGGGGCGTGCCAGAACACCCAGAACAACCCCACCACCACGGCGGCGACCAGTGCACTGTGGCGAGCCTGGAGGTGGGGTTGGGCAAAGCCGCGCCAGCCCACCTCCTCACCGAACCCGATCACCACCACCAGAAACGCCCAGGTGGCCACCGGACCCAGGAAGGGCAACTCCTCCCACCGCCCGAACCCGGCCCAGTCCGGGGCCGGGGCGCCCAGTACCACCATCGAGACGACCGCGGCGGCCAGGAACAGCGCCACCGGACCCAGCAGGGCAGCGGCATACCAACCCCACCCCACGCGCCACCGGAGCACCTGCCCGAACAACCCGCGGAGCCCGGCGCGGCCCTCGAGGGCGGCGACGACGACGGTGGCGGCCACCAGGGGCCCGAAGTCCCCGGCGAACTGCAGGACCGCCCGCGGCAGGACCACCGGGATCACCCCGGCCGTGGAGGCGGCCAACGGGATGCGGAAGAGCCAGGTGATGCCGTAGGCCAGCACGACGAAGGCCAGCAACGGCCGACGCCGGACCACAGAGGACCAGGCGGACCGGCCGCCCCCAGAACCGTCCACCGATGCCATCGCTACCTCCATACCCGTATGTCCTGCAGGCGTCCTGTCCCTGCGGAAAGCTGCTGACATCATCCCGGTGCACTGTCCGGCCCGCCATATCACCCGTCATATTGGCCGCCAGAATCTGGCAGCCATGCATGGCGCGGAGGGTGTAATCACCCTGACGGGGCCCGGGCAACGGCTACCCAGGCCGGTGCTGAGCAGGCGGGGTGCGATGGCAGGAAATCGGAGGTGGGACCCGCCGAGAGAGGACCCACGTCATCTTCTTCATGTCACTTTCATGTCATGGGGGCAACCACGGGGGAAGCTAGCCTGTGACCGCAGGAGCCGCTCCTGCCGCCACTTCACTGGCTCGGATCGATCACGTCCAATCGTGGCCGACCGACCTTCTCGCTACGAGCCCCTGGAAGGAATTTGATGACGTCATCCGGTGACGGAGCCAATACATCAGCGCGGAGTCCACGGTTCCTTCCCCGCCCGAGGAGGCAATTCCTGCCCCGACCATAGCCCGGGTTATGGTGCCCCTCTGCGGCCGTCCGATGAGGAAGGCCCGCGCACGGCGGAGTGCAGGGTGTTGGTGAGATGGGAACCTGCGGCGAGGAAGGTCGTCGTGATCAAGCGATCGTCCCCGCGGTGTCAACTTTCCCAGCCAGGTCGTGCCCCCAGGAGCAGGGACTGCTGCCTGCTGGTTGACGGCATGCCAGAACAGATAGGCCAGCATGCATGCTCAACTTCCACACACAAAAGGTGTCTCTGCCGCAGACACCAGCAGATCTGAGGGGACCAGTTGTCGCCCGCAGGAAGCGACGTACTCTGGGCGGCATGTTGAGCATCAGCGCGCGGCGGGTCCCCGAGGAGACCTGGCACGAAAAGCACCAGCAGGACCTCACCCGAGGAGAACGGGCTGCGGATCGATTGCGCAATCTCATGGGCAACTGGTGGTTCGTGGCCGGGTTCATCCTGTTCATGGCTGGTTGGGCGGTAGCCAACTCTTTCGGCGCCGGGTGGGACCCGTACCCCTACATCTTGTTGAACCTGTTTCTGAGCATGCTCGCCGGACTACAAGGGGCGATCCTGTTAATTGCCGCCAAACGTCAGGATGCGATCTCTTCCGCTCTCGCCCAGCACGACTACGACACCAACGTCGCGGCGAAGATCGACATCGACACCGTCTTGGAGATCAACCAGCGACAGCTGGAGATGATCGGCGAGCTGCAGGAGGTTGTCCGCCGGCTCGACCCGGCTCGGCTGGATGCCGCTGGGAGGGCGGATGCCCAGGAACCGGGAAGCTCGCTGGATTCGCCCGCCCCATGAACCTGCTCTCGGTGGTGGCCACCAGCGTGGTCTACACCTGGATCTACAACAGCACCGGTGGCAGTGTCCTGATCCTCACCCTGCTCCACGGGACCGGCAATGCGGCCGGAACCGTGTTCTTCGGCGACGACGCCACGGTGTGGGAAGCCGTCCACACCGTGAACACGGTCGTCATGATCGTCCTCGCGGTTGTCCTCGTGGCGATCTTCGGTACCGGACTGTCCTCCCGGACCCCGCGAACAAGATCCCGGACGAGGCCAGGCGTCCATGACTGAATTACCCGACGCCGAGAAACCACCACGAGAGCTCGACGCCCCAGGCCGCACCCGACAACCACGACCGTCCCACGAGGAGCATCGAGGATGACTTCAGCCGAAGAACCCACCGATCGCACGCACCACCAGGACCACTCGTCGAACGGTCTCTCCCAGGGGCCAGCGCCCGCGGCCCGGTTCCTGGCCCCGGTGCTGCTCGCCCTGGCGCTGGGAATGGCGACCGCCTCCGTGCTGGGACCGGTGGGGCTAGGGCTGCTGGAGTACCGCACCTCGCCCACGACCCTGAACCAGTTGGTGGGCAGTGATGCCGCAGCTCTGGTGGTGATCGCGCCCTTGGCGGTGATCGCCGCGGTGCTGGTGGCCCGCGGTCACCGGGCCGGCCCGGTGCTGGGCAGCGGCATCGGTGTCTACGCGGTGTACACCTACGCGCAGCTGATCATCGGCCAGGAGTACCTGCGGCTGCCGGGCAACGTGGAGTACTGGTTCCCGTTGCTGCTGGGGGTCTTCGTGCTGGCCGAGGCCGCCACGGTGCTGTCCTGGCTGGCGATCCCGAAGCACCTGCCGCCACTCTCACGGCGGGTGCAACGGACCGCGGCGGTGGCGCTGCTGGCCTCGGCCGCCTTCCTGACGGTGGGTCTGCACCTGCCGACCATGCTCACCGCCTGGGACGATCCGGCCTCGATGACCGAGTACTCCTCCAGTCCCACCCCGTTCTGGATGGTCAAGCTCATGGACCTGGGCATCCTGGTGCCGGTGGCCATCGCCTGCGGGATCGGCCTGCTCGCCGGTGCGGGCTGGGCCCGCCGGGTCGTGTACCCGTTGCTGACCGGCTACACCTGCCTGACCATCTCGGTGGCCTCCATGGCGGTGGTCATGCTCCTGCGCGGGGACCCGGACGCCTCGGCGGGTCTGGCGGGCGGGTTCCTCGTCTTCGCCGCGCTGTTCATCACCCTGGTCGTGGCCCTGTACCGCCCGCTCTTCCACCCCGGTGCCACCCACCCCCGGGCCACCCCGCGCGAGGTACGGACCCCATGAGGCGGGCCGTGCGGTGGTCCGTGATCGCCATCATCGTCGTGCACGGGTTGATCCACCTGCTGGGGGCGGCCAAAGGGCTGGGCTGGGCGCAGGTGCCCGCGCTCACCGAGCCCATCACCTACGCCGGCGGGCTCGCCTGGCTGGTGGCCGCCCTGGTCGTGACCGCCGCCGGTCTTTTGTTCGGGGCAGGAGCCCGCGGCTGGTGGGTGGTGTGCGCCGTGGCCGCTGTGGCGTCCCAGGCGCTCATCCTCAGCTCGTGGGCCGATGCGGGCACCGGCACCGTTGGTAACGTCGTGCTGCTGCTGGCCGCCGCCTACGGTTACGCCCGTCAGGGGCCGGGCAGCTTCCGTGCTGCTTACCGTCGGCACTTCCAGGAGATCGCGGCCCGCCCGCACGAGTCGCCGGTGGTCACCGAGGCCGATCTGGCGTCCCTGCCGGAACCGGTGGCCGCCTACCTGCGCCGCTGCGGGACGGCGGGGCAGCCCCGGGTGGCGAACTTCCGGGCCACCGTCCACGGGCGCATCCGCGCCGGGGTCACCCAGCCCTGGATGTCCTTCACCGGCGAGCAGATCAACACCTTCGGCCCCGACCCGGCGCGCCTCTTCCTGATGAACGCCACCATGTCCGGAGTCCCCGCCGACGTCTTCCACCGCTACCAGAACGGGCACGCCACCATGCGCGTCAAGGCGGCCTCGGTGTGGCCGATCGTGCGATGCGCACGGACCGGAGATGGACCGGGCCGAGACCGTGACCGTGTTCAACGACCTGTGCATCATGGCACCGGCCGCCCTGGCCGACGCACCCGTCACCTGGCAGGTGCTCGACGACCACCAGGTGGTGGGCACCTACACCGCCGCCGGCCAGTCCGTCACCGCCCGCCTGGTGTTCAACGACGACCACGAGCTCGTCGACTTCATCTCCGAGGACCGGTTGCGCGCCTCAACCGATGGGAAGATCTTCGTGGCCCAACGGTGGTCCACCCCGGTGGGCGAGTACCGGGATGTCGACGGCCGCCGCATCGCCACCGGCGGCGAGGGCCGCTGGCACGCCCCGGCGCCGGAGGGGGAGTTCACCTACCTCGAGTTCCTCATCGACGACATCACGTACAACATCGGCTCCAGGCCCCGGGCTGGTGCCGCCCGGTAGATCCACGCCGGACGTCCAGGTGTGTGCGTCATATCCGCGGGCTTTGGATCGGGACGCCGTCGGCGTCACCGTCAACCAGGAACATCGATGAAGGAGCGGCGGCGGACAACCTCGAACACCGCCGCCGAGACCGCGTTCGGCACCCAGTACGGCCAGGGCAACGCCGGAACCAACCCCAGCACCCACGCCTGGGCCCAGCGCAGGGCCCCGGACACCCGGCGGCCGCGCAACAGGTGGTAGCCCACCACGGCCTCGAAGGCGGCCGTGCCCAGCACGACGGTAGGAGCGATCCGCTCCAACACCTGGAGCACGGGCCGGTAGGGAGGCACCCACGCGTTGTCGCGCAACCAGCCCATCAGACGGTGCGCGATGCGCACCGTGTACACCGCGTTCAGCACCGCCGAACCGGTGAAGTACACTCCTACGGCCCGGGTGGCCCACATCGATCTCCGGGCCGGTACCCTCCCGGTCACCTGTTTCCTGGAGCAGGTGGGGCGATGTGTCGTGACATCCATGATCGGCTCCCTCACTCGGGCGGGCATGTCCCATCATGACGCTCACACCGGGTGCCGGCGTTGACGGCTGGTGGGCCTCATTCCACCATGAGCCTGATAGCGAATGCATCGCAGTGGCCATCATGACGAGGGGGCAGGGCATGGACGTCGGACGCAGCTGGCCGGCCAACATCACCGCCGCGGCCCGGATCGCCGGGCACCTGCTCACCGGCCCGTTGCTGCGCTCCTACCGTCGCAGCTGGGGCGCCACACCCGAGGAGGCCGCATCGAGCTGGCCCGGGGACGAGCTGCTGCCCGCCCCGTCGTGGTCGACCACGCACGCGGTGACCATCGATGCACCCCTCCAGGACGTCTGGCCGTGGCTGGCCCAAATCGGGCAGGGTCGCGGTGGGCTCTACAGTTTCCAACGCCTCGAGAACCTTATCGGTTGCCAGATGACCAACACCGACCGGATCCTGCCCGAACACCAGGACATCGCCGCAGGTGCAGAAATCCGGTTGCACCCGCAAGCGGCCCTGCCCGTGGCCCGTCTGGAGCCGGGACAGGACATCGTGCTGATGGCAGCTCCTGAACCCCCGACACCGGAGCAACGCGTCACCGGGGGACTGTGGTCCTTTCATCTGCGGCCCACCCCGGACGGCGGCACCCGGCTGGTGGAGCGGCTGAGCATGCAGTCCGGACCCACCTGGCAGGAGCAACTGTTCACCTCCCCGGCCCTGGTGGAGCCGGTCAGCTTCGTGATGAGTCAAGAGATGCTCCGCAACATCAAGGCCCTGGCCGAAGCCGGCACCACCCACCGCACGAACGAAAGGACCACCATGACCAGAAAAATGATCGGGGAGAAGACCAGCAAGCAACACCGACGTTGGAACGACCTGAGCCCCGGCCAGCAGTCCGTGGTGCTGACCCTGGCCTCGATCCAGGTCTCCCTGGCCGTCACCGCCTGGACCGACCTGGCCTTCCGTCCCGCAGGGCAGGTCAACGGATCCAAGGCCAAATGGGCGGTGATCATCGGCGTCAACTTCGTGGGGCCTCTGCTGTACTTCACCCGCGGACGCCGCCGCTGAGTGCCACCGCCCGACCCTCGACCTCCAGGGCAAGGCCACGGGGCAGCTCTGGGGCACGGAAGCACGGGAGCCAGGGACCTCGTTGCCGAGCTCACCCAGCACAAGCGCGGCCGTGCCTCTGACGAGACGGCGCGCGGTCGGAAAGCTGGCTCGGGGCACGGTGTCAGCGACGGTCGGAAACGGTGCGCTATCGACGGGGTGGTTTCCCGTCACGGTCGCGACAGCGGAACGGCTCCGCCCGTCTCACGCCGTCAGACCAGGCGGCAGCGACTGAGGACTGCAGAGGGCGGGGATTTCCCGACCGGGTCCCAGAGGCTTCAACGGCGCCGTCGGGGCCCTGCACGGTCCTCGTCGGTACCACCCGGACGGTGATCCCAGGTGCGCGGGAGCGACCACGCCAACACCGTGATGAGGGCCCCGACCAGGAAGATGGCCGGTTGCATGACTGGGTGCACGACCTGCAACCACGCCAGCTGAACCAGGATCCAGGCGATGAGACCCATACCGGAAAGGATCGCCAGGGGCCGGGCGTGCCGGTGGCGCCGCAGGACGGCGGCCGCGGCGATAAGTTCACCGGCTCCCGGCAGCAGCATCAGGGCCAGGGCGGGTAGCGTCCAATCCGGAAACGGCGTGCGCTGCAACCACGCCGGGTCCAGCCCGAGGCCACCAGTGAGCATCTGCCAACCGCCGAGCAGCGCCAGCAGGCCCACCGACACCTGGAGGGCGACGAGCGGCACCATGACCTTCGCAGCCCCTCTTGGGCGGCGGGCGGGTGCCTCCGGTGAGAGCTCCGTCCCCGGGGGTCCAGTCTGTTCCCGCCGAGTGCTGCTCACCTCTGGCGGCCTTCCGACGCGGCGCTCCGGTTCAGGGCCGTGGTGCTCGGGGCGTGCAGCGGCAGTGTCACGGTGGGATCAGGGCGCAGGGGCAGATCAAGGACGGCGCGCAGCACCCAGCGGATCCGCAACGGAGGCCGCCGCAACGAGGCGGCTGGCAGCGCCTCGGGCACCGGCACCGAGAACGGGATCTCCACGGTCCCTCCGGCCTCCAGCGATGCGCAGTCCTCGATCCGGTCGGCGACGACGGTTTCGACGTGCTTGTCGTCATTGGCGGGGCTGCGCGCCGGGTCGGCTCCGGCGCCGGGACCGTGGTCGACGTGTTCTTCCAGGACGAGTTCGAACCGCACGCCACGGGCCGGAACGGGCTTGCGCGCAGCCATCCGCAACGTGCCGGTCAGGGGTCGTCCAGGGACCAATGTCCGGGAGGAGAGGGACTGGAAAGTCATCGTCGCCCAGCCTCGGGTGTTCTCCTCGAGCGGGGAACCGGCATCGGCGGCCGCCTCACGGGCGCTGTGCTGGACCTCCAGGGTGTGCTCAGCAACGGTGTCCCGGTGATCGGCGCAGGTGATCCGTACCCGGATGGCCCACCGGATCTGGATGAGAATGCCTTCGGCGCTGCCGGGTTCGCCTTCGGGGACGGTCAGAACGGCCTCACGGGAGAGGTCCTCGCCGGTGCCCAGGTGCGCGGCGGTCTCCTCCCGGATCCGGTCGACGGTGATGGTGTCCTCCTGCCAGGCGGTGTGCATCCCCCCGTAGAGGTTGCCCTGGCGGTAGCCGTAGCGCACGGTGCGCCGCAGCTCGACCTCGGTGCTCTCCAGCGTCACCGGCTCACCAGCCGTCGCCCGCACTCGTACCCCGACCGGGCTTCCGGCCGCCACGGGCCCTAACGGTTCCACAGCGACCCGCACGTCCAGCTCTGGCCGCTGCCACTTCCCCCACACCATGGGCCCATGCTCGGACCGCGACACAGGAGTGTCAACGCATGCTCGGGACGCCCACTTCACACCGGGACATCGACCGGCATGGAGTCTCACCAGCCCGTTGCTACCTCCCCCAGTGTGCTACGCGGCCGGCTCAGTGCCATCCCCGTGGGTGACCAGCACCGGGCAGGTGGCGTGGGAGACACAGGCGGCGCTGACCGAGCCCATCAACAGACCCCGGAACCCACCGTGGCCCCTGCGGCCCACGACCAGCATCACGGCGTCCCGGCTCTCCTCCACCAGCACCTTCGATGCGTGCCCGAAGACCACCTTCGTGCTCAACCGGGCCGGCCGGTCCCCACCGAACGCCTCAACAAGGGCCTTGTCCAGCCGGTTCCGGGTGATCTCATCGAAGTTGTCGCTGCCCAGGGGAACGTAGCCGGCGTACTCGGACGGGTAGTCCCAGGTGCCCACCACCCTGATCGCCACCCCGAGCCCGGAAGCCACACGCGCAGCCAAACGCAGCGCCTCCACCGACTGCTCAGAACCATCCACCCCGACGACAATCTCTTCCGTCGTTTCCGTCATCCCAGAACCTTTGCTTTGGTGATCATCGAAAGTTCCGCCAGTATCACAGAGCCTCACCGCGCCGGATAGAGGACCTATTGCCCCTTGCTCAAGCCCGTCACCAAGGCCTAGGCGAAATCCCGTCACCCCTTCCTAAGAACTTCGCGACGAAGAAGACACGACGGGGTATCAACGCGATCGCCGACCCTGCCTCCGTAGCGAGTGGGTGTGCAACCCCCACCGGAGATCGAGGACCTCCTGACCGGCGTCTACTCATGGGCGACGGGGGTCGGGGCTCTCTCCCGCGCAGGTCCGTACATCACCTGTGGATTCAGTGCTCAAACACCTACAGGACTGCTGACTCTGATGGCCTGCCTCAATACGGTAGAAGCTTCCCTGCCCGCGTTTCACGCGTGGAGGCCGCCCCGAACCCCCGTGGGGTGACAGAGCAGATGGACGCCATGCGCTTCATATATGGCCGGTTAGAGATGGATCGCGTTGCGGTGAGGATTGTGTCCAGTGCGTGCTCATGGAGTGCGGAGAGCTTGCTGCTTCGATGCTGGGCCCGCTGGACAGGTTCGTCTTTTGATCTCAGTGGTGCCGAAACCTCACACCGTCGGGTTGTTGGAAGCCGAGACCGGCCACCGCCCACCGAGAACCACCGGTCGTTCCGTGGAGTGTCGGACGTGATCACGCCCGTGCCTTGCCCGGCCCGGTCACCGGTGGTGGCACCCTCTGGAGGGCGAGGGGGAAAGGCATTGAACCTTTGTGGGAAGACCGGGCCCTCTGGCCCGGCCTTCCCTGGTGCCCGTCGGCGGGCTCAGTCGCTGCCCCGGGGGGTGTCGTGCGACGCCTGGGTGGTCGGCTCACCGGTCGGTGGGTTCTATTCGAAGTCGGCCAGCCACAGGTCGGGGCCGAAGACCTCGTACTGGATGTCCTTGGCGGGCACGCCCCGGGCGATCAGGGAGCTGCGCACGGCCTGCATGAACGGCAGGGGCCCGCACAGGTAGTACTGGGCATCGGCAGGAAGCTCCACGGCGTCCACGTTCATGAGCCCGGTGTGCTCTCCGGGGACCGGGGTGCTCGACGGGTTCTCGAACCACACGGCCAAGGACCCGTCCAACAACTGGTCCAGGTCCTGCGTCACCTGGGCGCGCAGCGCGAAGGTCTCCGGGGAGGCGTCGGCGTGCAGCAGCAGCACCTTGCGCTGAGCCCCGGCCTTGACCAGGTGGGAGAGCATGCCGGCCATCGGGGTGATCCCGATGCCGGCGCTGGCCAGCACCACCGGCCGGTCGGTGTACTCCAGGACCACGTCCCCGAAGGGCGCTGAGAGGGTCAGCTCGTCACCGACCTGGATGCGGTCGTGGAGCAGGGTGGACATCTCCCCGGCCGGGGTGCCGTTGCCGCGGATGCGCTTGACGGCGAACACGCGGTGCCGCCCGTCGTCGGCGCGGGTGAGGCTGTACTGGCGGGGCTGGTGCACGCCGTCGGGCATGCGCATCTTGCACGTGACGTACTGGCCCGGCAGCGACGGTTTCACCTCCCTGGAGTCGGTGCGCTCGACCACGAAGGTCGTGACCTCGGCGGTCTCCGGGGTCTTCTCGACCACCCGCCAGGTGCGCCAGACGGTGTCCGGGGTCAGCCGGGTCGCGTCGTAGAGGCCGCGTTCCTTGCTGATCAGGGCGTTGGCCATCAGCCAGTACACCTCGTCCCAGGCCGCGGCCGCCTGAGGAGTCACGGCGTCGCCGAGGACGTCGACGATGGCCCACATGAGGTGGTCGTGGACGATCTGGTACTGCTCGGGGGCCAGCCCGAGGGAGACGTGCTTGTGGGCGATGCGGGAGAGCAGGTGGTCAGGGATCTCGGTCGGCGTGTTCACCAGGACGGTGGCGTAGGCGGCCACGGAGCCGGCCAACGCCTGTTGCTGGGCCCCGTCGGCCTGGTTGCCGCGGTTGAACAACCCGTCCAGCAGCTCGGGGTGGGCTGCGAACATGTGGGCGTAGAACCGTCGGGCGATCTCTTGGATGTTCTCCCCGACCACCGGCAGGGTGGCCTTCACGATCGGGTAGGCGGTATCGGACAGCATCACGGCTCCTCGGGTCCGGCGGCGTCGGCGGTGGCTCGGTGTCCGGTCAAGCTAGCACCGGAGCCCAGGACGGAACCAGGTTCCTTCGGCAGTGTGTCCACCGCCCGGACACACAGGTCGACGCGACGGTGCGGGATGCCACCACCGGGGCCATGGCTCTGCCCCTGCCCGCAGGTACGGGGCGGGTTGGCCAGGAGTTCGCTTGCGTCATCGATGCGGAAGGGAAGACTGGGGGTGCAGGCACGCACCTGCGGCACCACGACAGCATTCCCCACACGGTCTCGATCAGCGGGGCCGGGAGAAGGAGTTCCTTGTGAAAGCACTGCAGTACCGCACCATCGGCGCGCCCCCCGAAGTCGTGGAGATCCCCACCCCCGAACCCGGGCCCGGCCAGGTGAGGCTGAAGGTCACCGCCGCCGGGGTGTGCCACTCGGACGAGTTCATCATGAGCCTGCCCGAGGACTCCTACACCTACGGGCTGCCGCTGACCCTGGGGCATGAGGGCGCCGGGATCGTGGACGAGCTCGGCGAGGGCGTCACCGGCCTGGCGGTGGGGGACTCGGCGGCCGTCTACGGGCCGTGGGGCTGCGGCTACTGCTACACCTGCTCCAAGGGGCAGGAGAACTACTGCGAGAACGCCGCCACACTGGGCATCACCCCGCCCGGCCTGGGCTCCCCGGGGGCGATGGCCGAGTACATGATCATCGACAACGCCCGCCACCTGGTGCCGCTGGGCGATCTGGATCCCGTGCAGAACGTGTCGCTGACCGACGCCGGACTGACCCCGTACCACGCGATCAAGCAGTCGCTGGACCAGCTCGTGCCCGGATCCGTGGCCGTGGTGATCGGCGCCGGCGGGCTGGGACACGTCGGCATCCAGATCCTGCGCGCGATGACCGCCGCCACCGTGGTGGCCCTGGACGTCAACGAGGAGAAGCTGGGCCTGGCGAAGGAGGTCGGGGCTCACCACGCGTTCCTGTCCAACGCCGAGGCCGCGGAGCGGGTCAAGGAACTCACCGGCGGACACGGGGCCCAAGCGGTGTTCGACTTCGTCGGCATCCAGCCGACCATGGAGCTGGGTCAGGCCATGATCCGGGTCGGCGGCGACCAGGTGCTGGTCGGGGTGGGCTCGGGCACCCTGCCGGTGGGCATGCTCGACAAGCCCTGGGAGTCCTCCATCCGCGCCCCCTACTGGGGCTACCGCTCCGAGCTGTTCGAGGTCCTCGAACTGGCCCGCACCGGGGCCATCCACGTGGAGACCGAGATCTTCACCCTCGACGACGCCCCGAAAGCCTACGAGAAGCTCCACGCCGGGGCCCTGCGCGGACGCGCCGTCATCGTCCTCTGAAACCGGGCCACTCCCGGTACTCGATGGGCACCGTACTGAAGACGCAATGCACGACCCGCTGCCTCCGGTAGAACTCGCCCCGGGACTTCCACCTCAGGCGTGGTCCAGGAATGGCACCCAAGTCGGCCATCGCGCCGAAGCTGTTCCGGACCTCCTCATGGGTATACAGGGCAACTGATGCCCTGCGCTTTACATATGACCAGCTACCGGACATTGCTCGCGGGAACGACGTTGCAGTTGTGGTTCGTCCAACGTACTTTCCCGTCCTCGATGCCGGTCCTTCACGTCGTGATCTAGCTCGACGAGGCGGCCTGGATGTAGTCGCTGGGAGTGCGGGTTACTGGGTGCCGGTGATGGGCCGATCGCGTTGCTGCACACCGGCGGCGCCGTAGGGATAGTCGTCCATCCGCGGTGCACTGACGTCGTTGAGCCGTTGTGTCTCTTCGCCGGTCAGGCGAAGGTCGGTGGCGGCCATGTTGTCGACCAGCTGATCCACGGTGCGGGCCCCCAGGATGACCGAGGTCACCGCCGGTCGAGCCCCGAGCCAGGACAGGGCCACCTGGGACGGTGAGGCACCGTGGGCGCCGGCGATCTCGCGGACGGCGTCCACGACCTGCCATGTCCGCTCCTGGGCGTTGCGCCCTTCCCAGGCCTCCATGCCGCGCTGCGGGTCTTCGCCAAGACGGGTGGCTCCGGTGGGGTCCACGTTGCGCCGGTACTTCCCGCTGAGCCATCCTCCGGCCAGGGGCGACCAGGGCAGTAGCCCGATGCTGGCGTCCAGTGCGGCGGGCACGATTTCGTGCTCGATGTCGCGCACCAGCAGGTTGTACTGCGGCTGCAGGGTGACCGGTGCCGCCCATCCATGGGCGGAGGCCACGTGCACGGCCTTGGTGAGCTGCCAGCCGAGATAGTTCGAGAACCCGTAGTAGGAGATCTTGCCTGCCGTGATGGCGTCGTCGAGGAAGCGCAGGGTCTCCTCGAGCGGGGTGAGTTCGTCCCAAGCGTGCAGCTGGTAGAGGTCGATGTGCTCCACGCCCAGGCGGGTGAGGGAGTGCTCCAGTGCGGTGCGCAGGTGACGGCGCGACGTACCCAGGTCGTTGGGGCCGGTGCCGGTGGGGAACCGGCCCTTGGTGGTGAGCACGATTTGGGTGACCTCGGTGGGGTGGGCGGTGAGCCAGCGGCCGATGATCTGCTCGGAGGCTCCGCCGCTGTAGACGTCGGCGGTGTCGATGAAGGTTCCACCGTTCTCGGCGAAGGTCGTGAGGATTTGGTGGGAGGTGGCTTCGTCGGCCTCGGCGCCGAAGGTCATCGTGCCCAGTGCTTGGGCCGAGACGACGGTGCCGCTGCGTGCGAGTGTGCGGTATTCCATGGTTGTCCTTTGACGGCGGGGCACTGGGGGCGGGTCCACCGAGGTCACGGTGGCCGATTCGGTGCACTGGTGGGACGACGTTGGTGTTGGGCTGAACTCCGGTCGGTGGCCGACGAGGCTGTGGGCCGTGGGCCTGCGGGGTGCGATGGCATCTCGGGCTGGTCGTGGAGCCCGTGGTGGATCAGTCCGGCAGGCGGTTGCCGGTGGTGGTGTCGAAGAGGTGGACGTGCTCCAGGTTCGGAGCGACCCAGATGGTGCTCCCGGCCCGGGGCGGGGTGCGGCCTTCGACCCGGACAATGAACTCGTGAGTGGTGGGGTCGTCGGCAGTCCCGGTGGTGGGATCCACCGGCACGATCGCGTTGGCGGCGGTGACCGGGGCGAGGTGGCCGTAGACGAAGGCGTCGGCGCCGAGCTCCTCGACCACGTCGGCCACGATCGGCAGCCCGGTGCCCTCGGCGGCCGGGTGCAGGTCCTCGGGCCGGATCCCGACCGTGACCTGGGATCCTCTCAGGGCGGATCGCTGGGCGGGGCTGAGCGGGATCCGCACCGTGCCCAGCTGGGCCCCGGCCTCGGTGACGGGCACGCGGAAGAGGTTCATGGCAGGCGACCCGATGAAGCCGGCCACGAACTCCGTGGCGGGGCGGTCGTAGAGGTTGCGCGGGGTGTCGACCTGCATCAGGTGCCCGTCCTTGAGCACCGCCACCCGGTCGCCCATGGTCATCGCCTCGACCTGGTCGTGGGTGACATAGACCGTGGTGACTCCCAGCCGGCGGGTCAGCGAGGCGATCTGGGTGCGGGTCTGGACTCGCAGCTTCGCATCCAGGTTGGACAGCGGTTCGTCCATCAGGAACACCTGCGGGGACCGGACGATGGCCCTGCCCATGGCCACGCGCTGGCGCTGGCCACCGGAGAGGGCCTTGGGCTTGCGGTCGAGGTAGTCGGTGAGGTCCAGGATCTTCGCGGCATCTTCCACCCGCCGGCGCCGCTCCTCCGCACTGATTTTGGCGATCTTCAGGGCGAAGCCCATGTTCTCGGCCACCGTCATGTGCGGGTAGAGGGCGTAGTTCTGGAAGACCATCGCGATGTCGCGGTCCTTGGAAGGGGTGTGGGTGACGTCGCGGTCGCCGATGTAGATCGAGCCGCCCGTGACGTCCTCCAACCCGGCGAGCATCCGCAGGGTGGTGGATTTGCCGCACCCGGAGGGGCCGACCAGGACGAGGAACTCCCCGTCGGCGATCTCAAGGTTGAGATCGGTGACCGAGGGGCGTTCGGCCCCGGGGTACTGACAGGTGACGTTGGCGTAGCGCACAGAAGACATGGTGGGTGATTCCTTTCAGGTTCCGGCGGTCGTTCCTGCCGGAGCAGTGGCGTGGGTCGGTTCCGGGCGGTGCCGGGAGAGGTCAGGGGATCGTCAGCCAGGCAGTGTGGTTGGGCGGCAGCTGTCCGTCGGCGAGCCGGTTGCTGGCCATCAACACCTGGGCGTCGTCGGGCAGTGGCACGCAGATGTCGGAGAGATTGACCACGCATCGGAATCCGGGGCCGCGGTCGAAGGACAGGCACTGGGAAGGCGCTTCGGTCCAAGCAAAGTCGGAACCGCGCAGCCCTGGGTGGTTGCGTCGCAGGCGCAGGGCCTGGCGGTACATTTCCAGGGTCGAGCCCTCCACCCCGTCCTGGGCCTCGACCGACAACTCTCCAAAGGCCGGTGGTTGGGGAAGCCAGGCGCCGTCGTCGCCGAAACCGAAGGAAGTCCCGGTGCGGGTCCAGGGCAAGGGCACCCGAGCGCCGTCACGGCCTTTGAGCGCGTGGCCGGTGCGTTCCCAGACCGGGTCCTGCAGAGCCTCGTGGGCGATGTCGGGGACCTCGGGCAAGCCCAGTTCCTCGCCCTGGTAGAGGTAGGGCGAGCCGGGCAGGGCGAGCATCATCAAGGTCGCCGCCCGTGCCCGGTCCAGACCCAGGTGCGCATCGAGCACCGGGTGGCGCCCGTCGGTGTTCAGCCACTCGTCGGGGTCGGTGCCTTCGGGCAGGGCCAGGCGGGAGGCGTGGCGGGGCACGTCGTGGGAGGACAGCACCCAGGTCAGGCCTCCGCCGGTGCCGGCGTGGCCAGCGATGGCCTGGTCGATCACGGCCCGGAACCGGTCGGCGCCCCATTCGGACTTCAGCAGGGAGAAGTCGAAGACCTGCCCGAGCTCGGTGGGGCGGGCGTAGAGGTAGGTGCGTTCGTTGGCTGGGGACCAGGTCTCGGCCACGGCCATCCGGGGCGGGTCGTACTCGTTGAAGACTTCCCGCCATTCCTGATAGATCGTGTGCACCTCTTCCCGGTCGTAGAGCGGGTCGGTGCCGTCCAGAGGCAGCGACCGGTCCAGGTTGGGCTGGTCGCGCAGCGGGTGGGAGAGGTCCTTGGCTAGGGAATGGGCCACATCGATGCGGAACCCGTCCACGCCCCGGTCGGCCCAGAACCGCAGGGTGTCCTTGAAGTACTGGCGCACCTGGGGATTCTCCCAGTTCAGGTCGGGCTGTTCCTTGGCGAACAGGTGGCAGTACCACTGCCCGTCATCGGTCCGTTCCCAGGCGGGTCCGCCGAAGTGGGAGACCCAGTTCGCCGGTGGGGTCGCCCCGTCGGGGCCGGTGCCGTCGCGGAAGATGTAGCGGTCCCGGGCGGGGGATCCCACCGGGGAGGCAAGGGCCTCCCGGAACCATGGGTGCTGGTCGGAGGTGTGGTTGGGGACGATGTCGACGATGATCTTGATCCCGAGTCCGTGGGCGGTGGTCACGATGCGGTCGAAGTCGGCCAGGGTGCCTAGGCGCGGGTCGACGTCGCGGTAGTCGCTGATGTCGTAGCCGCCGTCAGCCAGCGGGGAGGGGTAGAAGGGGCTGAGCCAGATCGCATCCACCCCCAGTTCGGCGAGGTAGGGCAGGCGGGAGAGCAGCCCGCCCAGGTCTCCGATGCCGTCGCCGTTGGAGTCGGCGAAGGAGCGGGGGTAGACCTGGTAGACGACCGCGGTGCGCCACCAGTCCGGATCGGTGGCGGCCGTAGGCGAGGTGGGGGAAGAGGACATGAGGACTCCGTCCGTGGAAGAGCAGCAGTGGAAAGAGGCGGGCGCAGGGTGGCTGCGGTGGTCGTCGGGGGGACCGTG
>NZ_BAAAOA010000009.1:53561-69242 GCF_039530085.1 Kocuria aegyptia
CCCCCCGACGCCCCGGGGGTGCGTGGGCTCAGCCCTTGACGGAGCCGGCGAGCATGGCCTTGACGATGTGGCGCTGGAAGAACAGGAACACCAGGATCATCGGGGTCATGATCAGCAGGGATCCGGCGTTGAGCAGGACCACGTCGGTGGAGTACTGGCCGACGAAGTTCTGCAGGGCACCGGCCATGGTGCGCTTGGCGGGGTCGTCCATCAGCACGATGGCCAGCAGGAACTGGTTCCAGGTGGAGATGAACATCAGCAGCGCCAGGGACGCGATCGAGGGCAGGGCCAGGGGCAGGTGGATGGCGCGGAAGGACTGCCAAGCGTTGGCGCCGTCCATGCTCGAGGCCTCGGAGAGCTCGGCGGGGGCGTTGAGGAAGTGGGCGCGCATCCAGAACACGGCGAAGGGCATGTTCAGCCCGATCAGCGGCAGGATCAGCCCCAGCCGGGTGTTGAGCAGGCCCATCTCCTGGATCTGGTAGTACAGCGGGACGATGGTGACCTCGAAGGGCAGGGTCAGTCCCAGTAGCAGCAGCACGAAGAAGATCGATCCGCCGGGGATGCGCAGCTGGCCCAGGGCGTAGCCGGCCATGGTGGCCAGCAGCACCCCGAGGGGGACCACGCCGAGCACGAGCAGGAAGCTGGAGCCGGCCAGGGTGGTGATGTTGGCGACGTTCCAGGCGTCGATGAAGTTGTGCCACTGCGGATCACTGGGCCAGCTCAGCCCCGACGGCACGGATCCCTGAGGTTGCAGGGCGGTGGAGAGCATGCTCAGCAGCGGGAAGATGGAGAAGACCATTGCCAGCAGCAGCAGGGCCACCCCGGGGATTCGGGTGCTTTTGGAGGTTTGCATGCTCACTTCTCCCGGAACAGCCGCTGAAGGGGCAGGATCACGGCCAGCACCAGGGCACTGAGGACCAGGGCCAGGGCGGAGGCCAGTCCGATGCGGGACTCGGTGAAGCCCAGCTGGTACACCTGCACGCCGGGGACCATGGTGGAGTAGCCCGGCCCGCCCTGGGTGGCCATGAAGACGATGTCGAAGCTGGCCAGGGCGGCGATGATCGTGATGGTCACGCACACCCCGATCTCCTGGCGCAGCCCGGGCAGGGTGATCGCCCGGAAGGTCTGGAAGAACCCGGCCCCATCCAGCTTGGCGGCCTCGTAGAGAGAGGTGTCGATCTTGCCGATACCGGACATGAGCAAGATGGTGCAGAACCCGAGGTTGATCCAGGTCCCGATCAGCCCCACCGCCGGCAGCGCCCAGGTGAAGTCGCCGAACCAGGCGCGGGTCACGGACTCCAGGCCGATGAGCGACAGCAGCTGGTTCACCGCCCCGGTGGTGGCGTACATCCAGCTCCAGGCGATCGCCGCGGCGGCGGCGGGGATGACGTAGGGGATGAACAGCAGGGTCTGGGCCAGCTTGCCCAGGCCCTTGCTGCGCAGCTCCCGGATCAGCCCGGCCACCAGCAGCGCCACCGTGACCGGGATGACGGTGAAGAAGATGATCAGGAAGAACGCGTGCCAGATCGAGGACAGCAACTGCGGGTCGGTGAAGACCTGCACATAGTTCTGCACACCCACGAAGGTGGCCACGGTGATGCCGTCCCAGTCGTAGAAGGAGTACTGGATCGAGGCGGCCAGTGGGCGTAGCACGAAGAGCGCGTACATGAGTGCTGCAGGTGCGGCGAACAGCCATCCGCCCCAGTTCTTCCGTCGCCGCCGGTGGGCGGTGGGAGTGGCCGCGGCAGCGGCACCCGCGGCGGTGGCCACTGGACCCTGCAGCGGGCCTGACGATCCGTCGAGGGAACTCATCGACCCAGCTCACTCTCGTACTGGCGCTGGACGGCGGCCAGCAGATCCTCCGGGCTCGTGGCCCCGTCGACCAGGCGCTGGACCTCGGAGTTCCAGGTCGTGGTCAGCCCGTTGGTGGCGTTCTGCACGAACTGCACCTGCCCGTCGGCCTCCACCAGCTGCGCGAAGGCCTCCTGGATCTGGGCGTTGACCGAGCCCTCCTCCGTGGCCGGGATCTCGCCCTCACCGGAGGGGGCGAAACCGGCGTCGGCGACCACCTGACGGGCCTCCTCGGACCGCAGGAAGTCCAGGAACGCGGCGGCGGCATCCTTGTCGTCGGAACCGGCCGGGATGGCGAAGTTCGACGCCGGGTCCGACATCGTCGCCGGCTCGCTGCCTTCAGGGGCCGGCGACAGGAAGAACCCGACGTTGTCACCCATCTGCTCATCCAGAGCGGCGGCGTCCCAGTTGCCGGAGAAGTAGAACAAGGCCTCACCGTTGGCGAAGCGTCCCAGAGCCCCGGTGGCGTCGGTGCCGTTGGTGTCTTCGGGGAAGTACCCGGCCTCGGCCCAGTCCTGGATCGTGACCACCGCCTCGGCGGCTTCGGGGGTGTCGATCGTGGCCTCGGGGGCGTGGAAGACCCACTCGTTGACCGACTCGGCCCCCAGGGCGTTGTTGAGCATCATCTGGGTGGTGAACACGACCTGCCCGGTCTGGTTGCCGGCCATGATCGGCACCATGCCGGCCTCCTCGGCCTGGGCCAACAGGTCCTGAAGCTCGTCCATGGTCTGCGGCGGGGTGGTCATGCCCAGCTGCTCGGCCAGCTCCTTGTTGTAGTAGAAGCCGGTGACGGTGAAGCCGTCGGCCAGGGTGTACTGGGAGCCCTCACCGCGCACTCCGTCCTCGTTCACCCGGTACTGGGCCAGCTGGCCTTCCGGCAGCTCGTCCCAGTTGTACGCGTCGGCGTAGGCGTCGAGATTGGTCAGCAGCCCGTCGCCGGCCACATCGGACAGGGCGATCACCCGGGCGATATCCGGCGGGTCGGCCGAGGCCAGCACGCGCGGGGCGTTCTGGGCCTGCACATCATCGGGGTCATAGCGGCCGGTGATGGTCACATTGGGGTACTTCTCCTCGAACGCCGCAATCAGTGCCTCGTCCTTGGCCTTGAGCCCGGCGCCGTCGTAGAGGGTCAGCTCGATGGGCTCCTCACCGAGCTCGGTGGACACGTCCGTGGGTGCTGCCTCGGAAGCGGCTGGGGCCGAACCTCCACCGGGAGGCGCGCAGGCGGCCAGGGCGAACAGCGCACAAGCACCTGCTCCCAGCACACGCAGCCTCGTGCCGGTAGTGCGGGCAGAATCCTGGGTGACCAGACGATCGGTCATGGAACTTCCTCCTCCGGAAGGGGTGTCGCCCCCTTTTCGGAAGCGCTTCCGAATATGATCCAGGTCATACCTGCGGGGTGTCAACCCTCAAGCGCTGGACAGTTCTGAAGGAAGGATTCGTCGGTGACTGTGCTGGAGGCCATTTTGAGGAAGAACTTAGAGAGCGCTTCCGAGACATCTACACTGAGATCATGAACTCCTCGAAAACCGTCGGCCTGGCTGATGTGGCCCGCGAGGCCGGCGTCTCCCTGGCCACCGCCTCACGGGCGCTCAACAGCGCCTACGGTGTTGCCGCGACCACCAGGGAGCGTGTTGCTGAGGTCGCTCGTCGT
This sequence comes from Kocuria aegyptia, assembly GCF_039530085.1. NCBI lineage: Bacteria > Bacillati > Actinomycetota > Actinomycetes > Micrococcales > Micrococcaceae > Kocuria > Kocuria aegyptia. Next base: position 57,067 of record NZ_BAAAOA010000009.1, read on the forward strand.
CTGGAGTACGTCGCCTCCCCGGAAGCCTCCCGGCTGGCCACCGGGGCCACCCGCAGCGTCGCCCTGGTCGTGCCCCACCTAGACCGCTGGTATTTCGGGGAGATGGTCGGCGGACTCGAAGAGGTCCTGCGCGAGGCCGGTCACGATGTGCTGCTCTACCACGTCGGTGACCCCGAAGGCCGCCACGCGTTCTTTGAACACCTCCCCGCCCGCCGGAAGGTCGACGCCGTCGTGGTGGTCGCCGTCCCGGTCACCGACCACGAACGCCGCCGCCTGGAACTGATGGGCGTCACCATCGTCGCCGCCGGCGGGCAGGACGCCACCTACCCCTATGTCTCCATCGACGACGCCGCCGCGGTACGCCAGGCCACCGAGCACCTGCTGCGCCTGGGCCACCGGCGGATCGCCATGATCACCGCCGTCGACCCCGACCGCACCGACCAGCCCGTCCACCGCGGACGCACCCGGGGTTTCTACGAAGCTATGGTCCGCGCCGATGTCCCCGTCGACGAGGAGCTGGTCGTCGCCACCACCTGGGGCGGGGTCCAGGCAGCTGAGGCCATGGAAAATCTGCTCAGCATCCGTGAACTTCCCACCGCCGTGCTGGCCCACTCCGACGAAATGGCCCTGGGCGCGATGCGCACCATCCGCCGCGCCGGACTGCGCGTGCCCGAGGACATCTCCGTCATCGGCATCGACGACCACCCCCTGGCCGAACTGGTGGACCTCACCACCGTCCGCCAACCCGTCCGGGACCAAGGCCTGCAAGCCGCACACCTACTGCTGGCCCTGCTGCGCGGGCAGAAACCAAACCTGGCGCAAAAACTACCCACCCGCGTCGTCGTACGCAGCACCACCACCACCGCCCGCGAGAAACAGCCCAGTCCTGCGCACCCCGCACCGGACACCACTTCGCACTAGCCGGTGCCCGAGGGGCCCTATGACCTCCTCGCAGTGCTTCACGGACCTACGTCGTCAATAGACCAGCGGCAAGGATCCGCCAGTGCGCCTATGGGTTCCCCGGCCCTCTGTTCTGAAGTGACCCCCATCGGCCGGACTCCTTCAGACTTGGCAGAAGCCAGGAAAGGAGGCCCTGATGGGTCGAGTGAGCAAGTACCCGCCGGAGTTCCGTGAGCAGGCCGTGGCGCTGGTGCTGGACGGCCACCGCAGTGCCCGGGAGGTGGCCCGCGAGCTGGGCATCAACCACGAGACCCTGCGGAACTGGGTGACGAAGGCGCGCCGGGAGCGTGCCGCCGGCCCGGCGGCCTTGAGCAGCGATGAACGCCTCGAGCTGGCCCGGCTACGGCGCAAGGTCGCCGAGCTCGAGGTGGAGAAGGAGATCCTGAAAAAAGCCGCGGTCTTCAACGCCTGAGGACAGTCGATGATCTCCCAGGCCGAGCTAATGGAGTTCATCGATGTGGAGAAGACCGCCTACGGGATCCGCCGGCTGTGCCGGGTGCTCGGAGTCAGCAAGTCCGCCTACTACGAGCACCGCCGTCGCGAGGGCGGCCCTTCGGCAACTGATGAGGCCGACGCGCACGAGGCTCATCAGGCCCGGGCCGCCTGGGCGGAGCACCGTCGCGTGTACGGGGCCCGCCGACTCACCGCCGAACTGCGCCACCGCGGGCACCCCTGGAACCGCAAGAAGGTCGCCGAAGCTGATGCGCCTGAGCGGCATCGAGGGCGCCCACCGGCGCCGCCGCGGCAAATATGGCAAACGCTCCACCTCAACGGCCACGGCCCCGGATCTCGTCGAGCGACGGTTCACCGCCGAGGCGCCGAACAAGCTCTGGGTCGCCGACATCACGTATCTGTGGACCTGGGAAGGATTCCTGTACCTCGCCGTGGTCACCGACGCCTGTTCCCGCAAGGTCGTGGGTTGGGCGATGGCCGACCACCTGCGCACCGAGCTGGTGCTGGACGCGGTCGGGATGGCGATCCTCACCCGGAAACCTGCACCTGGGCTGATCCACCACGCGGACCGCGGGTCGCAGTACACCGCCTACGAGTTCGGCCGGACATTGCGCACCTCAGGCGTCTTGGCCTCGATGGGCCGGGTCGGCTCGGCCTTTGATAATGCGATGGCCGAGACGTTCTTCGCCACGCTGAAGACGGAACTGGTCTACCGCCGGTCCTGGCCCACACGGCACGAGCTCGAGATGGAGGTCTTCTCCTATCTCGAGGGCTTCTACAATTCTCGCCGGCGCCACTCCCGGCTGGGTAACCTCAGTCCCACCGACTACGAGCAGCAGCTCGTGACACAGAAAGAGGCGTCCGCCTGACAGGGGTCACTTCACGTGGGCAGTAGAAAGCGGCCGTGGCATTTGCCGCGGCCGCTTTAGGCACTTCAGGAGAAGTGGTCACGAGTTGGGGCTTCCGGGATCGACTCGTGTGTGTCGTCGTGCCGGAAGCCCCAACCTGGTCGTTATCGGGTCGCGGCGGCGGGCTGTTCCTGGAAGGCGGGGACGACGTGCTGGACGAACAGTTCCAGCGACTCTTTCTTCTGGGCATGTGTCATGCCGTTGTCGATCCAGTAGGCGAACTCGTCGACACCGAGGTCCTGGTAGTGCTTGATGCGCTCGATGACCTCATCGGGTGTGCCGATCATCGCTGACTTGTGCAGGCTGTCCAGTTCGAACTCGGGTCGGTCCGCGAACTTCTCTTCGGGGGAGGGCTCGAGGAAGCCGTTGGCCGGGGTGGTCTTGTTCCCGGCCCAGGCATCGAAGGTGCGGTAGTAGCGGTTGATCGCCGCAGCAGCCGGGCGCCAGGCCTCCGGGTTCTCGGGGCTGTGCACGTAGGTGTGTCGCAGGCAGAGAACCTCCGGCTTGTCCGCGTCCGGGAACTTGGCCATCGCGGCCTTGGTCTTGTCGGTGAGGTCGGCGACCTCGCGGTCGTCCTTCATGAGCGGGGTGACCATGATGTTGAAGCCGTTCTCGACGGCGAACTCGTGGGACTCGGGAGAGCGTGCCGCCACCCAGATGGGGATCTCGTTCTGGACCGGCTTGGGCACGCTGGTGGAGGTGGGGAACTGCCAGATCTCCCCGTCGTGGGCGTAATCGCCCTGCCACAGGGCGCGCATGGCCGGGAGGATCTCGCGCAGGTGCTGGCCGCCGGCGGCGGCAGGCATGCCGCCGGCGAGCCGGTCGAACTCGAACTGGTAGGCGCCGCGGGCGACGCCGAGCTCGAGGCGGCCACCGCTGATGACGTCCAGCAGCGCGGACTCGCCGGCTGCGCGGACGGGGTTCCAGAACGGTGCGATCAGGGTGCCGGCGCCCAGACGGATGGTCTTCGTCTCGGCGGCCAAGTAGGCCAGCAGGGGCATGGGGCTCGGGGAGACGGTGTACTCCATGGCGTGGTGCTCGCCGATCCACACGGTGGAGAATCCGCCGTCCTCGGCGACGTGTACGAGGTCGACGAGGTCTTCGAAGAGCTGCCGGTGGCTGATCTGGTCGTCCCAGCGTTCCATGTGCACGAAGAGGGAGAAGCGCATTGTGGTTGTCCTTCTGTAGGTTGACTGCCTGCGGTCTGTGCCGGGGTGGTGGTTCGAGGGACTTTCAGATGAATGCCCCTGAGCTGCACCTCCACGCGTGATGGGGGGCGTGTCCGGATGACGTGGTCTTTGTTGAGGTGGTTGTTCTCGCGGCACAGGGGCCGTCAGCTCGGTTCGACGGAGCTGTTCCTTTCCGCGATGGTGCGGTCGGCCTTGGACCAGTGGGTGGTCGGCACCTCCCGGATGATCACCGTGGTGTTCTCCGGGACCGCGCCGACGGATTCTTCGGCGGCGCGGTGCAGGGCCGAGACGAGGACGCGCAGCTGTTCGGGGCTGCGGCCTTCGGCGATGGACACGTCGATCAGGGGCATCGGGGTCTCCTTCCTAACTGCGCATGACGAAGGGATCCGCCACGGGGCCTTCGTCGGTGTTGATCCACACGCTCTTGAGGCGGGTGTACTCGTGCATGGACTCCAAGCCGTGCTCGATGCCCACGCCGCTGTTTTTGAAGCCCTGCCGCGGGGACATCGGGGACATGGCCCGGTAAGTGTTGACCCAGATCGTGCCGGCCTCCAGCCGGCGGGCCATCCGGTGGGCCCGGGCGAGGTTCTGGGTCCAGATCCCGGCGGCGAGTCCGTATTCGGTGTCGTTGGCCAGGGCCAGGACTTCGTCCTCGGTGTCGAAGGGCATGATCGCGGCGACGGGTCCGAAGATTTCCTCACGGGTCACCCGCATGTCGTTGTTCACCCCGGTGAGCACGGTGGGGGCGTAGAAGTAGCCGGGGAGTTCGACCTCGGGTCGGCCGCCGCCGGTGAGGACGGTCGCGCCTTCGGAGACGCCGAGCTCGACATAGGAGTTGACCTTCTCCTGCTGGTCGGCGAAGGCCAGCGGGCCCAGTTCGGTGGATTCGAGCATCGGGTCGCCGATGACGATGCTACGGGCGCGGTCGGCGACCTTCTCCAGCAGCTCGTCGTAGATGGACCGGTGGGCGAAAACGCGGCTGCCGGCGATGCAGGTCTGTCCGGCGGCGGCGAAGATCCCGGCGATCACACCCATGGCGGCGTTGGAGACGTCGGCGTCCTCGAAGACGATGTTGGGGCTCTTGCCCCCCAATTCCAGGGTGCACCCGATGAACCGGGACGCGGCCGAGGCGGCGATGGCCGAGCCGGTGGCGGTGGAGCCGGTGAAGGAGATCTTCGCGATACCGGGGTGGTCCACCAGCGGTGCGCCGGCCTCGACGCCGTAGCCGGTGACGACGTTGATGACCCCGTCGGGGAACCCGGCCTCGGTGGCCAGTTCGGCCAGGCGCAGCACGGTGCGGGAGGTGTACTCCGAGGGCTTGATGACCAGGGTGTTGCCGGCGGCCAGAGCAGGGGAGAGCTTGGAGGTGGTCAGCGTCAGCGGTGAGTTCCAGGGTGTGATGGCTCCGACGACGCCCAGTGCTTCGCGCTGGGTGTAGTTGAGCATCTGCACGGAGTTGGTGGGGATCTGGCTGCCCTGGACCTTGTCGGCCAGACCGGCGTAGTAGTAGAGGTACTCCGGGAGCCCGGCCAGTTGCCCGCGCATCTCGCGCAGGAGCTTGCCGTTGTCCTGGGACTCCATCCGGGCCAGTTCCTCGGCGTGCTGGCCGACCAGATCGCCCAGGCGCCGCAGCAGGTGCCCGCGCTTGGTGGGGGAGAGGTCGCGCCACCTCGGGTCGTGGAAGGCCTGGTTTGCGGCCTGGACGGCGGCGTCGACGTCGGCGGCGGTGCCGCGAGCCGCGGAGTACAGGGTCTCCAGGGTGGCCGGGTTGGTGCTCTCGAAGTACGCGCCCTCGGCCGGGGCGACGTACTGTCCGTTGATGAAGTGGTCGTAGCGCTCAGGCATGGTCTTCTCGACTCGATTCCTCGACGAAGTGGTGAATGATGCGGGCCAGCTCGCCCGGTCGCTCCACGGGGAGCATGTGGCGGGCCCCGGGGACCACGACGGCCTGGGCACCCGGGGTCGCAGCGGCCAGACGCTCGGTCATCTCCGGGGTGGAACCGGGATCCAGTTCCCCGGTCACCGCCAGGGACGGGACTCCGATGCTGCCCAGTTCGGAACCGATCTCGGCGTCGGCGGTGGCGAACACCTCGTAGGCGTGCAGGTAGGACTCCACGGAGTTGGCCAGCAGGGTCGTCCGCGTTCCGGCCACCGCCCCGGGCTCCACCCCGCTGTCGGCGGGGTACCAGCGGTGGATCGATGCCTCGACGCTCCCGGGGAAGTCGGTCCGGGCGCTCTCGAGCCGGGCGGCCACGGAGGCCGCCTCCTCCGGAGTGCGCCGGCACACGGAGCTGACGCTGGTCAGGGTGGCGACCAGTTCCGGGCGGTATCGGGCGAGGTGCTGGGCGATGAGCGCGCCCAGGGAGAACCCCACCAGATGGGCTCGCCCGGGCAGACGGGTGGCGACGTCCTCGGCCAGCTCGGTCAGGGTGGCCGGTCCGGTCAGAGGCGGCTGAGCGCCGTGGCCGGGCAGATCCAGGGCCACGACAGGGCGATCCGTGAGACGGGCCAGATCTGCGCGAAGGGGCTCCCACATGGAGTGGTCCAGCCCCACGCCGTGGAGCAGGACGATCGGCAGGGGCTGGACCATGGTCACTGCTCGGTGCTCAGGGGAGCCAGGCGCTGCTGCGGCCGTCCCTGAGCGGCCGCAGCCAAGGCGATGACGATCTCCCCGGGGTGCGGGGCGTCGGCCAGGCGCACCTCGATGCTCTGGTGGTGGGAGCGGATGGTGGCGTCGGTGACGTGCTTGAGCGGGATGTCGAAGACGACCCCGGCGGGCCCGCGCTTCTCCACCGCCGGCAGCAGCGTGGTCGCGGAGGCTGCCTTGCGGAAGTGGTCGCCGAACTTCAGGGTGTGGATCAGGGCCGAGCCATGCTCGATCTCCCCGTCCAGGCCCACGATGGCGGCCTTGCCGAAGGCCTCCACCGGGGCGCCCAGGGCCTCGACCACCCGGGACGCCAGCAGGGCGCCGACCTCGGAGGCGTTGGCTTCGATGCCGGGGTTGAGGTCCTCGACGAAGCCCTGGCCGGCCCAGGGGTTGGCGATGATGGCGGCCACGACCGCCACGCGCGCGGCGGGTTCGACGGACCGGCCGCCTTCGGTGACGGTTTCTTCGACGAGGGTGATGATCTTGCGGGTGCTCACGCGGAGGCTCCTTCGAGAATGGCGGAAGTGACGGCGGGGTCGGTGACCCGGTCCCCGATGCGGGGGTGCGGGCGGGGCCCGGTGGAGGCGGCGACGACGACGACGATCTCGTCGGCGCGGGGCCCGTCACTGACCCGGGTGGTGATGGTCTGGTAGTGGCTTCGCGTGGCCGCGGCGGTCTTGTGCCACATGGGCACGACCAGGGCCTGACCCGCCTCGGCGCGGTCGTCGGCGAAGCAGATGATCGAGGAGCCCTCGAGGAACTCCCGCACGAGGTTGCCGAAGTACGGGGTGTGGATCAGCGCCCCGGCGTGCTCGATCTCCCCGGCGGTGCCCACGATGGCGGCCTTGCCGAAGGCCTCGACCTGTTGCGCCCCGCCGAGGCTTTCCAGCAGCCGATCGGTCAGCACGCGCGCCAGCGGCGGGGCCAGCTGCTCGGTGGCCGGGGCGAGGTCCGTCTCCGGGCCGGTCCCGACCCAGGGGTTGGACACCACCGCGGCGACGGTGGCGCGCACGACCGGCACGGTCGGGGCCTGTCCGTTCTCCAGGAGGATCTCCTCCTGGTAGTGGACGATCTTGCGGATGCCGGCCTTCTCGGTAAGGCGGGGTGTTGTGCTCGTCACCGCGCACCCACCAGGTGCGCGGTGCGGGGAAGGTGCAGCGTGACCTTCCCGGGGAACAGCTCCAGACAGCGCATGGCATGGTCCTTTCGCGCCGGCGCGCAGCCGGCAGTGGTTCGCGCCGGCGCGCAGCCGGCAGTGGTTGAAGCGATGGTCAGGAGTGGAGCGGGCCGCCGGCCGTGCGGGAGTCGGTGAGGACTTCCCGGGCGGAGGCGTAGACGTGGTTGCGCATGGCGGCCTCAGCGCCGAAGTGGTCCTTGTCCCGGATCATCTCCAGCACGACGCGGTGCTCACTGGTGGAGGCCTTGATGCGCCCGGGGTGCTCCGCGGTGCGGAGGACCAATCGGTGGTAGGCCAGCTGGTTCATCAGCCGGTCGTAGTGCTCGACCAGTTTGGAATTGTCCGACCCGGTGATGATCGTGCGGTGGAACTCGTGCACCAGTTCTGCGTACCGGGTGGCGTCCTGATCGGCGGTCGCCTGGTCGGACTCGGCGATGTTGCGTTCGAGCACCTCGAGCTCCGGGACGCTGCCACGTCGTGCGAGCAGGCCGGCGGCCAGGCCTTCCAGGCCCTCCTTGAGCTGGAAGAGCTCGACGATCTCCCGACGGGTGGGCTCTCGTACGAACGTGCCGACCTTGGGGCGGATCTCCACCAGGCCTTCGTGCTGGAGCTGCTTGAGGGTCTCCCGGATCGGAGTACGACTGACCTCGAACTCCTGAGCCAAGAAAACCTCAGACAACGGGGCACCCGGCGGGAACTGCCCGCTGAGCACCAGCTGCCGGACCCGGTCCAACAACGACTCCTCAGAGGAGGCCCCAGTCTCCTCAAACCCATTCATCACTTGTTGCATACATCACACAGTAGATGTTGCATGCATGACCGTCAAGAAGATGAGTCCCTCAGTGTGTGCAGTTGGCTACTTCTCTCGCGGGTGTGTGGTTGCGTACTGAGGTGTTGACCACATGGTGTGATGTGGATTACGGTCTGTGCCATGCAACAGGAACTCGAAGCTACGCTCACCACCGTTTGGCAGGCCGCCTGGGACCGCGGGGAGGTCGAGGCGCTGGAAAGCATTGCCGTCCCTGACTACGTGCGGGTGAGTCGCTCCAGCGGCAATACCTCCACCCTGGCCGACCTGCAGGAGGAGATCCGCGTTGTCCGGGCCGGCTTCCCCGACCTGGTCACCACCATCGACGCGGTGGTGGCCGAAGGGGACACCGCGGCGATCTTCTGGACGACCACTGGCACCCACACCGAGACCTTCCTCGGGGTGCCGCCGACCGGCCGCCGGGTGCAGACCCGCGGGTGCAACCACGTGACCCTGGTGGACGGGCGGATCACCCGCGAGGAGGTGACCTGGGACGGCTCGGAGCTGCTCCACAGCCTCGGCGTCCGTCACCTCAGCGACACTCCGCTGCAGCCGGAGGACGTCGTGCTCGACGACCTCTCCGGGGAGCCGGACCCGCAGGTGATGAAGACCTTCAACCGGCAGTTCATCACCGGCGTCACCGTGGTCACCACCCTGGACGGCGAGACCCCGCGGGGACTGGCCGTGAACTCCTACGCCTCGGTGTCCCTGGAGCCGCCCCTGGTGATGGTCTGCATCCAGAAAACCTCCTCCACCTACCCCGCCCTGTTCGCCGCCACCCATCTGGGCATCAACATCCTGGGCACCCAGCAGCGGGAGACCATCGCCACCTTCGCCTCCAAGGCCCCCGACAAGTTTGCCGAGGTCGACTGGCACCCCGGGCCCAGCGGCAGCCCGCTGATCGACAACTCCCCGGCGTGCCTGGAGGCCGAGATCCGTGAGCGCTTCCAGGCCAAGACCCACACCGTGTTCATCTGCCGTGTGCGCCACGCGGAGGTGAGCGAGGCCAGCCCCATCATCTACAAGGCCGGCCGCTTCTACGACAGCGACGACCTCGAGCAGCTCTAGCCCCATCGACCACCCGGAACCGGCCGTCACGCACCGCGTGGCTGGCCGGCTCCGCAGGACATGCACCGCTCGTGAACGGCCGGCGCCGGTCCTCCAGATCCAGGCCACACCACCGTCGGCTCACCTCAGGGCACCGCCGCCCCATGTGATCCCGCCCAGACGATCCAGTCTCTCCCAGAAACGGAGCCCACCATGTCCCAGGACACTCTTGCGGACGGCGCCACGAACGCACCGCCGAACGACCATGCGGACGACAGGACCAGGAACCCCGTGTTCTGGGTGTCGGTCGCCCTCATCGTCGTCTTCATCGTCCTCGCAGGCTTCTTCCCGACCCAGATGGGCGAGATCAGCACGACAGCCCTGAACTGGGTGACCGAGTCCACCGGATGGTCCATGCTGCTCATCCCGCTGGGCCTGATGGGGCTGCTGATCTTCCTGGCGGTCACCAAGTACGGACGGATCCGGCTGGGCCCCGACGACTCCCGGCCCGAGTACCCCACCTACGCCTGGATCGCGATGCTGCTGGGGGCGGTTATGGGCATCGGGCTGATCACCTACGGCGTGGCCGAGCCGGTCTCCCACCTCCTCACACCGCCCCACGGTCTCGCCGAGCCCAGCAGCCAAGGCGCCGTCGTGGAAGCGCTGCGGTTCACCTTCCTGGACTGGGGTCTGCACGCGTGGGCCGTCTTCGCGATCTTCGGGCTGGCCATCGGGTACTCCACCCACCGGCTGGGCAACAAGGGCCTTGTCTCCCCGATCCTGCGGCCGCTGATCGGACGGCATGCCGACGGGTTGGTCGGCAAGGCCGTCGACGTCCTGGTGATCCTCTCCACCCTGTTCGGGACCACGACCTCCCTCGGCCTCGGTGCCGCCCAGATCAGCCAGGGCCTCAGTCAGATCACCGGCAGCACGCTGACGAGCATCCCCATCCAGGTGGGCATCATCGCCGTGATTACCCTGATCTTCACCGCCTCCGCCATGAGCGGGGTCAGCAAGGGCATCCGCTACCTGAGCCAGACGACCATGGTCATCGCGGCGGCCCTGCTGCTCTTCGTCCTCGTCGCCGGACCCACCACCTACCTCATCAACATCTTCTTCCGCTCCCTGGGCGGCTACGTGGGCGGCTTCCTCGAGATCAGCCTCATGCTGCCCACCGACGCCGACGAACTGGCCTGGATGCAGTGGTGGACCTACTTCATGATGGCCTGGTGGATCAGCTGGGGCGCCTTCGTGGGCGTTTTCGTCGCCCGAATCTCCCGCGGGCGCACGATCCGGCAGTTCGTCTTCGTGGTCCTCGGCGTGCCCACCCTGGTGTTCTCGGCGTGGTTCACCGTCATGGGCGGCAGCGCGATGTTCATGGACATGAACCGAGACGCCGGGATCGGCGCGGCCGCCGCCCAGGACGTCAACACCGCCTTCTTCGGCCTGCTGGACCAGCTCCCGCTAACCCTGCTGACCTCCGTGGTGGCCATCGTGCTCGTCGTGCTCTACTTCGTCACCGGCGCCGACTCCAACACCTACGTGCTGGCGGTGATCTCCAGCGACGGCGACATGTACCCGAAGCGCTCCGTCCTGGCCGTGTGGGGCATCCTCACCGGCGCCATGGCCGCAGTCCTGCTCTACGCCGGTGGCCTGCAAGCACTCCAGACGGCAGTGATCCTCTCAGCCGCACCGTTCATCTTCGTGATCCTCGCACTGGCCATCGCGATCGTCCTGCTCCTGCGCCGGGACCCGCTGATCGCCCCCCTGCAGCCAGGGCGTCACTGCGCCACCGCGGGCCGTTCCGGCACGGAACATTCCCAGCAGGGGCAGGGTGTTGCGCAGAGCGAGGTCGAGACGACCGCCGATGCCGATATCACCCACGACGGGTCCACTGCTGTGGAAAACAGCGAGTCCTCGTTGACGGCAACCCCGATCCGATAGGTCAGGCGACGTTCGGTTCACCGCACGGACGCTGACCGCCGGCACAACAGAAGACGGTCGATGCCATCACCCCGGAGGCCGCAACGCCGCCAAGGCCTCGACCGTCTTCTGGCCGTCCCTCGAAGAATCACCATCCTCTCTACTACCTCCACACGCACGCATGCGTGCCACGGATGTCGACTTCACTCCGGAACCGATGGGCCGGCAACCTCAGAGCCGTTTCGTGCCGAGAAAGGACTTCCTCATGACAGTGATCGAAGGCGTCGTCGAACACGGAGATGCCCGCGGCAGAACCCTCGGTTTCCCCACTGCCAACATCGCGCTCACCGACCTGGAGATCGCGGATGGAGTGTGGGCCGCACAGGTCCGGACCGGCTCCGAAATCTGGGCCGTCGCCGCGGTGTCGGTCGGCCGGCGCCGGACCTTCTACACCGGGGAAGGCTCTCGGTTGCTCGAAGCTCACCTCCTCGATTTCGACGGGGACCTCTACGGGCAGACGCTGCGGATCGAGCTGATCACCCAGCTGCGGGACCAGCAGAGCTTCTCGGGCATCCACGCCCTGACCGAGCAGCTGCATCGCGACATCGAGGACACTCGGGCGTGGGCCGCCACTCACTGCCCATGGCTGGTGAGCACCCAGGGGTCCAAAACTCGGGAAAGCGCACTGGTATGACTCAGCAGGGGCTCCCGAAGTGGGCCGTCCAACGCGTATCGGGAGTCCTTGAAGCCGAACGCGAATTCGGACGACGCCCCCTGAATCCGGCAGACCTGGCACGTCGCACCGGACTCAGCAAGAGTCTGGCGCGGCGATGCCAGGCACACCTGGCCGCGGCATCTCCTGCCACTGCCGATCCACGATTCCAGGAAAACCAGGGCACACCCGCGAAGGCATGACCGGGCTCGCGAATCCCCTCGGAACAGGCAGATCCCGATAACCCTTTGCTCCGGTGAGCTCCGGGGCATTCAGCACCATCCACAGGCGGGCGCGGTGCTGTTGCCCGCCCGTCCGACGAACCCCTTTCGACGCAGCACGGGGCCACCG
>NZ_BAAAOA010000010.1:0-144823 GCF_039530085.1 Kocuria aegyptia
AGAACGGAACCTCCATGACAAGATCCTTCCGATCGATCCGATCGGAGGTCTCTCCCGACCCTCGCGGGCCCGCCCGCCGGGCCCCTCACGCGGGGTCGTAGTGACGGCGGAGCGTCGGTGGGATACTCCCCTCCCTGTGCCCATTAGTGAAGCATGCTTCATCTGTTAGCACGAGATCTCTGGCGGCAGTCACCAAACGACGATCGATTCAGATGTCACCTCCCACAACGTCATGGGTCCAGGCATCAACCCCGCCCTCCTCACGTCCGTCCCCGCCTGCGCGGGGCCGGCCCAAGAGCAGGCCGCTATCCAGAGCAGTTTCGCGCCGCATGCAAAGAAAGGGCAGAGATAGCGGGAAGGCAAACCCAACTTCAACGCGCGCGGTGGAGCAAGGAGGGCTTCATGCGTGGGCAAGCGTTCGTTGTCAGTTGTCACTGCGGACCGTGGGTGCGTAAGGGCGTAGTGGTGGAGCAGCGAGAAGACTATCCGGCGTCGCCGACGGCAGTGGACGCTGCATCGGCACGAGGAACTGGCGTGCGGTATCGCACCGGTGGAAGAGCAGCGCTAGCAATCCAGTCGCGAGGGGGAACACCACCGCGTAGCCGAGGATGCCGATGTTGCGCAGTTGCATATCACTGGTGAGTACCCCGCTAAGCCCACCTAGAGCCAGGACTCCGCTGAGGATTAACAGCATCCGGATAGACGTGGCCAGACGGGTACCCCCGGAGACTTCAGCGGCGCAGAGCACTGCCAAAGCGAAGAACGCGTCCCAAGCGAGGATGTCTAAGTCGTAAACGGCCGAGGGCCACCGATCGATGCCTCCGGTGAGGGCAGTGACAACAGCCCCACGATCAGGATGATGGCGTAGATGAGGCTGAGTACCACGGTCGCTGCAGCGCAGATGGCTCCGAGTCTGCGGGCGCTGGCGTTCCAGGTGGGTGAGACAGCGATACTCTCTCAACGCGTCGCAGGGAGATGGTCTCCGGGTGCATCCGGCTGCTTTGAGCCCGGCAATGCTCGGCCACAGTGATGATGAGTACGCCCGGGAGTCCGGTTCCGACGAGCAGGTCGGCGTGGTCGCCCGGAAAGAAACAAGCCAGCAGGCGCAGATGTGTGCGCAGCCTAGTGGGGTCCATGGGGTGCGCGGTGGTGCGACCGCCGCGCACCCCGTGGGCGGGGCCGTGGCTCAGTCCGCGGTGACGACCACCTTGACCGCCCGGTGCTGCGCGGCGTTGCCGAACAGCTCGTAGGCCTCCTCCATCTGGGACATGGTGAAGCGGTGGGTGGCCATCGCCTTCGCGTCCAGCCGCCCGGAGCGGACCATGTTCAGCAGGTTGCCCACGGTGCGGCAGTCCACGAGCCCCATGTTGATGCGGACGTTGGAGATCCACATCTTCTCCAGGGGCAGCTCCACCGGCTTGCCGTGCACGCCGGCGTTGGCCACCGTGCCGTAGGGCCGCACCACGTCCAGGCACGTCCGGAACGTCTCGGGCACGCCCACGGCCTCGATGGCCACGTCCACGCCGAGACCGTCCGGGGACAGCGCCCTGATCCGCGCGACCGCGTCCGGGTCCCCGGCGTTGACCTTGTCCGTGGCCCCGAGCTCGAGGGCCTTGTCCATCCGGTTCTCGTCGAGGTCCACGGTGATCACCCGCCCGGCGCCGCAGAGGTTCGCCGTCATGACCGCACCCAGGCCCACCGGGCCCGCGCCCACGATCGCGACCGTGTCGCCGGGCTTCGTGTTGCCGTTGAGGATCCCGATCTCGAAGCCCGTGGGCAGGGCGTCGGTCAGGAACAGGACGTCCTCGTCGTCGAGGCCCTCCGGGACCTTGTGCACGGAGGTCTCCGCGAACGGCACGCGGACGTACTCGGCCTGCGTGCCGTCGATGAGGTGGCCGAAGACCCAGCCCACGCCCCCGAGCGTGAGGCAGTGGGAGGGCTGGTTGTTCCTGCAGTAGGAGCACTTCCCGCAGTTGGTGATCGCCGGGATGATGATCCGGTCCCCGGGCTTCAGCCCGGTCACGGCGTCCCCGACCTCGGTGATCGTGCCGACCGCCTCGTGGCCGAGGATCCGACCGTCGGTCACGGCGGGGACGTCGCCCTTGAGGATGTGCAGATCGGTGCCGCAGATGGTGGTCGTGTCGACCTTCGCGATGACGTCGGTGGGGTCCTGGAGGGCCGGTTCCGGGACCTCCTCCCACGCCTTGCTGCCCGGTCCGTGGTAGACGAGTGCCTTCATGGGGTCCTCCTCGGTCGCCGGACCGGCGGGCTGCCGGGCCGCTCACCCTCAGCGTAGGCCGGAGACTTCCGGCAGCCGCGGAATCACTGGTATGAGACGAACCCGCACTCCGCCCGGAGGTCTGACCCTCACTACAGCGCAGCTCGCGCGGAACGTGGTCGGCGCTGACTCCACGGCCGGAGCCAGCCCATGACTTCCGTGGTGGTGGCCGGTATTGGGCCATATGCGAAGTCGCAGAAACGAGCCACCCCGATCAGGCCCTCGCCTCTGGTGCCCAAGGGCCGACCAGCGACTGCGCAGTGGCATCGGTTAGACCTCGCCCATGCCTACGCCTCGGGCATCAGAGCAGATGTCCCCTGATAGTGGGGCAACCCCAGGTGGTCCTTTTGCACCCTGTGTCGAATCTGTTGACAGCTCCCGCGTGCAGAGGATTGGTTTGCCGGTTCCCCCGGACAGAAAGTTTTGATGACGGGCTCAGATCCATAGACGTGGCTGCAGAAGCGTCGTGACTGGCATGGAGGTGAACAGCCCCCGTTCCTGGGCGAAAGTGGTTCGCTCGTCGAGGAAGTCAAGGACGAGATCAGCATCACCTGAGGTGAACGCGGCTTTCATGAATTGCACCGCGTGTTCAGGATCGTGTTCCCACATCTTGAGCACGGGCTTGTCGTACCAGCGGAAGCGCGGGGACGGCCGGGGAGTGTCAGGTGACCCGGTGGATGCCAGCGTGGAGGCGAGGTGCTGGGTTTGCCGAAGAATGCGGGTGAAGCCATATCCCGTGGTGGCCTTGACAGCCCCGGAGGGGGATCCGATGCGCACATGGCGGCCGCGGGCAGGTCGGGGGCGGATACCCAAGGGGATGGATCCCCGTTCCACGGACACCGAGGAAAACTCCTGCACACCCCACACCTCGCGCAGATAAGCCGACGTGGCCTGTTCGAACGAGAACTTCGGGCTGGGAACCTGCCCCGGCGTGATCCGGGTGACTTCAACGACAGCTTCTTGGGCTGAGATCGGCAGGACGCAGTGGAAATGCACGGGCTTATGCTCACCGGATCGAAAATCAATGAAGGTGGCAACCGATGGGTCAAAGGAATTGTGCGCCGTTCGCACCCGTCGAACCTCACCCGACATGAGCAGTGGCGCCTTGATCCCGGTGGGGGGCGAGGTGCTGTCGAAGCAGTGGGACGCCGTGAAGAGCCGGCCATCGGAGAGGGCCACCTCCACCGAGGCGGCATGGGCCCGCACTCGTGAGACATGTGCGTCAAGACGGGTGATGTGAGGGTTGGCGTCAATGACTTCGTCGAGGCATCGGAAAACCGGCCGTGACGAGGTGAGGCACAGGCGGTGGCGTTTGAGCGGCAGGACCCGCTGGGCAGGTCCTGCGTCGACCGCGAGGCTGGTGAACGTGGCTTCGGGAGTCAGGGACAACGGGAGGGCGTTGTCGTGCCAGTAGATCAGGGAACGGTGCGGGTATCGGTCTCCGGCGTCGTCGATGATGAGGATCCGGGCCCCGGCCAGCTCTGGTTCCCTACTCAGGAAATAGGCGAGGCTACGCCCGGCAAGTCCACCCCCGGCAATGATGACGTCGTACTCCTGCGCTGGGTGGGTCATCAGTAGGGCACCCCCTTTCCAGACACAGGCATCGCTGCGGCCGCTCTCAAAACCGTCAGCGCCACTGGGGAGATTGTGCCAACAGGACCAGCGACGGTAGCAGTAGCACGCCGTGCACCAACAGGGTACAAAGTACCGATCCGGCCAAAGGATCCTTGCCTAAACGGGACGTTGGACCCCTGGTCCGACGTCCGGGACTGCAGCATAGGCAGGTGACGTCCGAGTTGGCTTGCTGTCCGAGAATGGGCCATATGCAAAGCGGAAGGGTGCTGAGCTGGATCGGATGGCACCGGGTCGCGCCGCAGTCTTAGCGCTCTTCCCTTCGTAAGGCGTGACAGAGAAGAATCTGGTGATGGACCTTCCCCGCATCTTCACGATCCGTGAAAGCACCCACCGGATCCACAACCCGCTGACTGCAGACAAGCTCGCCGCCCTGGGCGAGGCGCTCCACCTCGCCCCCGAGACACGGGTGCTCGACCTGGCCAGCGGCTCGGGCGAGATGCTGTGCACCTGGGCCCGTGACCTGAGCTTCACCGGCACGGGGGTGGACATCAGCACGGTCTTCACCGAGCAGGCCCGGGCCCGCGCCGCCGACCTCGGCGTCGCGGACCGGGTCGAGTTCGTCCACGGTGACGCCGCCGGCTATGTCGCCGACCAACCGGTCGACCTCGCCGCTTGTGTCGGCGCCACGTGGATCGGCAACGGCGTCGCCGGAACCGCCGAGCTGCTCGGCCGCAGCCTCCGCCCCGGAGGGCTGATGCTGATCGGCGAGCCCTACTGGCGGCGGACCCCTCCGGACGAGGAGACCGCCCAGGCGTGCCACGCCACCGGCATCGCTGATTTCCTGCTCCTCCCCGACCTGCTCGGGCAGTTCCAGGATCTGGGATACGACGTCGTGGAGATGATGTTGGCCGACCAGGACAGCTGGGACCGCTATGCCGCAGCCCAGTGGCTCAACCTGCGCCGCTGGCTCGACCGGAACCCGGAGGACGAACTGGCCCCCGAGGTACGGGAAGAACTCACCGCCGAGCCCGCCCGCTACGCGCGCTCCACGCGTGAGTATCTCGGCTGGGGAGTCTTCGCCCTCATGAAACGCTGACCACCGTCCCGTACGGGCACCGGGCACCGGGCGCCACACCGTCTGGGACCCGCACTGGACATCTCGTCACCGCGGCACGGCGGTCGGCAGCATGAGCGAGTCGGACCCCGACTCTCTCCGTGCCATGACCTGCTTGCGAGCCTTGGAGCCGGTTGCGACGCACGTGGGCGGACGGGACGGAGACGACTAGCGCGAACAAGACCCTTCACATGGCCGGTGCCGTGGCGGAGCCGACACCGCACAGAAACAATGGTCACCCTGTTGCACCAGCACCGGACACGACCCCGTCGACCAGCTCCTGGTATCCACTCCCCCGATCGGCCCGGCCTCGGCGACGCTCCGGATTCGCAGACGGGCGTTCCTCAGACGACCGGTACGGGAAGTCCCCGGATCCGCCGATACAACGTGGCCCGCGACATGCCGAGGTCGCGGGTGACCTGAGTGGCCGGCTCCCCGCCCTCGATCAGCCGGAGGGCGTTGCGCATCTGGGAGTCGGTGAAGGTGTGGCGCCGCCCCCCCCGAGGTCCTTGCCAGCGGCTCTCCGTATAGCCACTGAGTCGGTGGTCCGCTCCTGCTTGATCTCCAGCTCCATCTGAGCCAGGGCAGCCATGACGGTAAAGACCATCGACCCCATCGGGGTGGCCGTGTCCAGGTCTCCCCCACCGAGGTTCTGCACCCGCAACCCGGCCCCCTTGCTGTGTGGCTGCTCGGCAAAGGTCAGCATGTTCTGCGTCGGTGGACCCACCTCCGGACCTACATGACCAACTGAGTAGTGTCGTAGTAGCGCAATAACACGACACGCCACAGCCACTGCGATGATCCCTCCCCTGTCCGTCAGGAAGGCAGGAACCAGCCCCGGTACAGCGTGCAGACCGCGTCGCACCGCGGAACCGGCACAAGATCGAACTGACGGGAGTTCCACCAGATGCGGGAACTCCCGCCGGTCAATGTCCGGTAAGCAGCCATATGTAAAGCGGAGCGTGTCGCCCGATTCTGGCCCCCCGTCGTCCAATCACCTTTCGAGTGGCTCCGAGACTGCGACTGCACCTTCGAGCCAGGAATGCTGGGTACCCCGTGCGGGAGCCTATCCGGGGGCTCGAACTATGCGGTTGGCCAATCGCAGGGGCGCCCTACCGGTGGTGGGGCGCCCCTGTGGTCTGTGGTTCTGTGCTGTGGCCTCGATGGGAGAGTGCTCAGCCGGCTGAGCTGGCGTCACTGAGCGTGGTCAGGGCTGCGCGCAGTCGCGTGTCGGCGTCGTCGGCGACCTCGCGCATCTGGGGGGTGCCGCTGAGCTGGACCATGGTCTGCGGGTCGATGGCCTCGACGGTGGTGTGGTCGTCGTCGCTGCGGCGGACCACGACGTTGCAGGGCAGCAGGGCGCCGAGCTGCGGTTCGGCGGCCAGGGCCTTGCTGGCCAGGTGCGGGTTGCAGGCGCCCAGGATCACGTAGTCGCCGACGGCTTGGCCGGCCTCTTCGCCCAGCTTGGTGGTGAAGGTGGCCTTGACGTCGATCTCGGTGAGGACGCCGAAGCCCTGCTCGGCCAGGGTGGCGCGGGTGCGTTCCACAGCCTGGTCGTAGGGCAGGGCGACGGTGACGGTGTGGGTGTAGGTCATGTTCTGCTCCTTGGATGCGTGGTCAGGCAGTGGGCAACCAGGGGTCGCCGGCTCCCGACTGTCGGACTGTCAGGCTCTCCGGGCTCAGGCGAGGGATAGGAACAGCTTCTCCAGGTCCTTCTTGTCCAGGGTCTCCTCCGGGTTGGTCAGGCACTGCTCCAGGCCGCTGGCAATGATGGCGAACCCGGCCCGGTCCAGGGCCTTGGACACCGCCGAGAGCTGGGTGACGACGTCCTTGCAGTCCCGGCCCTCCTCCAGCATGCGCACCACGGCACCCAGCTGGCCCTGGGCGCGCTTGAGGCGGTTGATCACGGGGGTCAGTTCGGTGGTGTCCAGCTGCATGGGGTTCTCCTGACGAGGGTTGGGGCGTACCACCATCCTATACCCCCCGGGGTGTGTTGCATACCCCCGGGGGTATCGGTAATACTGGGTGCACACCCCGTTTCCGTGAGTTCTTCCGAGAGGATCCCCATGACTTCCGCCACTACCACCGTGACCACCCTCGATCCGCAGACCCTGCGCCAGTGGATGGCCCAGCACGAGGACCTGGTGATCATCGACGTCCGCTCCGGCGCCGAGTTCAAGTCCCTGCACATCCGCGGTTCCTACAACGTGCCGCTGCCCTTGCTCTCCGAGCACACCGCCGATCTGGCCGCACGCCTGGGTGCGCAGGTCGTGCTGGTGTGCCAGTCCGGGGTCCGTGCCGAGCAGGCCCGCCAGAAGCTGTCCACCGCCGGGGTCGACGCCGCCTACGTGCTCACCGGCGGCGCCCCGGGCTTCGCCAACGCCGGCGGCGACGTCGTGCGCGGGGCCCAGCGCTGGGACCTGGAGCGCCAGGTACGCATGGTCGCCGGATCCCTGGTGCTGACCGGGCTGGTGGGGGGCCGGTTCGTCTCCCCGAAGCTGCGCACCGTGGCCGGGATCATCGGCACCGGGCTGACCTTCTCGGCCGCCTCCAACACCTGCGCCATGGGCAAGGCCCTGGCGGCCATGCCCTGGAACAAGACCGCGCAGGAGCCCACGGCCGCTACGGCCATCCAGCAGATCCCCGCTGCCGGCGCCTGAGCCCACCGGCCCTGCCCGGGGCCGGCCGAGAGCCACACGCACCCCTCGGTCAGCCCCGGGCACCCCACCGTCGACCGCCATCGAGCACCCTCAAGGAGCAGTCATGTCAGAGATCACCATCACCGACGCCGAAGCCCGCCGTGCCCAGGACCAGGTCCTTGATGTCCGGGAGGACTTCGAGGTCGCCGAGGGCATGATCCCCGGCGCCCTCCACATCCCCATGGGCCAGCTGAACACCCGCCTGGCCGAACTCGAGAAGGCCCGCCCGGTGATCGCGGTCTGCCGCAGCGGGAACCGCAGCGCCCGGGTCGCCGAGGCGCTCAACGCCGCCGGCTACACCGCCGACACCATGGCCGGGGGCATGACCGCCTGGCAGCGCGCCGGCCTGCCCACCCGCTGACCCCACCCCCCGGTTTCGCCAGGACAAGGACACTCCTCATGACTCTCACGCTCGTGCTGACCCTGCTGCTGTCGGTGGTGATTGGGCTCTCCCTGGGCCTGTTGGGCGGGGGCGGGTCCATCCTCACCGTCCCGATCCTCACCTATGTCGCCGGCCTGGACCCCAGGGAGGCCATCGCCGCCTCCCTGTTCGTCGTCGGGGTGACCTCGGCCGTCAGTGCTGTCAACCACGCCCGCAACGGACGGGTGAAGTGGCGCACCGGCCTGGTCTTCGGCGCGGCCGGCATGGCCGGGGCCTTCGGCGGCGGGCTGGCCGGGGGCTACATCCCCGGCACCGTGCTGATGATCGCCTTCGCCCTGATGATGGTCGCCACCTCCCTGGCCATGCTCCGCGGTCGCCGGAACGGGCCCGCCAGGGCCCACGACGGCGAGCTGCCCGTCCTGAAGGTCGTCGCCGAGGGCCTGGTCGTGGGCCTGGTCACCGGCCTGGTGGGCGCCGGCGGCGGGTTCCTCGTGGTCCCGGCCCTGGCCCTGCTGGGCGGGCTGTCCATGCCCGTGGCCGTGGGCACCTCCCTGGTCGTCATCGCCATGAAGTCCTTCGCCGGACTCGCCGGCTACCTCACCACCGTCTCCCTGGACTGGGCCCTGGTCGGGGCGGTGACCGCCGCCGCGGTCGCCGGCTCGTTCGCCGGCGCCCGGCTGGCCGGGCGGATCCCCGAGGCCGCCCTGCGCCAGGGCTTCGGCCTCTTCGTCCTGGTCATGGGTGTGTTCGTCCTGGTCCAGGAGCTGCCCGGCGCGGCCGGCCTCGCCGTCGGGATCACCGCTGCGGCCGCCGGCGTGGCCGCAGCGGTCTGCTGGTTCGCCGTCCCGAGGTGCCCGCTGCGCACCCCGCTCACGGCCTGACCCTCGCCCTCTTCCTCCCACCGTTTCCGCACACCGTCCGCTACGACCGATTCCGAGATCACCGACCAAGATCACCGACCGAGGAGGTCCCCATGGCCACCATCGACATCACCGAAGCCGACTTCGCCCCCACTATCGAGTCCAACGACATCGTGCTCGTGGACTTCTGGGCGTCCTGGTGCGGCCCCTGCCGCATGTTCGCCCCGACCTACGAGGCCGCCTCCGCCAAGCACCCGGACGTCGTCTTCGCCAAGGTCGACACCGAGGTCGAGCAGCGCCTGTCGGCGACGGCCGGCATCAGCTCCATCCCTACCCTGATGGCCTTCCGCGAGGGCGTGCTCGTGTTCTCCCAGCCCGGCGCCCTGCCCGCCACCGGGCTCGAGCAGGTCATCACCGCCGTCAAGGACCTCGACATGACCCAGGTCCACGCCGAGCTCGCCCGACAGCAGGCCGAGCAGAAGACCAAACAGCAGGCCTGAGCCGCGGCGGGCGCGACCGGGACGCCGCTTCCCGCGTGGCACCCGCCCCTGCCCCGCTGCCGCTAGCACCCCTCAAGACCGCCACCCCGCCCCGCGGCGCGCCGCGGGCACCACCAAGGAGGAACACATCATGGACGTCACCGTCATCGACACCCCCCAGCTCGGGGACCGCAGCTACCTCGTGCACGATGGGCAGACCGCCCTGGTCATCGATGCCCAGCGCGACATCGACCGCGTCGAGGCCCTGATCGAGCAGACCGGGGTGAGCCTCACCCATGTGGCCGAGACCCACATCCACAACGACTACATCACCGGCGGACTCGTCCTGGCCCGCAAGTACGGGGCCGCCTATCTGGTGAACGCCGCCGACGACGTCTCCTTCGAGCGCACCCCGATTACCGACGGGGAAACCGTGCAGGTCGGCGAGCTGTCCGTGAAGGCCGTGGCCACCCCCGGCCACACCCACCACCACCTCTCCTTCGTGGTGGAGCACGGCGAGGAGCAGGCCGTGTTCTCCGGCGGCAGCGTCCTCTACGGCTCCGTGGGCCGCACCGACCTGCTGGGCTCCGAGCACACGGTGGGCCTGACCCACGACCAGTACGCCTCCGCCCGCCGCCTGGCGCAGGAGGCCGAGGAGAAGGCCGCCCTGTACCCGACCCACGGCTTCGGCTCCTTCTGCTCCTCCGGCCCCGCCACCGGCGCGGACGAGTCCACCCTGGGCGAGCAGTTCACCACCAACCACGTCTACACCGACCCCGACGAGGAGCACTTCGTCGCCGAGCTGATCAGCAACCTCACCGCCTACCCCAACTACTACGTGCACATGGGCCCGGCCAACGCCGCGGGTCCCACCGAGCCGGACCTGGAGGTGCCCGACTCCCTGGACCCGGCCGAGCTGCGGTCCCGGCTGGAGGACGGGGAGTGGGTGGTGGACCTGCGCCACCGCGTGGCGTATTCCTCCAGCCATCTCAAGGGCACGATCAGCTTCGAGTACGGCGACGGCGGAAGCTTCACCACCTTCCTGGGCTGGGTCTTCCCCTACGACCGGCAGCTGACCCTCGTCGGCTCCCGCGGCGACGTCGAGAACGCGATCCGGGACCTGTCGCGGATCGGCATCGACTCCCCCGACGCGGCACTGGGCGAGGACCCGGAGAAGCTCGCCCCCGGGGCGGCCGTGTCCTCCTACCCGCGGGTGGGCTGGGGAGAGGTGCTCGCCGACCGCCCGGCCGAGGAGACCGTCCTGGACGTGCGCCGGGTGGACGAGTACGAGGACTCCCACATCGCCGGGGCGGTCAACATCCCGCTGCACGAGTTGCTGACCCGGATGGCCGAGGTTCCCGCGGGGAAGCTGTGGGTGCACTGCGGCTCCGGGTACCGCTCCGGGGTCGCCGCGTCCCTGCTCGAGCGCGCCGGCAAGGACCCGGTGCACATCGACGCGATGTTCGCCGAGGCCGCCGAGGCCGGCCTGCCCATGGACAGCTGAGCACCCAGGCCATCATCGTGCACCCGTAACGGAGCTCGGGGGCGGGCACAGGACTCCCCAGCCCGCCCCCGTGGTCCATTCGAGCCTCATGTTCGCGCACCCGGCACCTAGGAAAGGCCCCGCATGGAAACCCGCACCGTAGATCCCCACCCCCGGGGGCAGGTCCGCAGCTTGACCGGGATGGGGGCCACCGTCGCCGGTCTGCACGTGGCCGGATGGGGGGCCTTGTTCGCCTGGTTGCTACCGGCCCAGGCCGCTGCCGGGGCCAACTCCGGGGTGCTGCTCGGGTTGGCCGTGGGCGCCTACGCCCTGGGGGTGCGCCACGCCTTCGACGCCGACCACATCGCCGCCATCGACAACTCCACCCGCCAGTTCCTCACCCGCGGGCGCACCACCGTGACCACCGGGTTCTGGTTCGCCCTGGGACACTCCTCGGTGGTGGTGGCCTCCGTGGCCCTGCTGGCCCTGGGCGTGGACAGTTTCACCGCGGGCCTGGCCGATGAGGACTCCACGCTGCGCCAAGCCGCCGGGATCTGGGGCGGAACCGTGTCCGGGCTGTTCCTGCTCACCGTCGGGGCGCTGAACCTGCCGGCGCTCCGGTCCCTGCACCGGCTGCGCCGGACCATCGGCGACGGCCCGGTCGACGAGCACGCATTCCACACGCACCTGAACCGGCGCGGAGTGCTGCACCGGGTGCTGCACCCACTCACCCGCACGGTGGACCGCCCCGTGAAGATGTACCCGGTCGGGTTCCTCTTCGGGCTAGGCCTGGACACCGCCGCCTCCATCAGCCTGTTCGTCCTGGCCGGGACCCTGGCCCCGACCCTGCCCTGGTACGCCGCGATGGTGCTGCCGGTGCTGTTCACCGCGGGCATGACCGCCTTCGACAGCGCCGACGGACTGATGATGGCCCGCATCTACAGCCAGGCCACCGGTAACGCCCGGCGCAGCCTCGACTACAACCTCGTCGTCACCGGGGTGTCCGTCTTCATCGCCTTCCTCATCGGCGGCATGGGCCTGCTCTCCGTGGTCGCCGAGCTCACCCAGCCCACCGGCGGAGTCCTGGCCGCAATCGAGGCCGTGGACCTGAACTTCCTCGGGCTGGCTCTGATCGCCTTCTTGGCCCTGGCCTGGGCGACCACCGCCGCGGCCCGCTGGGCCGCCCCCGCCACCACGGGGCCCCGGGCATGACCCGCCCGGCCCTCGACCGCCCGGCCCGGGCCACCGTGCTGGGGCTGCGACAGAACCTGGCCCAGTTCACCCTGCTGGTGGTCGTCAATGCCCTGGTCGGCGGGACCCTCGGGCAGGAGCGGACTGTGCTGCCGCTGCTGGCCACCGAGGAGTTCGGGCTCGATCTCTACACCAGCTCGCTGACCTACATCCTGGCCTTCGGGGTGGCCAAGGCCGCCACCAACTACCTCGCGGGCACCCTCGCCGACCGCTACGGGCGCAAACCCGTGCTGGTGGCCGGGTGGCTGATCGCCCTGCCCGTGCCGCTGCTGCTGATCTACGGGCCTTCCTGGGGGTGGATCGTGGCCGCCAACCTCGTCCTGGGCATCAGCCAGGGCCTGACCTGGTCCACGACCGTGGTGATGAAGATGGACCTGGTCGGCCCGCACCGGCGCGGGGCGGCGATGGGCCTCAACGAGGCCGCCGGCTACCTCGGGGTCGCCGCCACGGCCATGGCCACCGGATACCTGGCCGCCCACTACGGGCTGCGCCCGGCCCCGTTCCTGCTCGGGGCTGCCTACATCGCCCTCGGGCTGGGGCTGTCGGTCCTCGCGGTGCGCGAGACCCGGAACCACGCCCACCTGGAGGCCACCGGCCACGTCACCACCCACACCCACGCCCACGGGTCCCTGAGCAACCGTGAGGTCTTCGCCCTGACCAGCTTCCGCGACCGGTCCCTGTCGGCCGTCAGTCAGGCCGGGATGGTCAACAACCTCAACGACGGGCTGGCCTGGGGGCTGTTCCCGGTCCTGTTCGCCGCCGCCGGACTGACCCTAAGCCAGATTGGGATCCTCGCTGCGGCCTACCCGGCCGTGTGGGGCGCCTTGCAGCTGGCCACCGGTGCGCTGTCGGACTGGTGGGGGCGCAAGGGCTTCATCGTGGCCGGGATGCTCACCCAGGCCGCGGCCCTGGGCCTGATCGCGGCCGGTTCCACGTTCGAGATGTGGCTGGTGGCGGTGGTACTGCTCGGGGCCGGGACCGCGATGGTCTACCCCACCCTGCTGGCCGCCATCGGCGATGTCGCCCATCCCACCTGGCGGGCCCGGTCGGTGGGCATCTACCGGCTGTGGCGCGATGGTGGGTTCGCCGTCGGTGCGGTGGTCTCCGGGGTGGTCGCCGACGCCTTCGGCATCCCCGCGGCCGTGGCCGTCGTCGCCGCCCTGACCGCGGCCTCCGGGGGCGTGGTCGCCGTGCGGATGCGCGGGCGCGACCACACCGGCGCCTGAGGTCCCGCCAGTGGCCGGCTGGCTACAGTGGCCGCGACACCATGCCCCTTCTGTGAAAGGCCCCCCGCGATGCACCGTGCCGTGATCCACCTCAACGACGCCGCCCCGGAGAAAACCCAGACCGTGTTGCAGAACACCGCCAACCTTCTCGCTGCCCTCGGACCCGAGACCCAGGTGGAGCTCATCACCCACGGTCCCGGCATCGCCGTGGCCACCGCCCCGGCCGCCGAAGAGCTCACCACCCAGCTCACCGGTCTGCTGGCGGCAGGGGTGACCCTGTGCGTGTGCCAGAACACCATGGCCGCCCGCCGCCTGACCCCCACCGACATCCACCCCCAGGCGGTGGTCGTGGCCTCCGGTGTCGCCCACCTCGTCACCCGACAGAGCGAAGGATGGTCCTACCTGCACCCCTGACCGGCACCACCGGGGACCGGCTGAGCACAACGCAGCGCCTGCGCGTCGACGTCGGTGAGGGCTCTGGGGGTCACGGCCCGGTTCCACCCACGGTCGCCGCTGGCGTGGACCCGTACAGTATCAGGGCCACCCCGCTGGACAGGGACACCGCGGCGGTGATCACGAGCAGCGCCCCCAGCCCGAGGCCGGGGATGATGGCACCGGCGATGGCCGGCGCTGCGACCGAGCTCAGGGCCCCCACGACCAGGCAGGCCGTGAACGCCGCGCCTGCCCGGTCGGGCACCAGCTCGGCGGTCCAGACGGCGAGCACCGCCGATCCTGTCATGTACCCGACACCGAAGATGCCGGCCGAGGCCATCGTCGCGGTCAGGGAGTCGCTGGCCAGACCGAGCAGCACCAGCGCCGCGGCGACCGTTCCGAGACTCAGCGCGGCGACCCGGGAGCTGCCCATCCGCTGGGCGAGGGCCCCGGTCGCCACGCCGACCATGCCGGTGAGGCCGATGGTCGCGTAGAGCGCCGGGACGGCTGCTGCCGGGAGGGTGCCGCGGTCGAGGGCGTCGGCGGCGTAGGTGAAATAGATGACGACGACGGCGAAGTAGACGACGGAGTAGGCGCCCGGAACCCGCAGCGCTGCCGCTAGCGAGGAGGCGCCGCCCTGTGCGGGCGGGCGTGGGGTCGGTCTGGTGCGCGGCACCAGGCGCAGGTTCACGACCGCCGCGACCACCGCGGCCACCGCGATGCCGGCCCAGACCAGCCGCCAGGAGCCCATTGCGGCCAGCACGGCCAGCCCGCCCAGCAACAGGAGCCCGCCGCTGGTGCCGGTTGTGATGATCGCCAACGCTCGGGGTTGCTGCCGTGCGGGCACCGAACGGGTCACGATGTCGGAGTACGGTGCCCAGACCCAGCCACCGGCGCTGCCGGCCAGGACGACACCGACGGCCAGCAACCAGGGGGCCTGCGCGAAGGTCACGAGCACCGCCCCCGCAGCACCGCAGGCCCCACCCACGGTGGTCGGAGCGCGCGAACCGTGGCGAGCGGCGAGCCGGCCTGCGAGCAGCAGGCCGGCCAGGTAGCCGGCGAACGTGGCGCTGGCGACCAGTCCGAGCACCAGCTCGGAGAGCCCCAGGTCTTCCCGGATGTCGGGCAGTGTCAGACCGTAGGCATAGCGGGCCATGCCGAAGGCGACCCCGACCACCGCCGCTCCGGCCAACCCGATCCGGCTGCCCGCCGAAAGTGTCACGGATACCTCCTCATGCTGCGGCGTACACAGGAACCGCTGTCCACCGCAGCAGCATCGGCCGACACGATGCGCTCAGTTTGACTGCTCATCAGTAGACCGCGGTGAAAGAACCGATAGAACCGCTCGTCACGGCCGCCCGGGCTTGAGGCTACCTCCACGGCCCGGCACCGTTCGGTCAGCACCTGACCACCCGCCACCTCGAGGCGCCGGACACGACCGAAGGGGCCACCCGCATCATGCGAGTGGCCCCTCCGGCCGTTCAGTGCTGGATGCCCCGGGTCAGCCGGCGGCGACCGCGGTGTCCTGGTGGGCGGCGGCCCAGGCGGCGTAGGAGCCCTCGAGCTCCACGACGTCGTAGCCGGCGTGGCGCAGGGTCGAGGCCACTACCGAGGACCGCAGCCCGCTCTGGCAGTAGGTCACAACCGTGCCCTGGGCAGGAATCTGGTCCAGGTTCCACAGCACCCGGCCCCCGTGCAGCTGGGTCGCCCCGGGCACGGCCCCGGCGGCGTGCTCGCTCACGGCGCGCACATCCAGCAGCATCGCCTTCTCGAAGGCCTCGACCTCCTCCGGGGCCACCAGGCGCGGGGTGGCCTGCGGCAAACCCTCGATCGTCGTGACGTAGCCGGCGACCTGGTCGATACCCACCCGCACCAGGTGGTCCCAGAACTCATCGGCAGCCTCCTGGTCCGGGGCCAGCAACACCAGCGGACGGGGATCGGTCTCCGGGTCCACCGCCCAGGCGGCGTAGGTCGCGATCGACTTGCCCGCCGGGATGTTCAGCGCCCCGGCCACGGTCCCCGCGTGCACCGCATCGACGGAGCGGGTGTCCACAAAGGTCACCGCGTCGGCGGCCAGCTGCTCGGCCACGGTCTCGACGCTGAGCTCGGCCAGGGGCACCCGCTCACCGAAGACGGCCGGGCCTTGCCGGTTCTGGTTCTTCATCCGCCCGAAGTAGAACGGGGCGTCGGGCTGACCCTCCAGCAGCTCGTTGATGAAGCCCTCCTCGTCATTGGCGGCCAGGTAGGGATTCCACCAGGAGTAGAGCCGCTCGTAGCCCACCGTGGTCGACGGGAGCGCGCCCAGGGCCTTGCCGCAGGCCGAGCCAGCCCCGTGGCCGGGGAAGACCTGGACGTGGTCGGGCAGGGTCAAAAACTTCTCCTTGAGGCTGGCGAACATCTGCTTCGCGCCTTCGAAGCGGGTGTCCACCCCGCCGGCGGCCTCATCCAGCAGGTCCGGGCGGCCCAGGTCCCCGGAGAACACGAAGTCGCCGGTGAGCAGGTAGCCCGGCGCGTCGGCGAAGGCGCCGTCGGTGACCAGGAAGGACAGGTGCTCGGGAGTGTGCCCCGGGGTGTGCACGGCGGCCACCACGATGTTGCCGAGGCGGATCTCGTCGCCGTCGTACAGCCGGGTGGCCTCGAACTCGTACTGCCAGTCCTCCCCGCCCTCACCGGAGACGTACATGGTGGCCCCGGTGGCCGCGGCCAGCTCGCGGGTGCCGGAGAGGTAGTCGGCGTGGATGTGGGTCTCGGTGACCGCGGTGATCTCCATGCCGCTCTTCGCCGCCATCTGGCGGTAGACGTCGATGTCGCGGCGGGGGTCGACCACTAGGGCCTGGCCGGTGGCCTGGCAGCCGATCATGTAGCTGGCCTGGGCGAGGTCCTCGTCGTAGATGCGCTCGATCAGCATGGGTCTCTCCTTCGGGGAGTCGGTGGTACAGGGGTTTCGGCGGAGGTTCCTCCGGCCGTCTGCACACCACGATAATACCCCCAGGGGTATCCCGCAAGTACCCCTGGGGGTATAGGAGTGCGGCTCATCCTCACCCGCGTTTGAACGACAGGAAAGCCCACACCAGGGAGGATGGCCGGACGCCAACCGTTGCGACCAGACCCTTCAACCCCTGTCACGGTCCCCAAGGTGCATGGACAAGCGGCCCATACTGCAACGCGATCCACCGTTAACGGGGCCATGTGTAAAGCAGGGTGCGCC
The DNA here is from genome assembly GCF_039530085.1 of Kocuria aegyptia. Classification (NCBI taxonomy): domain Bacteria; kingdom Bacillati; phylum Actinomycetota; class Actinomycetes; order Micrococcales; family Micrococcaceae; genus Kocuria; species Kocuria aegyptia. The sequence continues at coordinate 16,988 of NZ_BAAAOA010000010.1, forward strand.
GGGCTACTGGTGTAACCCGCGTCCACGAGTCCATCAGCAGTGGCTCGGTCAGCGCTGAAAGCGCGATTGATCGTTCATCTCAAGGCATGCGAGACCTGCGAGGGAATTCTTGCTTCGTCCGCAGAAGCATTGCCAGATTCTGGTCCCGGTGCTCCACTGGAAAAACGCGCCTGTTCTGGGCTCGTTCGTCCAAGGGGGATCATCATGGCTGGTCACAACAAGCAGGCCGAGCACACCAAGGCGAAGCACACCCACGGCGAGAATTGTGAGCATGAGACCGTTGAGCACGGCGATCAGTGGACTATCTCCACGACGGTCACCGGCATTCGGAGCATGAGGACCACTACGACGAGCGCGCGTAGCCTGTCCCCAGCATCCTTCAAGAGGCCCCTGCAGAGAGCAAGGGCCTCTTGCTCTGCACCGATCAACGGTTGAGGGATAGCTCCTGCTGCCCTACTTTGGGCGCGCCAGGGACACCACCCACCAGCGGGTGGGTGTGAACCGGGTCAGAGCAGCTGTTCGGTGGTGTTCCCGCCGTCGATGGTCCGCAGAACGGTGCTGTCGGCCACCATCAGAGCCTCGATCTCACCGTCCGCGGTGGTGCTTGCGCCCAGGGCGGTGATCTCCCCGACCGGTTGGTCGCTGGCCGTCCAGGTCTTCCCAGCATCGCGGCTGGTCAGTAGGTGACCGTCGATCCCCGCCCCGACGATGATCTTTTCATCGGCCCAGGCGACCAGGGACATCAGCTGCGGGGTGTCCAGGGTCTCCCAGGTGGCGCCGGCGTCGGCGGAGCGCAGAACCCTGTCCTGGGTGGTGGCCAGGATGGTGCCTGTGCTCGGGGCGACCGCCAGGGCGGCCGGGGCGGAGGGGATCTCAAGGGTGGACCAGGTGCGCCCGTTGGAGCTGGCGCGCAGTTGGCCGTCGAAGCCGAGCACACGATCGGGGCCGGCGGCCAGGGCGTGGAAGTCCGATTCCCCGCCTCGGGAGAGCACCTGCCAGGTCTGGCCCTGGTCGGTGGATTCGATCAGTCCGACCGGTTCGGGCAGGTCGGTGCCGGTGCCGGGGTGACCCGAGGCCAGATAGCGGCCCTCAGGCGTAGCGGTGAAGCCCATCAGATCCACGATTGGGCCCACCCGGGTCAGTTCCCGGTCCTGGAGGCGGAACAGCCCTTCGTGGGTGGCCAGCAGGATCACCCCTGGCCCCTCCCCTGTCCCGGTGTCGCGGGTGATGGCGTGCACGTGGGTGATCGCTGTGCCGGTGCTGCTGGGTCCGGCCGAATCCGGTGGCGCCGGGGTCTGCGCCGGAGACGTACAGGCTGCCAGGGCGCCGGTGCCAAGCAGGCCGAGGACGCCGATGAGAAGGGTTCTGCGGGTGGGGGATGTCATGGGTCCTTTCCGCCTCGCACTACCTCGCGAAGGCCATCCACCATTGTCGATCGGCCGGGGAGGAGCCCTGTGGGGTTTCCCTTGAAGATTTGGCGAAGATTCCTCCCACAACCGGCCTCCGGCACCGGTGCACCTGGGGCCGAGGGGGACACTGAAGGCATGAATCCTGGCACTGACGCGGTGGCCGGGCGGGTGCTGGTGGTCGATGACGAGAAGCCCCTGGCCCAGATGATCGCCACATACCTGACCCGCGCCGACTATGACGTGACCACCGTCCACACCGGCCCCGAGGCCGTGGAGGCCGCCCACGGCCGGAGTCCGGACGTGGTGGTCCTGGACCTGGGGCTGCCGGGGATGGACGGCATCGAGGTGTGCCGCAGGATCCGCGGCTTCTCCGAGTGCTACGTGCTGATGCTCACCGCCCGCGGGGACGAGGAGGACAAGCTGGCCGGGCTGGCGGCCGGGGCCGACGACTACATCACCAAGCCTTTCAGCGTGCGCGAGCTCGTCGCGCGGGTGGCCGCGGTGCTGCGCCGGCCCCGCACCACCGTGACCCCGCTCGAGCCGGCCCGGGTGTTCGGGGACCTGACCGTCGACCTCGCCGCCCACGAAGCACGGGTGGGCGAGGAGCCGGTGGCGCTGACCCGCACCGAGTTCGAGCTGCTGGCCGCCCTGGCGCAGCGGCCGCACGAGGCGCTGAGCCGCCGTCGGCTCATCGACACCGTGTGGGGCCCCGCTTGGGTGGGTGACGAGCGGATCGTGGACGTGCACATCGGGCACCTGCGCCGGAAGCTCGGGGAGGACCAGGCCGCCTTCATCGACACCGTGCGCGGGGTCGGCTACCGGATGGTGGCCCGATGAGCCGACGACGACGCCCCCGGGGGCTGGCCTCCCGGTTCTTCCTGGCCCAGGCCATCGTGGTGGCCGCCAGCATCCTCGCCGCCGTGGTGGTCGCTTCCCTGGCCGGGCCCCCGATCTTCCACGAGCACCTGATCATGGCCGGGCACGCGGAGAACTCCCCGGAGCTGTTCCATGTGGAGCAGGCCTACCGTGACACCAACCTGATCATCCTGGGAGCGGCCCTGGGCACCGCCGCAGTGTGCGCGTCGGCGGTGACCTGGTTCTTCACTCGCCGCCTCCAACGTCCCCTGGTCGCCCTCACCGAAGCGGCCCAGGGCATGGCCCACGGGAGCTACGACACCCGGGTCCCGGCCCTCGGCGCCGGCGCCGAGGTGGATGCAGTGGCCACCTCGTTCAACACCATGGCCACCCGGCTCGAGCGCACCGAGGACACTCGCCGGCGGATGCTCTCGGACCTGGCCCACGAAATGCGCACCCCGATCTCGGTGCTCACCGTCTACTGCGAGGCGCTGCAGGACGGAGTGGCGCACTGGGACGAGACCACCGGCGAACTCGTGGCCGACCAGCTCGCACGCCTCACCCGGCTGGTCGAGGACATCCACGACGTGTCCCGGGCCGAGGAGGGCCGGATCGAGTTGGACCGCACCCCACAACCTGTCGAGGATCTGCTCCGCACAACCGTCGAGACCCACCGGGAGGCCTACGCCGCCAAGGGCGTGAACCTACTGCTCGACGCTGGCGACCCCGCCGGGGTCGTGGAGGTGGATCGGCAGCGGATGGGCCAGGTGCTGGGCAACCTGCTCACCAACGCCCTACGCCACACCTCACCCGGTGGCACGGTCACCATGCGCGCTATCGCCCGCGGCCCGCACCGGCTCGCCCTGGTGGTGGCCGACACCGGCGACGGCATTGCCGCCGAGCACCTGCCCCAGGTCTTCGAGCGCTTCTGGCGCGGGGACACCGCCCGTGACCGCGACCACGGCGGCTCCGGAATCGGCCTGACCATCTCCCGGGCGCTGGTCGAGGCCCACGGCGGGACGCTGAGTGTCACCTCCCCCGGGCCCGGTGCCGGGTCGGCCTTCACCGTGGAGCTGCCCCGCCCCACCCGGCACCGCCCCCGCGAGGCCAGGGTCACCGCATGACCCCACCCCTTGCACTATACCCCTAGGGGGTATATACCTGGGGTGGTGAGGACGTTCCCGGTCCTGCCGCCCGAATCGATCGAAGGAGCTTGAGATGACCTACGAGACCCGCTCCCCGTTGCCGATGGCCTCCACCGGCTGCGCCTGCTGCGCCCCGGTCCCCGAGCACGCCGCTCCTGCTGCCGGGACGGCGCCCTCCGCCGGCACGACGTCGACCTACCCGGTTCAGGGCATGACCTGTGGCCACTGCGCCACCAGCGTCACCGAGGAGCTCACCGCCCTCGAGGGCGTGAGCGAGGTGCACATCGACCTGGTGGTCGGTGGGGTCTCCACCATCACGCTCACCGCCGAACACCCACTGAGCACGGAGGAAGTTCGAGCCGCAGTGGAAGAAGCCGGTTACACCCTCGTCAACCTCTGACGAGACCGACCACTGTCCCGGTCCGCCAAGGACCTGCGCGAAAAGGAACGTCATGAGCACTCCGCAGCACCACGGCCACCCCACAGCCCCGGGCCAGGCGCACACCGGCCACGGCACGGACCAGCACGCTGATGCCGACACCCACGGACAGGCCATGCCGCACGCCCACGCCCACTCGGCAATCGACGAGGACCACCAGGTCCACACCCACGGGGAGCACGCCGGGCACTCCACGGCGATGTTCAAGAACAAGTTCTGGCTCTCCCTCGCGCTGGCCATCCCGGTGGTGGTCTTCTCGCCGATGGTCGGGCACCTGCTGGGCTACCACATCCCCGAGTTCCCGGGCTCCCCCTGGATCCCTCCGGTGCTGGGCACGGTGATCTACCTCTACGGCGGGGCGCCGTTCCTGAAGGGCGGGCTCACCGAGCTGAAGTCCCGGCAGCCGGGGATGATGCTGCTGATCGCTATGGCCATCACCGTCGCCTTCGTGGCGTCCTGGGTGACGACCCTGGGGATCGGCGGGTTCGACCTCGACTTCTGGTGGGAGCTGGCCCTGCTGGTGGTCATCATGCTGCTGGGCCACTGGATGGAGATGCGCGCCCTCGGGGCGGCGTCCTCCGCCCTGGACGCCCTGGCCGCGTTGCTGCCCGACGAGGCCGAGAGGGTCCTCGACGGGGGCACCGTCACCGTCCCGATCGCCGAGCTGGCCGTGGGTGATGTGGTGCTGATCCGCCCCGGGGCGCGCGTGCCGGCCGACGGGGAGATCGTCGTGGGTACAGCCGAGTTCGACGAGTCCATGATCACCGGCGAGTCCAAGGCCGTCGGCAGGGGGCCCGGCGACACGGTGGTCGCCGGGACCGTGGCCACCGACACCACCGTGCGCGTGCGGGTGGAGGCCGTCGGCGCCGACACCGCCCTGGCCGGGATCCAGCGGATGGTCGCCGCCGCCCAGCAGTCCTCCTCCCGGGCCCAGGCCCTGGCCGACCGGGCCGCGGCCCTGCTCTTCTGGTTCGCCCTGGCCGCCGGTGTGCTCACCGCCGCCGCCTGGACGGTGCTGGGCAGCCCCGACGACGCGGTGATCCGGACCGTGACCGTGCTGGTCATCGCCTGCCCCCACGCCCTGGGGCTGGCCATCCCGCTGGTCATCGCGATCTCCACCGAGCGCGCTGCCCGCGCCGGGGTGCTGATCAAGGACCGGCTGGCCCTGGAGCGGATACGCACCATCGACGTGGTGCTCTTCGACAAGACCGGCACCCTCACCGCGGGCGCGCACGCGGTCACCGGCACGGCTCCCGTCCCCGGGCTCTCCGAAGGCGAGCTGCTGGCCTGGGCTGCGGCCGCGGAGGCTGACAGCGAGCACCCCGTGGCCCGGGCCATCGTGACCGCAGCCACCCAGGACGCCGAGGCGCAGCGGCTGGGGCTGCGCGGCACCGGCTTCACCGCCGCCACCGGCCGCGGGGTGAAGGCCACCGTCAACGGTGCGGACGTCATGGTGGGCGGTCCGAACATGCTGCGCGAGCTCGGCCTGTCCACGCCGGCGTCGATCGCCGAGACCACCCGCGGGTGGGTCGAGCGCGGCGCCGGCGTGCTCCACGTCCTCCGGGACGGAGACGTCATCGGGGCGCTGGCCCTGGAGGACAAGGTCCGTCCCGAGTCCCGCGCCGCCGTGGCCGCCCTGCAGGACAGGGGGGTGCGTGTGGCGATGATCACCGGCGACGCCCGCCAGGTGGCCGACGCCGTCGGCCGTGACCTGGGCATCGACGAGGTCTTCGCCGAGGTCCTGCCGCAGGACAAGGACACCAAGGTCGTCGAGCTGCAGAACCGCGGCCTGACCGTGGCGATGGTCGGCGACGGCGTGAACGACGCCCCGGCCCTGGCCCGCGCCGAGGTGGGCATCGCCATCGGGGCCGGCACCGACGTGGCGATGGAGTCGGCCGGTGTCGTCCTGGCTGGCAACGACCCCCGGGCGGTGCTGTCGATGATCGACCTGTCCCGGGCCAGCTATCGGAAGATGATCCAGAACCTCGTGTGGGCTGCCGGCTACAACGTGGTCGCCGTGCCCCTGGCCGCCGGCGTGCTGGCCCCGGTCGGGATCGTCCTGTCCCCGGCCGTGGGTGCGGTGCTGATGTCGGTGTCCACGATCGTGGTGGCACTCAACGCCCAGCTTCTGCGCCGGCTCGACCTCGACCCGGCGCACCTGGCCGCCACCGGCACCGAGGACCGCCGGACCGCGAGCAGACCGACACCGCCCCCGCCCGCTGAGCCGCCCTCGATCCCTTGATCCCTTAGCCCCTCGACCCCCAACCCCCGAACCGAAAAGAAGGACACCCACCGTGAAGCGTTCCACCACCCTCAGCACCCTCGCCCTGGCCTCGGCCCTCGCCCTGGCCGGCTGCGGCACCGGCATCACCGAGCAGGACACCGGCACGGGCACGGAGACCTCCGCCCCCGGGGCCACGAGCACCGCGCCGGCCTCCGGCGAAGCGATCTCGGCCGAGCACAACGACGCGGACGTGATGTTCGCCCAGATGATGCTTCCGCACCACGAGCAGGCCGTGGACATGAGCGAGATGCTGCTGGCCAAGGAGGACGTCCCGGCCGAGACGCGCGACTTCGCCCAGCAGGTCATCGATGCCCAGGGCCCGGAGATCGAGCGCATGAACGCCATGCTCGCAGCCTGGGACGCCGAGCCCACGGCGGACGGCGAGGACATGGACGGGATGGACCACGGCTCCGATGCCGGCACGGACGGGATGATGACGGCCGAGGACATGCAGGCCCTCGAGACGGCCGAGGGTGAGGACGCGGCCCGGCTGTACCTGGAGCAGATGACCGTCCACCACGAGGGCGCCGTCGAGATGGCCCGGGACCAGGTCGAGCAGGGGCAGAACCCCCAGGCCCTCGAACTGGCCCGTCAGGTGGTCGAGGACCAGGAGGCGGAGATCGCCGAGATGGAGCGGATGCTCCAGGAGCTTCCGGACGGTTCCTGACCGCCCCCCCCCCGGGCGCCCGGCGTCGTCGCCCTCGTGCGGCGCTCTGCAGGAACCAGCGAACCGATCGACGAAGGAGGACCGCGATGATGTGGGGCGAAGGCATGGGATGGGGCATGGGCTGGATGTGGGTCTTCTGGCTCCTGCTGATCCTGGGCACGGTCGTGCTGATCTTCGTGCTCGTGAACGCGTTCACCGGGAGCTCGGGCGGCGGGACCCGGCAGGGCGGTGCCGCCCCACCGCCCACGGGCGCGGGTCCGCCCCGGTCCCGGGGGATCCTCGAGGAGCGCTACGCCCGCGGGGAGATCAGCACCGAGGAGTACCGGGAGCGGCTGCGGACCCTGGAGGAGGGCGACCGGTGAGCCCGCTGACCCGCCGGCAGCTACTGGCCCTGGGCGCGGCCGGGGCCGGCGCCGCGGCCGTGGGCGGGGCCGGGCTGTGGTGGACCGGCGGCGGCGGCGAGACCCTCGGCAGCCGCCGAGAGCTGGTGCAGCCCGAGATGCTGACCAGCCGGGATGGCGTCCTGGACCTGGCCCTGGACGCCGCCCCCGCCCAGGTGCGGATCGGGGCGCGGGAGGCGAACGTGCAGGCGTTCAACGGCTCGCTGCCCGGACCCACCCTGCGGGTCCGGCCCGGCGACACGATCCGGGTGGCGATGACCAACGCTCTGGAGGCCCCGACGAACCTGCACGTGCACGGGCTGCACGTCTCCCCGCGGGCCAACGGGGACAATCCCTTCGTGAGCATCGGACCGGGGGAGTCCTTCGACTACGAGTTCGTTCTGCCGGGCGACCACCCGCCGGGCACCTACTGGTACCACCCGCACCACCACGGGCACGTGGCCGACCAGCTGGCGGCGGGCCTCTACGGTGCCCTCGTCGTCGAGGACCCCGACCCCGTCCCGGTGGCCCGCGAGCGGGTCCTGGTGGTCTCCGACCTCACCTTGGACGACTCCGGCCACCTCGCCGAGGTCTCCCCGCCCGAGCAGATGATGGGCCGGGAGGGCGAGACCGTGCTGGTCAACGGCCAGGTCCGCCCCGAAGCCACCGCGGCACCGGGGGAACGGGAGCTGTGGCGGGTCGTCAACGCCTGCCCGTCCCGGTACCTGCGCCTGACCCTGGACGGGCAGACCGTGCGGCTGTCCGGCCGCGACGTCGGCCGCCTGACCGAGCCGGTCGAGCTCACCGAGGTGACCCTGGCCCCCGGCAACCGGGTGGAGCTGCTCGTGGACACCCGCGAGGGCACCTCCACGCTGACCGCCGCTTCCGTGGACCGCGGGAGCATGGACGGGATGATGGGCGGGGCCATGCCCGGGGACGGCCCCGGCAACAACGAGCCGATCGACCTGCTCACCCTCGAGGTCACCGGCGACCGGGCCGCGGACCCCGGCCCCGTGCCCCCGGGCCCGGCGCTGCGGGACCTGCGCGAGGAGCCGGTCGAGGCCCGGCGCACCCTGGACTTCGCCATGGGCATGGGCGGGATGGGCGGCATGATGGGCAGCAGGCGCGGGCCCGGGCAGATGATGTCCTTCACGATCGACGGGCAGCAGTTCGACCCCGATCGCACCGACCAGCAGGTCCGGGTAGGCACCGTGGAGGAATGGACCCTGACCAACTCCAGCCCCATGGACCACCCGATGCACCTGCACGTGTGGCCCATGCAGGTCGTGGCAGACGGCGGCCGCGACGTTGCCGCACCGCGGTGGCAGGACGTGGTCAACATCCCGGCCTTCGGGGAGGTCACGGTCCGGGTGGCCTTCGACGACTTCGCCGGCCGCACCGTCTACCACTGCCACATCCTCGACCACGAGGACCTCGGCATGATGGGCACCTTCGAGGCCCGCTAACACCGCGGCACACCGCACCGGACAACGAAGGAGGAACATGGCGCACGAACACCGGACGACCCAGCAGGACGAGCCACACGGGACGGAGGGGCAGCAGGACCGGGGGCAGAAGCTGTCCCTGACCGGGTCCGTCGCCCTGGGGACGGGGGTGATGATCGGCGCGGGCATCTTCGCCCTCGTGGGGCAGGTCGCCGAGCTGGCCGGCGGCTGGGTGCCCTGGGCGTTCCTCGCCGGAGCCGTGGTCGTGGCGTTCAGCTCCTACTCCTACATCCGCTACTCGGCCACCAACCCGTCCGCCGGCGGGATCGCGATGCTGCTCAAGGCCGCCTACGGCCCGGGGGTGGTGGCCGGCTCGTTCTCCCTGTTCATGTACGTGTCGATGATCCTGGCCGAATCCCTGCTGGGCCGCACCTTCGGCACCTACCTGCTGCGCCCCTTCGGCCTGCAGGGCTCCGCCGTGTGGGTGGCGGTGCTGGCGGTGCTGGCCATCGCGGCCGCCGCCCTGGTCAATCTGGTGGGCAACCGGTGGGTGGAGCGCTCCACCACGGTGACCGCGGCGATCAAGATCGTCGGGATCGCCGTGCTGGCGATCGCCGGCATCCTCGCCGCGGGAGTGTCCTCCCTGGGGCGGCTGTTCACCGCCGCCGACCGCACCCCGCCGGAGCAGGGGTGGCTGGGCTTCCTGGCCGGGACCACCCTGTGCATCCTGGCGTACAAGGGCTTCACCACGATCACCAACCAGGGCGCGGACCTGCAGCGGCCGGAGCGCAACATCGGCCGCTCCATCATGATCTCCATTGCCCTGTGCACGGTGCTCTACCTGCTGATCACCGTCGCGGTCACCGGCAGCCTGACCGTGCCGCAGATCGTGGCGGCCCGGGACTATGCCCTGGCCGAGGCTGCCGAGCCGATGTTCGGCGCCTGGGGTGTGACGCTGACCGTGGTGATCGCGGTCGTCGCGACCCTGTCGGGGCTGATCGCGAGCCTGTTCTCGGTCTCGAAGCTATACGACATGCTCCGCGACATGGGCCAGGCCCCTGGGCTGCCGGGGAAGGAGCGCCACCAGTCGCTGTACATCACCGCCGGTCTGGCGATCCTGATGGCCGCCTTCTTCGACTTGTCCCAGATCGCCGCCCTCGGCGCCATCCTGTATCTGGCCATGGACATCGCCATCCACCTCGGCATCCTCCGCCACCTCCGGGACGACGTCGGGGCCAAGCCCTGGATCCCCTGGACCGCGATCGCCCTCGACGTCGCGGTCCTCGTGCCGTTCGTGCTGCTGAAGGCCCAGTCGGACCCGTTCACTCTGGTGATCACCGCCGTGGTCGCCCTGGTCGTCGTCGTGGCGCAGTGGATCGCCGTCCGCCGGCGCGACGGAGCGAACAGCACCGGGCAGTAGTTTCACTTCACCCCCGGAACCGGTCGCGAGCACGCTCATGGTGAGGGGCCCGTCCACCGACGGGCCCCTCACCATGAGCGTGCTCGTTCAGTTCTGGCCGGCCAGCCAGGTGCGGAGATCCGCGAGCTGGGCCTGTTGCGCGGTGATCCCTGCACTGGAGGCCACCCGCAGCTGGGCATGATCAGCGCGGGACTGCAGCTCAAGGAACTCGATGATCCCGCTGTTGTGGTGTGAAATCATCTTCTGCACGAAGGCGACATCGAAGTCCTCGCCGGCCTCAACAGCCGACAGTTCTTCGACCATCATCTGGGTCTCCTCCTCCAGGACCTTCATTTCCTCCTGGGCTTCTGCCGGGGCCTGAGCCATGGCTTCCTCGGGGGTCAACCCGTACCACTCATCGAGCCACCGGGTGAACTGGTCGATCTGGTGCTGCTGATTGGCGATGATGTTCTCCGCGTGGGTGCGGATGTCCGGGCTGGTCCCGCGCTCGAGCTCCAGCTGGGCCATCTCGATCGCGGCCCGGTGGTGGCCGATGATCTCGGCCAGGAACGTGATCTCCAGTTCCTCGCCCTCCAGCCCGGCCAGGGTCTCACCGAACTCGTAGGCGGTCGGGGAGGTCGGGTCCGGCTGGAGCATCTCCGTCTGGCTGTGGGAGGAGACCTGGGTGGCCTCCCCATGGGCGAGGACCGGGGCGGTGGCTCCGCCCAGCAAGGTTGCAGCGAGGGTGAGGCTGGCAGCAGCTGCGGTAATTTGGCGGCCGCGGGTCAGGGTGGGAAGCATGATCAGGTTTCTCTTTCGGTGCGAACAGGCCCGGAGGATGAACCCGGTTCAATTTCCAGACGGGCGGCCTCGGGCGGACCGTGGTTCGCCACGGTGGGAGGCACGAACCCGTCTGCAGTACCGGAGAGGGGGGAGAGGAAACCAGGTGGAGCGGTCGGGCCAGGCGTCCGGCCGAGTTTCCTCTTGCACCGGTGAAGGCCGTTCAGCGGCCTCCACCGGCCTGTGATGCACATCAGGTGCCGACCGTCAGCAGCCCGGTTCGGCCCTCGTTCAGCGGGTCATTCGTAGCGCTTGAGGATGTCATGCATCTGGGCGATTTCCTCCTGCTGGGTTTTCACGATGGTGGTGCACAGCTCCTGATCGTCAACACCCACATCAGCCCGAGGTTGACCAACAGGATGGCCGCGAAGATCCAGTACATCCGGTTCGAGGTGCCGTGGTGGGCGGCCTTGTCCTCATGGCTCTGCTTGCGGGCGCCCGCGTTCGTCGTCATGATTCTCGTTCTTCTGGTGACCTTCTTGTGCATTCGGTGCACCACCCGGACGGCAGGTGCGTCATGGCGGCGCCCTGCCTTCTACAGGTCTGGGGTGGCCCGTGGTGCCGATCCCAGCCGGCCACGGACCTTCTTACCGCCCCCGCCGCCCGGGTGATGGGTCTGAAGGGGCTGGTTCAGCCCAGGGAGGCGACCAGTTCGGCGCAAGCCGCCTCGCAACGACGGCAGGCCTCGGCACAGATCCGGCAGTGCTCGTGCATATCCGCGTGCTTCTCGCACTCATCGGCGCATGCCTTGCAGGCCATCTGGCAGGCCCGGATCGCATCCAAGGTGATGTTCGCGTCGTAGCCGGTGTGACGGGAGAGCACACGCCCGGTGGCCTCGCACAGGTCCGCGCAGTCGAGGTTGGTGCGGATGCACTTGGTCAGCTCCGCGACCATGTCCTCGGACAGGCAGGCATCGGCGCAGGCGGTGCAGATCTGGGCGCACTCGAAACAAGCCTCGATACAGGCGGCCAGCTTCTCCTTGTCCACCCCGCCGAGGTCCTTCGGGTAGGTCTCCAGCATCGCGCTCACGTGATGAGTCATGGCTTGCTCCTTCGTCGGTTCAGCAGGAGACGAACCGGTCGGAGCCAGCCCGCCATGCCATCGACAGTAGACTGCCTTTTCTGTGTGACGTAGCCCGAAAGCTTGAAGATTTGATGAAGATCGACACCTCAGGAGCGCACAGCGGAACCCCTCCAACTGGCTCTCATCTCGGCGAAGCGGGCCAAATATAGTGATCCATCCGGCACCTGAGGGCCAGCATGCATACAGCATCGGCAACTGCTCCCTCCTCGGTGCATCCCTGCCACCAGCAAGCACCCCAGGTCTGGCCCAAGTGGCGTTCACCCTCAAGCCAGGTCGTGGATGGTGCACGACGAAACCCCTCGCGACCACATGGCCTCCCCCTCGAGCTGCCACCGCTTTTCCTCCCCGTAGACCACTTGACACATGTACCCCCGGGGGGTAAACCTGTAACTATAAATATACCCCCAAGGGGTAAAAAGTCGGGAGGGACGAGACCATGACGACCACTCAATTCCAGGTGACCGGGATGACCTGCGGACACTGCGAAATGTCGGTGCGTGAGGAGGTCCAGGAGATCGCGGGCGTGACCGGGGTGGAGGTCAGCCACCAGAGCGGCCAGCTCACCGTCACCAGCAATCAGCCGGTGGATGAGGGGGCGGTCATCGCCGCGGTCGAGGAGGCCGGCTACCAGGCAGCGCGGTCGGTGTGAACGCCGCCGCGCGGCTAGGGGCCTACGCAGCGGGGCTGGCGGTGGTGTTCACCGGGGCCTTCGCGGCGGCCGGGGCCGTAGTGCCAGAGACGACAGTGTCGGCCTGGACACAGCAGACGGAAGGAACCCAGATGACCCAGCACACCGACAGCGGCCAGGATCCGGTCGAGACCACCTCTGACAGCCACGCGGGACACACCCCTCAGGGCGTGAGCATGGAGCAGAATGGCTACCTCCTCCAGGAGGTCACCGCGCCGGGGACCACCGGGGACGCCGGGGAGCTGTCGTTGACGATCACCGGGCCCGATGGGGCCCCGGTGACCGAATTCGAGACCTCCCACGAGAGACAGATGCACCTGATCGTGGTGCGCACCGATGGCACCGGGTTCCGTCACGTGCACCCGGTGATGGACGAGGCTGGGCGCTGGTCGCTGCCGTGGCAGTGGGAGGCGGCCGGCACCTACCGGGTCTACGCCGATGTCGTGCCGGCCGGTGCGGGGCAGAATCTGACGTTGACTTCCACCGTGGATGTGGCCGGGGCCTTCGCTCCGTCCGCCCCGGAGGTGACCGCTACCTATGAGGTCGATGGGTTCCAGGTCTCCGTGGAAGGCGACCTGTCGGCCGGATCCACCTCGGATTTGACCATCAGCGTCACCCGTGACGGACAACCGGTCACCACCTTGGAGCCCTACCTGGGTGCCTACGGGCACCTGGTCGCGTTGCGCGCCGGGGATCTGGCCTACCTGCACGTCCACCCCGAAGGTGCTGAGCCGGTCGCCGGCGAGGTCTCCGGGCCCGACGTCGAGTTCGCAACCACGGCCCCGACCCCTGGTCGCTACTTCCTCTACTTCGACTTCCAGGTCGACGGGCAGGTCCACACCGCCCAGTTCGCCCTCAACACCACCGGGGCAGCTGACACTAAGCCCTCGGCTGGCGCTACAGCTGAGGGCCACGGCGAGCACTGACCCGTTCCCGGCCCACCGCTGAGAGCGTCGCGACCGGATCGGTGGCGCCCCTATCGAGAGAAAGAAGCACCACATGTCTGCATCCTCGGCCCAGCCGCAGGCGCTAGGCACCGACGTCGAGCTCGAGATCGGTGGGATGACCTGCGCCTCGTGCGCCAACCGGATCGAGCGCAAGCTCAACAAGCTCGAGGGCGTGAGCGCCAGCGTCAACTACGCCACGGAGAAGGCCCGCGTCAGTGCCCCGGCCGGGTATGACCCGCAGGACCTGATCGCCGAGGTGGAGAAGACTGGTTACACCGCCGCACTACCAGCACCTCGGCAGGCCGACCCCGATGAAGCAACGGCCGAGGAGGCAACGGCGGAGGACGTCGAGCTGAGTACCCTGCGGCAGCGTCTGATCGGGGCGGCAGTTCTCGCGGTGCCGGTGATTGCGATGGCGATGATTCCCGCCCTGCAGTTCGACTACTGGGGCTTCGCCTCCCTCGTGCTCGCCGCACCCGTGGTGGTGTGGGCCGGCTGGCCCTTCCACCGAGCCGCGTGGCTGAACCTGCGCCACGGCACAGCGACCATGGACACCCTGATCTCGCTGGGCACCACCGCGGCCCTGCTGTGGTCGATCGTGGCACTGTTCTTCGGCACGGCCGGCCAGCCCGGGATGGTGCACCCCTTCGAACTGACCATCTCCCCCTCCCACGGGCTGGGCAACATCTACCTCGAGGTCGCCGCGGGCGTGATCACCTTCATCCTGCTCGGCCGCTACTTCGAGAAGCGCTCTAAGCGCCGGGCTGGGGCGGCCCTTCGCGCCCTGCTGGAGCTTGGGGCCAAGGACGTCGCTGTCATGCGCGAGGGGCGCGAACAGCGCATCCCCATCGAGGACCTGACCGTGGGTGATGAGTTCCTCGTGCGCCCCGGGGAGAAGATCGCCACGGATGGGGTCATCGTTTCCGGCACGAGTGCTATCGACGCCTCCATGCTCACCGGTGAGTCGGTACCGGTGGAGGTGGCCGCGGGGGACGCGGTCACCGGTGCCACCGTCAACGCGGGAGGCCGGCTCGTCGTGCGCGCCACGAGGGTCGGTGCGGATACGCAGTTGGCGCAGATGGCCCAGCTGGTCGAGGACGCCCAATCCGGCAAAGCCGAGATTCAGCGTCTGGCCGACCGGGTCTCGGCCGTCTTCGTGCCCATCGCCATCGCGATCGCCGTGGCCACCCTCGGGGCGTGGATCGGCGCCGGGTTCCCCCTCTCGGCCGGCTTCACGGCCGCGGTGGCGGTGCTGATCATCGCCTGCCCCTGCGCCCTGGGCCTGGCCACCCCAACCGCGCTGCTGGTCGGCACCGGCCGAGGCGCCCAGATGGGCGTGCTGATCAAAGGACCCGAGGTGCTGGAGTCCACCCGGCGGATCGACACGATCGTGCTGGATAAGACCGGCACCGTCACCACCGGCAAGATGACCCTGGCCGAGGCGATCCCCGCCCCCGGTGTGACCCGGGCCGAGCTGCTGCGCCTGGCCGGTGCCGTGGAGGACGCCTCCGAGCACCCCATCGCCCAGGCCATCGCCACCGGCGCCACCGCTGAGGTGGGAGACCTGCCCACACCGGAGTCCTTCGAGAACATCGAAGGCCGCGGAGTCCAGGGGGTCGTCGAGGGCCATGCCGTGCTGGTGGGTCGTGAGGCCCTACTGGCCGAGTGGGCCCAGCACCTCGACGATGATCTGCGCCAGGCCAAGCAGGCCGCCGAGGCCCAGGGCAAGACCGCGGTGGCGGTTGGCTGGGACGGGCAAGCACGCGGCATCCTCGTGGTCGCCGATGAGGTCAAGCCCACCAGCGTCCAGGCCATCGCCCAGTTCAAGGAGCTGGGCCTGACCCCGGTGCTGCTTACCGGCGACAACCAGGCCGTGGCCGCCCAGGTCGCTGCAGAGGTCGGCATCGAGGAGGTCATCGCCGAGGTGCTCCCAAAGGACAAGGCCGACGTCATTGCGAAGCTCCAGGAGCAGGGCAAGACCGTGGCGATGGTCGGTGACGGCGTCAACGACGCTCCCGCCCTGGCCCAGGCCAATCTCGGTCTGGCCATGGGCACCGGCACCGATGTGGCCATCGAGGCCGCCGACATCACGCTGGTGCGCGGGGATCTGCGGGCCGCCGCGGACGCGATCCGGCTCTCCCGACGCACGCTGAGAACGATCAAGACGAACCTGTTCTGGGCCTTCGCCTACAACACCGCAGCCATCCCCCTGGCCGCCTTCGGACTGCTCAACCCCATGCTCGCCGGAGCCGCCATGGCCTTCTCGTCCGTCTTCGTGGTCAGCAACAGCCTGCGTCTGCGCTCCTTCACCAGCCAGGCAATCGACCCCCAGCCGTCATCGGTGACCCCGCGCCTCCGCACGCGGGAACCGATCGAGGCCTGAACCACCCACCGGTCGAAAGGAACACCGCTTATGTGCCATCACGACCACCACCACGACGAGCACGGCCATCACCATGGGCTGGCCGACGGCCACCGAGCTGGGGTCTCCGGCGACGAGACGGCCGAGTGCCCGGTGATGCCCGGCAACCAGGTCGTCAAGGCCGATGCCGAGGCCGCAGGGCTCGTCCGCGACTACCAGGGCCAGCGATACTGGCTCTGCTGCGCCGGTTGCGGCCCCGCCTTCGACGCCGACCCCGCCAAGTACGTGCCCGCCTGACCCCACCCAGTACCCCTTGGGCCGGCGGCTCCGGACCAGCCCCACAGCTGGCCCGGAGCCGCCGGCCCCTACGGCACTCACGGAAAGACAAAGACACCACCATGGACACCCCCCCTGCCCCCCAGGTGACTGGCGCTGAGGGCCACACCACCCACGGCTACATCAGCGACAAGGACCGGTATCTCGCCCGCCTCAAGCGCATCGAGGGCCAGGCCCGAGGCATCCACCGGATGGTCGACGAAGAGCAGTACTGCATCGACATCCTCACTCAGATCTCGGCCCTGACCTCCGCACTGCGCAACGTGGGCCTCGGGTTGCTCGACGACCACATGAAGCACTGCGTCCTGGACGCCGCTCAGCTCGGAGAGGACGCCGCCGAGGCCAAGCTCAAAGAAGCCTCCGAGGCCATCGCCCGCCTTGTGCGCTCCTGACCAATCGAGCTTCCCCCGCTCCCGGAGCACCTGCAGTAAAAGAGGTGGCGGAGTGGGCCTCGCACTGCTTCACACCGACCTAACGGAGCACTACTCGTCGTAGAGGAGCCGCTTTCCCTCAGGGAGGGAGTCGCTGGCGGGCCTGTCGCTCTAACGGTGTAAGAGG
Organism: Kocuria aegyptia; assembly: GCF_039530085.1. Taxonomy (NCBI): domain Bacteria; kingdom Bacillati; phylum Actinomycetota; class Actinomycetes; order Micrococcales; family Micrococcaceae; genus Kocuria; species Kocuria aegyptia. Next base: position 33,825 of record NZ_BAAAOA010000010.1, read on the forward strand.
CGTTTCCATGGTTAGTGGTTCTCCGCCGCCGGCATCCGGTCGGCGAAAGTGATGGCGAAAGCGTTCAGCGCCGGCTTCCACCGTGTGACCCATCGTGTCTGCCCGGTGCCCTTCGGGTCCAGGGATCGCACGACGAGATACAGCGTCTTCATCGCGGACTGCTCATTCGGGAAGTGCCCCCGGGCCCGCACGGCCCTGCGGAACCGGGCGTTGAGCGACTCGATCGCGTTGGTCGAGCAGATCACCGAAGCGGATCTCCACGTCGTAGTCCAGGAACGGCACGAACCCGCTCCAGGCCCCGCGCCACAGTCGGCTGATCGCGAAGGTACCGGGCGCCCCACTTGTCCTCCACCTCCTCCAGGGCGGCCTCGGCAGCAGCCGCGGTCGGGGCCGTGTAGACCGGTTTCAGGTCCTTGGCGAGCTCGTCCCAGTACTTCCTCGAGGCGTAGCGGAACGTGCCGCGGATCAGGTGGATGATGCAGGTTTGGACGATCGCGGCCGGGAACACCGCGTTGACGCTGTCGGGCAGCCCCTTGAGCCCGTCGCAGACCACGAAGAACACGTCGCGCACACCCCGGGACTTCAGGTCGTTGAGGACCGCGTACCAGAACTTCGCCGACTCCCCGTCGCCGTCCCCGGCCCACATCCCCAGGATGTCCTTGTGCCCGGCCAGGTCCACCCCGATCGCGGCGTAGACGGGCCGGTTGCGCACTTGCCCGTCCCGGACTTTGACCATGATCGCGTCGATGAAGATCGCCGCGTAGACCTGCTCCAGCGGCCGGGCCCACCACGCCTGCATCTCCTCGATCACGCGGTCGGTGATGCGGGTGACGGTGTCCTTGGAGACCTCCGCGCCGTAGACCTCGCCCAGATGCGCGCTGATCTCCCCGGTGGTCAACCCCTTGGCCGAGAGCGAGAGGACGACCTGGTCCAGGTCCGTCAGGCGCCGCTGGCGCTTGCGCACGATCACCGGCTCGAAGCTGGCTTCCCGGTCCCGTGGGACCTCGATCTCGACGGGGCCGGCGTTGTCGGTGATCACCGTCTTGGCCCGTTTCCCGTTGCGGGAGTTGCCGCGGTTGCGGCCCTCGGGTTCGCCGTGTTCGTAGCCGAGGTGTTCGTTCATCTCCTCGTCCAGGGCGGCCTCGACGACCATCTTGGTCAGCTGCTTCAGCAACCCGCCCGGGCCGGTCAACGCCGCCCCGCTGGCCCGAGCCTGGCGTACCAGCTCCCGGACGGTGTCCTGGTCGGCCGCGCTCAGCTGCGCGTTCTCTTCCGGCTCGTCACCGGATGTCGGTGGGCTCACGTCCACCAGTGTCTCGATGTTCTCGCTCATGTCGACCCTCCAGCCCCACTCGGGGTGATTGGGCCTCTTACACCGTTACTGCGATAGTCCCGGGCAACGGCGGGGTTCGGGGTGGCCCCGGCCCTTTACATGGCTGCGCAGAACATCTTGGCCGACTGGGTCAGTTACTCCCTGCGCACCGCGGTGTTCGCGGCCGCCTGGTTGGTGACGGTGTGGTGGATCGAGCGGGTGGCGCGAACCGTGCCGCGCCGGGCCAAGGCCTGGTCCCGCGGCGGGATCGTGGCCGCCTTCGTGCTCACGCTGACCGTGGTGCTGCCGTGGTTGAACCACTCCGCCCAGACCTCCCCCAACACCTGACCCATGGTCGCCGCCGGGGCGACCGTCGCCGCCGTTCCCGCCGTGGTCGCCGCGGCCGTGATCCGCTGGGCGACCAAGTGAGCACCGCCGAAGGTCAGCACGCCCGGCACCGGTTGGACGAGCTCATCCACGCCCCGGTGCGCCTGAGCATCGTCGCCGCCCTGGCCCAGGTCGACGAGGCCGAGTTCGCATACGTGCGCGACACCGTGGAGGTCTCCGACTCGGTGCTCTCCAAACAAGCCACCCAGCTCGAGGCCGCCGGCTACGTGAGGATCCGAAAGGGCTACGTTGGCAAACGTCCCCGCACCTGGCTGTCCCTGACCCCTGCCGGGCGCACCGCCTACACCAGCCACCTCGACGCCCTCCGCGCCATCGCCGAAGGCCAGTAGCAGTACCGCACGCCCCTCGAAGGCAGCTCCGCGCAGGAGGGGTCAGTCCAGAACCACGCAACCATGAGCACCTGCTCACTTCCACCCCGACGAGTCATCTCGTTTTCCCTGGCATCTGGGACATCTATGCGCACCCGCCCCCGAAGCGGCAGGGTAGTTGCATGGTGAGCAGAGTCGCTGCCGAACAACGCTTCATCGGATCCGCGAGGGCGGTTCGATTCTCCACGGCAATGTGCAACCGGTGGACTCACGAGGCAGAGTCACTCGAACAGTTCCTTCTTGGTGTAGCCGCCGTGCCACCGGGTGGCGAGCACCTGGAGGACGACCACGGGCACAAGGCACAGCCCCGCCAAGGCGGCCACGGTGCTCCAGGGCAGGGGCATGACCGCGGGCCAGAACGCTTTGCCGGCGACCAGCAGGTACACGGCAATCAGGAACATGAACGCCGCATAGGCCGATTCCCGGTGATAGGCCCGGGCGCTGCGTGCATCCAGGATGCCGGTGAGCACACCGGTGACGAACCAGGTGGCTCCGTACAGGGCCGCGATCACCCCCACACCCGTGCGGGGCCCGGCCTGCACGAAGTGCGACAGCAGGGGCAGAAACGCAATCGTGGTGACCGTGTTGACGAGCATGAACCATTTCAGGTTCGTCCTCAGGATTACGTGCAGATTCATGGTCGGCGCCTTCCGCAGGAGCAGGGTCATCGGAGAAGATCTTGGACGGTCGGGTCGCCGAAGGGAGCGATGTTGTGCCGAGCGAACGCCCGCAACAGCCGGCGACCCCGGGAAGAGAGCTTGTAGACGTTCTTGGGCGGCCCCATCGGGCTGGGCACCTTGGTCTGCTCCACTAGGCCCACGTCGAGGTGTCGGCGCAACTGTCGGTAGAGCGTCTGCTCGGCCGGCCGGTACGTCCCGCCGGTCAGCGCCTCGATCCGCTGCTTGACTGCCCCCACGTCGGCGCCCTCCTGGGAGAGCGCGACGAACGTCCAGAAGGTGAGCAGACCCTGGCGGAACACGCTCTCCCAGTCCGCCAGCAAGCGGGAGTCTTCTTCTGAGGTGCGGTCCATGGCCGCTACTGTACTTGGGGTTTAATACTGGGGCAATAGAACCGGCCGCAACGCCTGACTCCTGCATCGCAGCACAAGGGACCGTTGGCTAGTCATCCGACGACTGGCAAAGCTATGAGCACTCCTACCAGTAGGCCCTCCGCCATTCGACGAATGTCTCGCAACTGAAACGCCTTACAACCCATGATTTGCAGGACGACCTGTCGTCACATTGCTCAGGTTGTTTCGATAGGTATTGGTCCGTGATTACCCTGGAGCATCGCCGTTGGATTGCCTTGCGACCCGGCGTCACGGTCTAACCCCAGGCCCCGGTCCTTGAACTGCGAACAGGACAATGGGCATGACCTTTTCTGCTTCCGGGGCGCTGGCCGTTGAGCTGCACCGGCACTCTTCCTCCCACTGGATTGCTACCTATTACCCCATGGTGCTGACCCCTGTCGGTCGGTGGGCCGACGTCACCTGGGTTCTGCACCGGTGTCTGATTCCCCCCACCACCGTCGATCGGCCAGAACCGGCACGGTGGCTGGAGGCGCGCAGCGCTGATCCCGGGCACTTCTGCTACGCGAACCACCAGGTGTGGAGGGAGGCGCTGGCCGACGGTTACGTCACAGCACGAGCCGCCCTCGACATCGAGGACATCGAGGAGCCCCTGTCGGTCCGGGACGGGCAACGGTTGCGGGAACACACGGTCGTTGTTCCGGCCGGGCAGCTTTCGGAATGGATGCTCGACGATCTGCAGGACGAGGCCTCAGACCTCCCGGGGTGAGCCTGTGCGTCTATCGGACACTTCTGGACGGATTCCCTCGGCCTTCCGGGTGACTCCCCCGGCCCGCTGGAGACCTGCGTAAGACCACCCGGTGCACACGGCGCGGGGCATGCTCGCCTCTATGTTGGGCGTGAGTAGTGCAAAGTGTGCGAGTCCCTGGTCATGCCCGGTCCCCGGCCTTCCCTGATCACGGGTCCAGCATCCGGCCACCACATCGCTTGTGGCAAGGAGTTGCCGTCATGGATCGGAATTCCCCGGACCGTCCGGGATCGCCGCGGACGCCACTGTCGCTACGACGGGGCCGGTGGCATGAAGGAGCTCCAGCAGGTGTCGGTCGGCAGATCAACCGGCTCGTTGCCGGTGCCGATGTCATCGTCTCCGGGGGTCTCAAGCACCTATCTGGCCCCGGCCGGCCTGTTCCCCACCGCCCTGGCGGAACTGGAGCCGGCGGAACTGCAAGTGCTGCACTCCAGGATCACCCGGCAGCTCGATCACGAGTACATCGATCCGGTCGGGCCCCACCCGGTGACCCTGGACCGGGTCCGAGAACTGGCCGAGGAGCTCGACACCCGCCAGGGCTTCCGCACCGCCGTCGAATCAGCATCCCCGGCGGACCATCGGACCGACGCTCCACCGGCGGCCCCGGGCACTGACACGGTTCGCATGAAGACGGCCAGCCCTCGGCCGGGATCGGCCGCAGAACCACACGCCGCCACCAAGGCCACCGGACGATTGCCGTCCACCTCCCCGCACCAGCACGAGAAGCACCCCAGCAGCGTGTCCCCCGTCGGTGCGGAACGCACGGAGGCCGGGGCCCGCATCCATGACCTGGGCCGGTAGCGGCCCGGGGACCGGGTCCAGGCCTGGCACCGTGGGCTCCTCCAGTGCGTGGGCACGGTGGAGGAAGCCACCCGGCCCGGGACGTGGTGCGGATCCGTGAAGGCCTGGACACATACCCCCGGATGATCCACGCACTAGACAGCGAACTCCGAAGTCTCCGCGTCCGCGGTGGTGGATGAGCCGACCCTGAGGGTCCGTATGCAGAGGGCATCGACCAGGCGTCAGTTGCTGATGGCCGGGGCAGCACAGATGTAGCTGGTCTCCAGTGCCTGGGCTGCCAGGAACCGGGCGGCGTCGGTGCGAGTGATCGAGGCCCCGATGACGTCGCGGTGGGTCATCCCGACGTGGCGGACCCCGCGTGAGGGCCCTTCCGTCAGCGGTGCGTGACGCACGAGCGTCCAGCTCAGCGCGGAGGACGCAACGGAGTGGAAGTCGGTGGCCACCTCCCGGCACAGCCGGGGGCACCAGCCGCGCCAGAGCAGCCGCGCGCTGCGCCGCCAGGTGTCCGGATAGCGGGCATGGTCGAACAGGGCCGCCGGCTGCAGACCGATGTAGCGGGTGCGCCCGTGCTGATTCATGCTGCCCACGATGGCCGGGGTCGCATTCACCGTGAGGTTCGACCGACGCCAGTTGCGTACGGCACACAGCACGTTGATGACCACCTCGTTCTGTGCCACGGCCGCGTCGACCACGGCCGTATCCAGCGGGTCCCCGACGTGCAGATGCACCCGATCGGCCCAATCGGCCGGTGCGTGAGCCGGATCAGTCAGCACGGCGCTGACCCGGTGCCCGCGGAAGACGAGGTCGGTGACGGTCTCGCGGCCGATGGCGGTGTCCGCCCCGAACACCACGACCCTCACCAGGAATCCCGCCTGGCGCGTCCGGCCCGATCGGCCCTTCCCGATCGGGCCACGACAGGTTGCGGCGTCTGGTCGGTGGCTGCCGCCGGTTCCGACAGCACGATCTCCACCGTGCCGCCGGGCCGATCGCGGCATTCCTGTTCGATCCCCGCGCGTATCAGCTCCGCAGCTGCTGGTTCCGGGGGACTGGCAGCACTGAGGTCGACGAGGCCCTCAGCGGCGGGGGTGAGGGTGCGGGCCCGGCGGATCACCGGGTGCAGGCCTTGCTGGTTGGCGCCGGTCAGGAGTCCAGTGACGATCAGGCACAGGTGCCGGCCACCGAGGTCGACGCGCACCAGGACAGAGAGTTTGGGGTCGGACACAGCAGGTCTTTCACGGCGATCCCCCGGACAAGGGGACGGGCGGAGCCGACTGTTCGACCACGTCACAGCCTAGACCATTCCCTACCCGCGCAGTCGGGGCCGAGTTCTACCGGACCGACCGGCCGACTCAGCGTGGCCGTGGCACCCGAACAGATGTTTCCACGCGCGGATACGCGCAGGCGTACTGTGGAAGACCAAGGGCGACTGCGCACCACCGGTCGCCCTGTACGGGGTGACCCCCCTCGGCTCGCGCGTCCTGCGTGGGCCTGGGCCCACCCGACCGACCGGGGAGCCCCCAATGGAACCCACGACGACCGCTGCTGCGGCCACCGATCTGACCGGGGTCTTCGCCCGCATCCAAGGCATGCTGCTGAGCCATGAGTCCGCCCAGGCCGCCGCCGCCCAGCTGGCGGAGGCCGCCCGGGATCTGATCGACACCGCCGCCGGGGCCGGGGTCTCCCTGATCGACGAGACCGGGAACCGGACCACCACCGCAGCCACCGACCGGCTGGCTGAGACCGCCGACGCCGCCCAGTACGAGCTCGGCCAGGGCCCGTGTTTGAGTGCGTGGGCCACCGAGTCCCTTCAGCGCCTCGACGACACCACCACCGACACCCGGTGGCCGGAGTGGTCCCGTACCGCCGCCGACGCCGGGATCGGCTCGGTGCTCAGCGCCCCGGTGCTGTACCGGGAGACGTGCCTCGGGGCGATGAAGATCTACGCCACTACCGCGCACGCCTTCAGCACCCGGGCGGAACACCAGTTGGTGCTGCTTGCCTCGGCTGCGGGCACGCTGCTGGGGGCGGCCCAGGGCAGTGATGCCCCACAGCGGCTCAGCGCCTCGCTGCAGCAGGCCATAGCGGACCGGACGGCGGTGGAGACCGCCACCGGGATGCTGATGGAACGCCACGCCACCGACCACGAGGCCGCGCGGCGGACGCTGATCGACGCCTCCCGAGCCCAGGGCCGTCCGCTGGCGCAGATCGCGCGTCAGGTCGTGGAACGAGCCGCGGACACGACCAGCTGAGAAGCCCGGTGGCGATGGACGACGACGCTGTAGGCCGCCGGCAGGCCCACCTGGTGCGCGAGGCGATCGAGGCCGCCGGGATCGAGGTGGGGCAGCTGTGGATGCACTACTTCAGCGTCGGTGGTGAGGCCGGGGAAATGGAGATCGACGCCTTTCTCCATCACTCGCTGACCCTGCCGGTCCTGCAATGGGATCTACTGGCTCATGCCACCAACGAGCTGCTGGATCAGCAGCGGCCCACTCGGATCCCGCAGGCCTCGGACCTGCTCGACCACGACGACCCGGACGACGCCGGGCAGGACCAGCACGGCACCCGGGACCAGGACACCACGGAGGAGCCCTGACCCGCATTTTCGCGCCAGGAGGTGGAGACCTCAGCCGCCCTGGGGGCCCGGGGTGGTGCGGGCGGGCCGGCGGGGCAGGGTGAGTTCCCCGGTCTCGACGACTTCGGTGGCGATCTCGGCCATCTTCCGGTTGCTGTCCTGGCTGGCCACCCGCAGCAGTTCGTGCGCCTGGTCGCGGGTGAGCCGGTGCTGGGCCATCAGCACCCCGATGGCGGTGCCGATCTCCCGGTTCGACCGCAGAGCCCTCTCGAGGTGCTCGGCCCGCTGCCGGGTCACCTCCATGGACACCGCCCACGCGGCGTGGGTGGCCAGCATCGTGCCCACCCACTGGGTGTGCGCATCGAAGGCGCCGGGCACGTCGGAGTACAGGTTCAGTCCCGCGATCAGCTCCGGATCCACCACCAGGGTCAACCGGTAGGCCAGCGCGCTGCGGACACCGATCTCCTCGGCGACCCGGGTTCCGTACACCGGCCACCGGGCGTCGTGGGCCAGATCCGCCGAGCAGTGGACACTGTCCTCCAGGACCGAGTCCACGCACGGGCCCGAGCCCAGCTCGTACTGCAGCGCATCAGCGGCCCGGGCCGCCTCACCGGTGGCGGCCAGAGTGCGGAACCTCCCCTGGCGCAGCGTGGTGATGCTCGCCCATCGCACCCCGGGCAGGGCCGCCACCGCGTAGTCGAGCACCGCTTCCACCAGGGTGTCCGAGGCCGCGTTGCGCAGCTGCTCCCCCAGGCCCAGCACCGCATCGGCGATCTCGGCGAACCCGACAGGGTCAGCCGGCGAGACCGGGACCGAAGAAGTCATGACTATCCCCAGAAAACGCCCGGTGGCGAGGACACCCCCGGACTCTCAGCGCCTCACTGCTGAAGCATCCCCAAAGTCTATCCATCCCAGACACCGTCGCAGCACGTCGGCTGACGTCCGCGGGTTCAGCGGCACGTGACGATCACCGGGTCTGGGTCGGTCCGTCGGGCCGGGGTCGGGCTCGGCGGCGGTGATCGGCTCGGCCGTCACCGCCTTCGGCGGGCGCGGTGGGAGGTGGCGGTAGAGGGTGGTGCGGGTGATGCCGGTCGTGGCCACGATCTCCGCGATCGTGTGCCCGCTCTCCCGTACATGTGCTGCGTCGGCCAACGTGTCCGGGTCCACCACCGTCGGCCGCCCGATCCGCCGGCCCCTGACGGTGGCCGCCAGTTGGGGGTGAGCGGCGCGCTCGAGGGTGTAGGTGCGTTCCGTCTGCCCGAACAACGCCAGCAGCACCACCGCCAACTGGGCCATCGGGTCATTCGGTTTCGTGGAGTCCACGTTGATCGGGTCCGCCAGATTGCGCACCCCCACCCGCGCTCGGCCAGATCATGGATCGGATTCGCGGTGTCGCGCACGGTGTGCCCGAGCCGATCCAGGGTGTGCACCACGATCACATCAACCTCCCGGGCGTAGGCCGGAGCCGCGGCCAACCCGGGGCGGTCCGTGGTGGCCCCGGACTTCTGGTCCACATGGATCCGCTCCGGGGCGATACCGACCTGCCGCAAGGCATTAACCTGCCGGTTCACATCCTGTTCGGCCGTCGAAACCCGCGCTTGCCCCGATTCCACGGGCTCGACGTCCCGGTAGTCGGTTCCGTTCGGGCGGAACGAGACCACAGTCTTGACCCAACTTCTGGAACAAGACTCGCCGACCACGGACCACTGATGGAGAATCCGGAGCCGACCGTCCCACTACCAGGACATGGGACGGCCGACTCGAAATCGACGAGGCGTCTCGCATCCCATGACTTGGAAGACGCTCCGGGACGACACGGCTCACCTTGCTCCGACCGTCGGTCGCTCAAGGGGAACTGCCCTGACAATCCCTGCCCTCTGGGCCACCTGGCACATCAGTGGGGCCTTGCAGGTCGCGAGTGACTACATCTGACGTCCGGATGCGGCCAGGGAACGGTCAGTGTCGATTCTCTCGACGCGCCACCGCCGAGCCTGCAACAGCGCTTCATGCGGGGTCGACTGCTGCGCGGCATCTTCGTCGAAACGCTGTACGAAGCCGATCACTGCGCCGATCACCCCCAAGGTCATCAGCGCGATCAGCGGATCACCGGGGCCCTCCCCTGTAAAGACGTTGAGGACCATGGCGAGCAGTGCGACAGTCATGACCACTGCCCCAGCCCCCGTGAGGACGTTGGACACCGTTGTTCTCATCTGTGACCCCCTTCTCAGACGAGACTAGACCTTTGTCCAGTCATAGGCATGGATTTGCAGTGACATGTCACCTAGATGACGGGAACTTCTACGGGCGCCGGTCCGAAGGGGCCTTCGCCGCGGCGCACACGGCACCGTCGCCGCGCAGGGCCGTCCTGCACCCGTCGGGCCAGCCTCTCGGGGGCGCGAAGTTCGGAGGCACATCCTGCTTCTGCGTTGCTGGGCCGCTCTCCCGCACGACACCTCCCGATCAGGACGCTGCGGCCACCGCCCGTCGACGCGTTCCGGCAGGTGCACCGCGGACCCGTCCGCCGGGCAGATCTCGCCCGGAGTGACGGCGACGCTGACGGAGGGTCACACGCGCCTGGGCGCCGGCTCCTTCAGCTGGGAGACCCACCTGTCGCAGCCGGTCGGTGGCTCCGACGAATCCCTCACTCCCGCCGCCGATCTGCTCCGCGCCCCGGCTGAGTGCGCGGTCGCGTTCATCCATGGCACTCACGCCCCCAGTTCGACGCCGGGATCACCGAGCTCAGTGCCACGGCCGGCGGCACCACCGGTCCGGGTGGTCTGCTCGAGGTCAACGGCACCGTCGCGGATCCGCAGCAACGGCGCATCGAGATCGCGGTGTCCTCACCCAGCTCGACGGAGCAGGTGCAGGCGATGCAGCAGGCCTGGTGGCAGCGCTGCCCGGCCCACCTCGCCTTGCGCGATCCCAACGACGTCGAGGCGCCCTTCACCTCGGGGCAGTCCGCCAGGGGCCGTTCTCTCCTCTCGAAGCCACCGGTCGTCGATCCACACACACGTCAGCGGCGGCCTCCGGGGGAAACCGGGCCGCTGCTCCCCTTGGCCCCCCCGCCGACCCGGCGCCACGGTCGATACGGCCAGGAGTTCCCGCCTCACGATCGTCGCCGAGCACGGGGCAGGCCACCACGGTGATCGCGCTGCCGGCCATGAGCGCCGCCGGCAACGGGGCGGCTCGACGCGCACCGGGGACACCGTCCTGATGCGGTTGGAGACAGCGACGGCCGCGGAGCCGATACGGTCGCGATCACCCGGCAGCACGGCGATGACCATCGGGATGCTCGGCTGTCCGCGCAGGTACGGGCCCAGCAGGATGGCCGGCAGGCGTCACAACCCCCGCAGCACCCGGAGGATCCGGCTGGCCCGTTCGGCGGTGTTCCGGCGCTGCAACTGCGGCGAGGCGTAGCCGCGCCGGCCCGGCCCTCGGCCACACCGGTGAAGACCGCCATGAACAGCAGCAGCGGCACCGACTACGTCAGAGGCACCGGAAGGTCGAACCGGTACGGGGCGAAACCGCCGAGCGCCCACCCGGCCAGCAGGCTGCCCACGCACACTCCGGGAGGAACCAGCAGAACGATCAGGATCCACCGGGCGGGCACACGCTTCTTGACCGTCCGCCGTGCCAGGTCCTTCAGGCCCGCCCTGTCGAGGAACAGTCCGGTGACGATCACCCCGGCCAGGCTGGGCCCGAACGAGAAGAGCACCGGCAGCAGCACCGCGGCGAACCCGACCCCGTCATCGGTCCGGGACAGGGCCGGAGCGTGCCCTACCGGCCCTGGAGACCGGTAGGGCCCCCCGGCGGACGGGTCAGGACAGGAGGGCCACGTAGGTGCTCGAGTGCCCGAACCCCACGATGTCCAACCGTCCGTCGCCGTTGGTGTCACCGAGCAGGCGCGGATACCCGGCCTCGGTCCAGCCGTCGTCGTACCCGAAGCGGGGAACCTGCAGGAACGGCGCCTCGAAGGTGATGTTCGCCCGGGCCCGGGCGGTGAGGACCCCGGCGTTGCCGAAGCCGATCAGGTCCTGGATCCCATCGCCGTTGACGTCGGCGAGGGTGCGCAGGTGGCGGTCGCCGCGCCAGCCCAGGGCCCGGCCGAGATCGGCCACCTTCAGTGCCACGGGGGAGTAGGACGCCCAGCCCTGCGAGTAGGCCACGGACACCCCCGGCGGCCGAAGCCGACGATGTCGGCATAGGAGAACATGGGCTGCACATAGGGCCCGTGATAGGTCCGGGCGTGGGCCGGGGGCCCGCCCACGGCAAGCCCGGTGACAGCCAGCAGGGCCGCTGAGGCCCCGGTCCACGCGGGACAGGAAGGAGGGTCTCATGCGGGGTGCTCCCACGTTCTGGGGATGAGGTGTCGTCCGGGGACGGGGACGAGGAGGCGGGATGGGGAGTCCGGTCGACCCCATCGACCGCCGGAGGTGCTCCAGAGCCCGCAATGCCCCTGGGACGGGGCGTGCCACCTGCGGCGACACCGGACGGGGAGCCTCATCGAGACCCCCCGCCCTGCTGCGTGCGTGTCAGTTGCGCGAGCTGCCGGTGCTCGTCCCCTCCCCGGAGTCGTCCCGGTGGTAGAGGTACTCGTTGCCGTGCTCGTCCTTCTCCACGTAGAAGTGCTCCTGGACCTCCTGGTACCACGCCTCCGCGGCCTCGCTCATGTGCTCACCCTCCTGGGCCTGGGCCGACCGGTCCCCCGGCCCGTAGACGCTCATCGCGATGGCGTTGAGCCGGTCGAGGATGCGGTGCCGTTGCTCGCCGTCCCGGTTGGTGTTCTGCCTGTTCCTCGCCATGACGTCCCCCGTTGCCGACTGTGATGGTGATCACCATTCTAGCGCTCGGCGGCACGGGCGGACCCGGCGCTCCGGCCGGTGTGACGCCGCACGGCCCGGTCACCGCGGGCGGCGCGTGCGGCTACTCGATGTCGCGGATCTGCTTGAGCGAGCCCGTGTTCGTCCGGTACTCCCGCACGTAGTCGGGCTGCTCCGCGTGCTCGATCGCGGGGGCGTTGGCCGGTTCCGAGCCGTGCACGTAGTCCGGGGCCACCACGATCTCCTCGTCCACCTCGGTGCCGGTGGAGGCACGGCGGTGGAACTCCTCCGGCGGCAGCACCCGGCGCCACTGGCGGGTGGGCAGCACGCCCACCTCCCCGGCGTCCTCGCGCAGGGCCCGCAGCAGCGAGTAGATCATCAGGTACCCCAGCACGAAGAACGGCAGGCCCATGAGGATGGCCACGTTCTGCAGGGCGGCGAGGCCGGTGGCGCCGGTGGCGGTGAGCAGGATCGCCGCGATGAGTCCGATGGCGACGACCCAGAACACGCGCTGGTGCACCGGGGACTCCTCCTCGTGGCCGCTGCCCATGGTGTCCATCACCAGGGCGGCGGAGTCGATCGAGGTGATGAAGAACAGCACCACGATGAGCACGCCCACCGCGGAGGTGACGGTGGAGAACGGGAAGTTCTCCAGGAAGACGAACATCGCGCCGGGGATGTCACCCTCGTCGACGACGGCCTCGACGAGCCCGCCCTCGCCGTTGAGCTCGATGTCGAACACGCCCATGCCGAAGATCCCGAACCAGATCACGGAGAACAGCGTGGGGAACGCGAGCACCCCGGAGACGAACTGGCGGATGGTGCGGCCGCGGGAGATGCGGGCGATGAAGATGCCCACGAACGGCGACCACGTGATGGTCCACGCCCAGTAGAAGACGGTCCAGCCGCTCTGCCACCCGGTGTCCGCGAGGGAGTCGTTCCAGAACGCCAGCGCCGGGAGCATCGACAGGTACGTGCCGGCGGACTCGACCATGCCCTTGAGCATCAGCACGGTGGGCCCGGAGACGAGGATGAAGACCAGCAGGGCGATCGCGATGAGGATGTTGGTGTTGGACAGCCGCTTGATGCCGCGGTCGAGGCCCAGGGCCACGGAGATCGAGGCGACGAGGCTGACGGCGGCGATGATGAGGATCTGCGAGAGCGCCGACTCCGAGATGCCGAAGAGCCGCGCCAGGCCGCTGTTGATCTGCATGGTGCCGAGACCGATCGAGACGGCCACGCCGAAGAGGGTGCCCACGATGGCCAGGATGTCGATGAGCCGCCCGACCGGCCCGTGGATCCGCTCCCCGAGCAGCGGCTGGAACATGGAGCTCACCCGCGGCGGGAGGTTGCGCTTGTACATGAAGTAGCCGAAGGCCAGCGCCGGGAGGGTGAAGATCGTCCAGGTGTGCAGCCCGAAGTGGTAGAGCGTGAAGCCCATCGCCTCGGTGGCGGCCTGCGCGGAGGACGGCTCGACACCCTGCCGCGGTGGGTTCGCGAAGTGGTTCACCGGCTCGGCGACGGCCCAGAACATGAGGATCGTGCCGATCCCCGCGGCGAAGAGCATCGAGAACCAGGACAGGTTGGTGTGCCGGGGCCGTTCGTCGTCGGCGCCGAGCCGGACCTGGCCGAAGCGGCTGATCATGAGGTAGACCAGGAACAGCAGGAAGACGGTCACGCCGAGGACGTAGAACCAGCCGAGCTGTTCGATGACCCAGCCGGAGCCGTCGGCGAAGACCGCGTCCATGAAATCGGTGAACACCAGCGTCAGGACCACGAACGCGGCGATCACCAGCGCGGAGCCGAAGAAGATGGTGGGACTGGTCCGCAGTCGCAGGGAGTCGTGCAGTCTGTTCAGCATCGCCGTGCTTCCCCGGCGGCCCCCGGCCTCGGACGAGCGGACGGCCGCCGTGTCTCGGTTGTGCGCTTCAGTGGTGTGCTCCGGTTGCTAAGACCCTACCGCGTGGTCGCCCGCCGGTGGAGGCTCACGCCCCGGGCGGCGCGGGCGTCAGGCGCGGTTCCACGTGCCACTCCCACCACGCGTCGACGCGGTCGAGCAGCTGCTGCACGGAACCGTCGTTGACCAGCACGGTGCTGGAGACGGCCGCCCGCTCCTCGTCCCTGGCCTGCGCGGCGATCCTGGCGCGCGCGTCCGCCTCCGTCATGCCACGGTCCTCGACCATCCGCCGCACCCGCTCCTCCACCGGGGCCTGGACGGTGAGGACGAGGTCGAAGCGACCGTGCTGGCCGGTCTCCACGAGCAGGGGGATGTCCTCGACGAGGACGGCGTCCTCCCCCGCCGCGGCCGCGAGCCGTTCCGCCTCCGCGCGGACGAGGGGATGGATGACCGCGTTGAGCCGGGAGCGCGCCCCCGGGTCCGCGAACACGCGGGCCCCGAGCGCGGCCCGGTCCAGGCGGCCGCCCGGGGTCAGCACGGAGGGGCCGAACTCCTCGACGATCCCGTCGAGCCCGGGCCGGCCAGGCTCCTGCAGGGCACGCGCGATCGCGTCGGCGTCGATCACGGTGGCCCCGAGCTCCATGAGCCGCCGGGAGACCGTGGACTTGCCCGAGGCGATCCCGCCGGTGAGTCCGATGGTCAGCATGGGACCATGCTAGCGGCCGGCCGCTGCCGGGCCCCGGGCGTTCAGGGCTCCCCGGCGCCGGCCACGGTGGTCATGACGTCCGGCAGCGTGCCGGGCCCGTGGGCCCGGTGCACCCGCAGCCAGCGGTACCCGTAGCCCGCCAGGTCCAGCTCCGCCGAGGAGTCGGCGTCGAGGGCGCACGCCCCGTCCCCCAGCAGGTCCAGCAGCTCGGTGCCCTCCGCCTCGTCCGGCAGCCGCAGGGGCACCGTGGTGGGCTCCGCGGAGAGGTTGTGCAGCGCCACGATGGCGGAGCCCTCCCACGAGCAGCGGTGGGCCAGCACCTCCCGGCGCGGCTGGTCCAGGACCTCGGCCGCGCCCCACGCCAGTTCGGTGCACTCCCGGTAGCGGCGGGACAGGCCGGTGACGAAGTGCAGCAGGGAGTGCGGGTCCCGCTTGGCGTCGGCCACGTTCACGTTCGGGGGACCGAACTCCCCCTCGACGACGGGACCGGAGAGGTCCTCGGCGCCGGCGGAGGAGAAGCCCCCGTTGCGCCCGGAGGTCCACTGCATGGGCGTGCGCACGGCCATGCGGCCCTCGGCGGCGAGGTTCTCGCCCATGCCGATCTCCTCGCCGTAGTACAGCACCGGGGTGCCCGGCAGCGAGAAGAGCAGCGAGTAGACCATCCGGATGCGCTGCTGGTCGCCCTGCAGCATGGGCGGAAGCCGCCGCGTGAGGCCCCGGCCGTAGACCTGCATGCGCTCCTCGGGCCCGAAGGCGGCGAACACCTCCTCCCGCTCGGACTCGGAGAGCTGGTCGAGGGTGAGCTCGTCGTGGTTGCGCACGAAGTTGGCCCACTGGGCGTCCTGCGGAATGCGCGGCCGGTTCTTCAGGGCGGCCGCCAGCGGCCCGGCGTCCTGGCGGGCGAGTGCGAGATAGAGGTTCTGCATCGCCACGAAGTCGAAGATCATGGTCAGCTCCCCCGCGTCCTCGGTGCCGAACAGCTCGAGCTGCTGCTGGTAGGGCAGGTTCACCTCACCCAGCAGGGCGGCCCGGCCGTTGCGGCGGTTCGCGAACTTGCGCAGCGAGCGCAGGAAACCGTGCGGGTCGGTGAACCCGCCCCGGTTCTCGAAGTCGTCGCCCTGCCCGAGGGTGAGCAGCTGGGGGATCCCGTCCACGCGGAAGCCGTCCAGGCCCAGGTGCAGCCAGAACCCGACGATCTTCGCGATCTCGTCCCGCACCTTGGGATGGTTGAGGTTGAGGTCGGGCTGGTGGCGGTAGAAGCGGTGCAGGTACCAGTGCCCGGTGATCTCGTCCCGGGTCCAGATGCCGCCCTCCTTGTCCGGGAAGACGGCCTTCTCGGCCGTGTCCGGCGGCTCGTCCGCCCGCCACACGTAGTACTCGCGGTACGGGCTGTCCGTGCTCGAACGGGCGGCCCGGAACCACGGGTGCTGGTCGGAGGTGTGGTTGACCACGAGGTCGGCGATCACCCGCAGTCCGCGGTCCTGGGCGGTGCGGACGAGCTCCACGAGGTCGCCGAAGCTGCCCAGGCGCTGGTCGACGCCGTAGAAGTCGGTGATGTCGTACCCGTCGTCCCGGTTCGGCGTGGGGTAGAACGGCATGAGCCACAGGCAGCTGACGCCCAGCTCGGCCAGGTAGTCCACCCGCTCGGCCAGCCCGGCGATGTCGCCGATGCCGTTGCCGTCGGTGTCCAGGAACCGCTCGACGTCCACGCAGTACACGACCGCCTGCTTCCACCAGAGGTCGGAGGTGTCGGCGATGCGCATGTCTGCTCCCTCGGTCGCGGATGCTCCTCTGTCTAGCACCCTGCCCCGGTCCCGTCGAGGGTGTGGTCCGGGCCTAGAGTGGGCTGCATGGACCCGGACCCCCTGCTCAGCCGCGCCACCCGGTACACGACGCTCGCCGCGGGCACGGAGGCTGTGGCCGAACTGGAGATCAAGCGCTCGCGCTTCCTGGCGGTGCTGCGGCGGGCGGCCACGGAGGCCGAGGCCCGGGCCCTGGCCGAGGAGCTGCGGCGGGGTTTCCACGACGCCCGCCACCACTGCTCGGCGTTCGTGCTGGGGCCCGACCGGGACGTGCAGCGCTCCTCGGACGACGGCGAGCCCGCCGGCACCGCGGGCCTGCCGATGCTCGAGGCCCTCGTGCTGCGCCGCACCGGCACGGACGCGGCCGGCCGGGACGTCACCGACCTCTCCGACGTGAGCGCCGTGGTGGTGCGCTGGTTCGGCGGCACCCTGCTGGGCGCCGGCGGACTGGTCCGTGCCTACTCCGACGCCGTGTCCCAGGCCCTGGACGGCGCGTCCCTCGTGGTCCGCCGGCGGCAGCGGCTCTACCGGCTCCCCGCCGCGCACGCGGACGCGGGCCGGATCGAGAACGAGCTGCGCTCGGCCGGGACCACGGTGCTGGACACCGCCTACGGGGCGGCCGGCGCGGAGCTGGGCCTCGCCCTGGACGACGACGACGCGGCCGTTGCCGCGCTGCACTCCCGCGTGGCCTCGCTGACCTCCGGCGCCGGGGCGCTGCGCCCGGACGGCGTGGACTGGGTGGACTCCCCCGCCGTTCCCCGGGCCTGACCGGGGACGCGCCCGCTCCGCCGGGCCCGGTCCCGCCCCGCTCGGGCGGGGCGCTCCGTCACCGGGGTCGGCCGGCGCCGGGCGCGCCGGTGCCGGTCGGCGTGGTGGCGGACACGGCGACGGCCCCCGCCCAGGAAAGGGCGGGGGCCGTCGTCGGTGCAGTGCGGGACTGCCCTACTGGTGCCGGTCGGATCAGGCTCCGGTCAGCTTCTCGCGCAGCGCGGCCAGGGCCTCGTCGGAGGCCAGGGTGCCGGAGTCGGCGGCCGGGGCCTCGGAGGAGTAGCTGGTCGGGGCCGGCGCGGACGAGGAGGACGAGGACGAGGACGAGGAGGACGAGGAGCTCGTCGTGCCGCCGGCGGCGGCCTCGGCGTCCTCGGCGATCGACTTCCGGACCTGCTCCTTGTGCGCCTCCCAGCGCGACTGGGCGTCGGCGTACTGCTGCTCCCAGGCGGCGCGCTGGGTCTCGTAGCCCTCGATCCACTCGTTGGTCTCGGGATCGAAGCCCTCGGGGTACTTGTAGTTGCCCTGCTCGTCGTACTCGGCGGCCATGCCGTACTGGGCCGGGTCGAACTCGGTGGAGTCCGGGTCCACGCCCTCGTTGGCCTGCTTGAGCGACAGCGAGATGCGGCGGCGGTCCAGGTCGATGTCGATGACCTTGACGAACAGCTCATCGCCCACGGAGACGACCTGCTCGGCCATGTCCACGTGGCGCTGGGCCAGCTCGGAGATGTGCACCAGGCCCTCGATGCCGTCCTCGACGCGCACGAACGCGCCGAAGGGGACGAGCTTGGTGACCTTGCCCGGCACGACCTGCCCGAGGGCGTGGGTGCGGGCGAACAGCTGCCACGGGTCCTCCTGGGTCGCCTTCAGCGACAGGGAGACGCGCTCGCGGTCCATGTCGACGTCCAGGACCTCGACGGTGACCTCCTGGCCGACCTCGACGACCTCGGAGGGGTGGTCGATGTGCTTCCAGGACAGCTCGGAGACGTGCACGAGGCCGTCGACGCCGCCCAGGTCCACGAAGGCACCGAAGTTGACGATCGAGGAGACCGTGCCCGTGCGGACCTGGCCCTTCTCGAGCTTGTGCAGGAAGTTGGAGCGGACCTCGGACTGGGTCTGCTCGAGCCACGCGCGGCGGGACAGGACCACGTTGTTGCGGTTCTTGTCCAGCTCGATGATCTTCGCCTCGATCTGCTGGCCGATGTACGGCGCGAGGTCGCGCACGCGGCGCATCTCGACGAGGGAGGCGGGGAGGAAGCCGCGCAGGCCGATGTCGAGGATGAGGCCGCCCTTGACGACCTCGATGACGGTGCCGGTGACGACGCCGTCGTCCTCCTTGATCTTCTCGATGTCGCCCCAGGCGCGCTCGTACTGAGCCCGCTTCTTGGACAGGATCAGGCGGCCTTCCTTGTCCTCCTTGGTGAGGACCAGAGCCTCGACCTCATCACCCACGGTCACGACCTCGTCCGGGTCGACATCGTGCTTGATGGACAGCTCGCGGGACGGGATGACGCCCTCGGTCTTGTAGCCGATGTCGAGAAGGACCTCGTCGCGGTCGACCTTGACGACGGTGCCCTCGACGAGGTCGCCGTCGTTGAAGTACTTGATGGTCGCGTCGACAGCGGCGAGGAAGTCCTCCGCGGACCCGATGTCGTTGACGGCAACCTGCGGGGTGGTGGTGGTCATGTAGTAGGGGCTCCGATGTGGATAGGTTCTGATCAGTCGGAACGGAGATTGTCCGGCCGGACCGCGGCCGTTCCGAAGGATTGCTGGACAGGGCACGTGCAGAGCACGCACCGGCTCAGTCTACGGACGGAGGAAAACCGGCGCAACACGCGACCCGCCCCGCCGCCGCGGCTCAGAACTGCGTGACGCCGTACGGGGCGGTCGGGGTCTCCATGAAGTCCTGCAGGTCCCGCAGCGCCTCCTCGTCCCGGGCCACGATCAGCCCGGCCTGCGCGAGGGTGCTGGCCTTCACCGCCCCGAGGTACAGGGACCCCAGCACGTCCACCCGCATCGCCACGTCGGCCCCGGCGGGCAGCTCCACGGCGGGGACCGAGCGCCCGGCTTCGTCGTCGGCGGTGCGGGGCCGGTCGCGCAGCCGCTCGACGACGGGCGAGCCCCCGGTGGTGTCCAGCGCCCAGACGCCGTCGGCGTAGCCCAGCGGGTCCACGAGGGAGATCACGATCCGCCCGCGGAAGGTGTACGGGCGGGCCACCAGCGCCGCGGCGGGGTCCAGGACCCGCACCCACACCTTGTCGGACTCCGCGGTGACGCGGTACTTGGCGCGGTCCGCCATCGCCCACACGAGCGGGTCCTCCACGGGGGCGCGGCCGAAGCGGACCTGGTCCACGAGGTCCAGGGAGGTCACGAACTCCCACAGGGCGATGGACACGTCCGGGGACGCGCCCACGAGGTCGAGCACCGTCAGGGTCAGGGGGTAGGAGGTGTTGGGCTCGAAGCGGTAGGTCACGTAGCCGTCCGGGCGCATCGCGTCGTCGTAGTGCACGGCGCAGCGCACCTCGGGGTCCGCCTTCTGCGGGGTGATCGCGTACTCCCCCGTGTACTCGGGCCAGTGGTAGGCCACCCGGCTCACCGATCCGTGCGAGCTCTCGTGGAAGCGCTGGAAGAGCACGGGGGCGAGCCGGCGCACAGCCTCGCCGTCGGCCATCTCCACGCTGCCCACGGTGGGCGCCTTGAGCTGCAGGCGGGTGGTGGCGTCCACGGTGACCTCGCGGTTGAACGTGGCCGCCCCGAAGCCGAACCGGCCGTAGATGGTGGCCTCGGTCGCGGTCAGCAGCGCCACGGGGTAGCCGTCCCGCCGGGCGCGGTCCAGCTCCCCCGTCATCAGCCGGCGCAGCAGCCCGCGGCGGCTGTGGGTGGGCCGGACGGTGACCTCGGAGATCAGCCGGGCGCGCAGCAGCCGGCCGCGGCCCGCGTTGAGCGAGCCCTCCCAGGAGGTGAACGTGGCCACGGGCCGCCGGGTGGGCAGCGCCGCCTCCGGCACGGCGTGGGGGTACGCCGCCCGCAGCCGCACCCGCTCGGCGTGCATCCAGGACAGGGTGCGCTCGAGGGTCTCGTCGGTCGGCTCCGCCTGGTGGAAGCCCTGCCGGATGGCCCGCACCCACTCCACGGCCGCCGGGTTGGCCGCGACGCCGCCGGGGCCCACCCCGAACTCCGCGAACGTGTAGTCGTGCCCGCCGGCCGAGTAGGACTCGGTCACGGTGCCGGGGGTGGACGGTGTCGCCGGAGCGTCGTGCTGGGGGTCCATGGTGGGCTCCTCGTTCGCGGTGGGGTCGGGGGGCGGGCCGGCCGGGGCGCCGGGCCGACCGGTCAGTGGGCGGCCTCGTGCCAGGAGCGGCCCGCGCCGACGTTGACCTCCAGCGGGACGGACAGCTCGGCGGCGCCGCCCATCTCCTCGCGCAGCACCCGCTCCACGGTCTCGCGCTCTCCGCGGACGACCTCCACGACGAGCTCGTCGTGGACCTGCAGGAGCATCCGCGAGCCGAGCCCCTCGTCGGCGAAGCGCCGGTCCACGCCGAGCATCGCCTTCTTGATGATGTCCGCGGCCGATCCCTGGATGGGGGCGTTGAGGGCGGCGCGCTCGGCCATGGAGCGCAGCTGCCGGTTGTCGCTGGAGAGGTCCGGGAGGTAGCGGCGGCGGCCGTCGATCGTGGCCGTGTAGCCGTCCTCGCGGGCCTGCTCCACGACGCCGCGCAGGTAGTCGCGCACCGCCCCGAACCGGGTGAAGTAGTCGCTCATCAGGGTGCGGGCCTCGTCCACGGGGATCCGCAGCTGCTTGGACAGCCCGAAGGAGCTCAGCCCGTACACCAGCCCGTAGCTCATGGCCTTGACCTTGGAGCGCATGGCCGCGCTGACCTCCTCCGGGGCCACGCCGAAGATCTTCGAGCCCACGAAGCGGTGCAGGTCCTCGCCGCTGCGGAACGCCTCGATCAGCGCCTCGTCCCCGGACAGGTGCGCCATGATGCGCATCTCGATCTGGGAGTAGTCGGCGGTCAGCAGCTGCTCGTACGCCCGTCCGGCCTCCGGCCGCCCGACCACGAACAGCCCGCGGATGCGGCGGCCCTCCTCGGTCCGCACGGGGATGTTCTGCAGGTTCGGGTTGGTCGAGGACAGCCGGCCGGTGGCGGCGACGTTCTGCATGTAGGTGGTGTGCACGCGGCCGTCCTCGGCGATGGCCTTCTGCAGGCCCTCGACGGTCTGGCGCAGCTTGTTGGCGTCCCGGTAGGCCAGCAGGCCGGCGAGGAAGCGGTGCCCCTTGGAGTCGGGATCGGTGCGGGTGAGCAGCTCCGCCACGGCGTCGGCGTCGGTGGTGAAGCCGGACTTGATCTTCTTGGTCTTCGGCAGCCCCAGCTCCTCGAACATCACCTGCTGCAGCTGCTTGGTGGAGCCGAGGTTCACGGGCGCCTCGATCTGGGCGTGCGCCTCCTGCTGCGCCTGCTCGATCACCCGGGCGAAGTCGTCGAGCAGGACCTGGACCCCCTCGGGGTCCACGGCGATCCCGGCGAGCTCCATCCGCCCCAGCACCACGGCCAGGGGCAGCTCGAGGTCCGTGAGCAGGGCGGTCTGGTGCGTCTCCGCCAGCTTCTCCAGCAGGTGCTCGGAGAGCTGGGCGGTCGCCACCGCCAGCTCCGCCTCCCGCCGCAGCACCGCGGGGGCGGGCCAGGGCCCGGAGTCGAGCGCGAGCTGCTGCTGCCCCTCGGCGCCGGATTCGTCCGCGACCGGCGCCACCGCCAGGCCCAGGCGGTCCTCGAGCAGGGCGGGGAGCTCGTAGCTGCGCCGCGCCGGCTGCAGCAGGTAGGCCGAGAGCTGGGGGTCGTCCACGACCCCGGCCAGCGGCAGGCCGCGCACCGCGAGGGACTTCCAGACCTCCTTGAGCCCGTCCACGATCTTGGGCCGGTCCGCGTCGGCCAGCCAGCGGGCGAGCGCGGACTCCAGCGCGGAGTCCGCGTCCGCGAGGTCCAGGAACAGCGCGGACGGCTGGTGGCCGCCCCGGGCGAGGACCGCCCCGGAGAGCTCGCGGGCGCCCGGGAGCACGGGGTCGTCGTCGCGGTGCAGCGCGTGCAGCACCACGGGGCCCTGTCCGCCGGCCAGCCACCGCTCGAGCTCCTCGGCGGTGCCGGGACGCTCGACGTCCCCCAGGCCGAGGTCTGCCGGTGGGGCGGCCTCCTCCGCGGGGCGCCCGAACGCATCGAAGAGCCGGTTGCGCAGGCCGTCGCCGAACTCGAGGTCGTCGAAGACCTCCTGCACCGCCTGGGCGTCGGGCACGGGCAGACCGGCGTCGGCCAGGTCGAGCTCGATCCCGAGGTCGGTGATCAGGCGGTTGAGCCGCCGGTTGCGCTCGACCGCCGCGCGGTGCTCGCGCAGCGCCTCGCCCTTCTTGCCCTTGACGCGGTCCGCGTGCGCCAGGATCGTGTCGACGTCCCCGTAGGCGAGGATCCACTTGGCCGCGAAGCCGGCGCCCACACCGGGGATCCCCGGGAGGTTGTCGGCCTGTTCGCCGGTCAGGGCCGCGAGGTCCGGGTAGTGCTGGGGCGGCACCTTGTACTTGTCCACCACGGCGGCGGCGTCCATGTGCTTGAGGTCGGAGGGGGTGCGCCCGGGGTAGACCACGGTGACGTGCTCGTCGATCATCTGGAAGGCGTCCCGGTCCCCGGAGAAGACGAGCACCTCGTAGTCCTGCTCGGCGCCGCGGCGGGCGAGGGTGGCCAGGACGTCGTCGGCCTCGTGGCCCTCGGCCGTGACCACGGGCACGCCCAGGGCGTCGAGGATCCGGCGGATCTGCGGGATCTGCCCGTGGAACTCCTCCGGCGTCTCGTCGCGCCCGCCCTTGTACTCCTCGTACTCCTGGGAGCGCAGGGTGGGGCCCTCGAGGTCGAAGGAGACCACCAGGTGCGTGGGCTTCTGCTCCCGCACCAGCTTCACGAGCGTGTTCACGAAGCCGTAGACGGCCTCGGTGTGCCGGCCGTCGGAGGTCACGAACGCCGGCCCGCCGCCGTACTCGGCGGCGCGGGACAGCGCGAAGAACGCGCGGAAGGCCAGGGAGTGGCCGTCGACCAGCAGCAGCTTGCGGTCGGGCCGGGAGACCGGATGGGGGATCTCGACGTCGACGGGGTGGTCGGTGTCGGTCCCGACGGTCACCGTGCGCACGGCGGTCGCGGGGCTCGTGTCGGTCTGCGTCTGCTGCGTCGTTTCACTCACGGACCCATCCTAGGGCCCGGGCGGGAACCGGGGCGGGCGCTCCGCCGGGCCCGGGCGGGTCAGCCGGCGCGGCCGGCGGGCGCGCTCAGGCGACCTGGTTGATGATGGCCTCGGCGACCTCCCGCATGGACAGTCGCCGGTCCATCGAGGTCTTCTGGATCCAGCGGAACGCCTCGGGCTCGGTCAGCCCCATCTTGGTGGTCAACAGCGACTTGGCGCGCTCCACGAGCTTGCGGGTGGCGAACTGCTCCTTCATGTCCGTGACCTCGCGCTCGAGCGCGGCGATCTCCTCGGCCCGGGAGATCGCGATCTCGATCGCGGGCACGAGGTCGTCCACCGTGAACGGCTTGACCACGTAGGCCATGGCCCCCGCCTCCCGGGCCCGCTCGACGAGCTCCCGCTGGCTGAAGGCCGTGAGCAGGACCACCGGGGCGATCCGGTCCGAGGCGATCTGCTCCGCCGCGGTGATCCCGTCCAGGACGGGCATCTTCACGTCCATGAGCACGAGGTCGGGGCGGAGCTCGCGGGCGAGCTCGACCGCGCGCTGGCCGTTGTCGGCCTCCGCGACGATGTCGTAGCCGGCGTCCCGGAGCATCTCCACGATGTCCAGGCGGATCAGGGTCTCGTCCTCGGCGACGACCACCCGGCGGGCCGGGCGCAGGTCGTTGTCCCCCGCGTCCGCGGGCAGGTCGTCCTGGGCCTCGGGGGCCTCCGCCGGGGAGGGTTTCGGCTGCTCCGTCACGCTGACTCCTTGGCTGCTGGTGCGTCGTTGCCCGCGCCGCGCGGGCGGTGGGGCCCGCGGCGCCCGGCTGCCCGGCGCCGCGCGTTCGGTCCGATCAGCCCCAGCCTATAACTGTTGTAGAGTGGGCGAGCGCAGGATCCGCCCTGCCGAGGCGGCGCGGACCGCGACCGCGGGCCCAAGTGGCGGAATTGGCAGACGCGCCGCACTCAAAATGCGGTTCCACTGGAGTGTGGGTTCGAGTCCCACCTTGGGCACCAGCACCCCGGACCGGTGGTCCGGGGTTTCTCGTCCCTCCCCCGCGCCGTCAGTGCCCGGTGCCCCGCTCCCGCACCAAATTCGTGACCCGCGCCGTGGACAGCCGCCGGCCCCGGTCGTCGGTCATCACGACCTCGTGGACGGTCAGCGTGGCTCCCAGGTGCAGCGCCGTGCACGTTCCGGTGACCGTGCCGGAGGCGACGCCGCGCTGGTGGGTGGCGTTGACGTCGACGCCCACCGCGTACCGCCCCGGCCCGGCGTGCACGCTCGCCGCGGTGGAGGCCAGGGTCTCGGCGAGGACGCAGTGCGCTCCCCCGTGCAGGATCCCGCCCGGCTGGGTGTTCGGCTCGACCGGCATCGTGGCGACCGAGCGCCCGGGCGTGAGCTCCGTGAACCGGATGCCCATCGCCCGGGCGAGCCCGCCCATCCCGTGCCCGGGAAAGTGGGCGTGCAGCTCCTCGGGGACGCCGTGCTCGCGCAGGTCCCGGGAGTGCTCCTCGGGGGTCATGCCCGCGGGGCCGGTCAGCCCTCCCGCCACGGTCCCACGCGCTCGCGCCGCTGTTCCCCGCCGAGCAGCTCCCCGGCGTCCGCGACGTCGCCCACACGGTGCACCTTGACGAGGTTGGTGGTGCCGGCGACCCCGGGGGGCGAGCCGGCGCAGATCACGACGAGGTCGTCCCGGCCCGCGAGGCCCTGCTGCTGCAGGTGGAGGTCCACCTGACGGGTCATCTCGTCCGTGTGGTCCACCTTGGCCACCTGGATGGGCTGCACGCCCCACAGCAGGGACATCAGGGCGGTGACGAGGGGCTCCGGGGTGAAGGCCAGGATCGGGTGGGCCGGGCGCAGCCGGGACAGCCGGCGGGCGGAGTCCCCGGACTGGGTGAAGGTGCAGAGGTAGCTGACGTCGAGCTGCCGGGCGATGGTCACCGCCGCGCGGGTCACCGCGCCGCCGCGGGTGCGCGGCTCCGTGCCCAGGGCCGGGACGCGCTCGAGCGCCTGGGACTCGGTGGCCTCGATGATGCGGGCCATGGTCTCGATGGTCTCGATCGGGTACTTGCCCACCGAGGTCTCCCCGGAGAGCATGACCGCGTCCGCACCGTCGAGCACGGCGTTGGCGCAGTCGGAGGCCTCGGCCCGGGTGGGACGCGGGTTGTCGATCATCGACTCGAGCACCTGGGTGGCCACGATCACGGGCTTGGCCCAGCGCCGGGCGAGCTCGATGGCGCGCTTCTGCACGATCGGGACCTGCTCCAGGGGCAGCTCCACGCCGAGGTCGCCGCGGGCCACCATGATGCCGTCGAACGCGTCGATGATCTCGTGCAGGGAGTCCACCGCCTGCGGCTTCTCGATCTTGGCGATCACCGGCAGCCGCCGGCCCTCCTCGTCCATGATCTCGTGCACCCGCACGATGTCCTTGGCGTCGCGCACGAAGGACAGCGCGACCAGGTCGACGCCGCGGTGCAGGGCCCAGCGCAGGTCGTCCTCGTCCTTGTCGGACAGGGCCGGGACGTTCACGGCCACGCCGGGCAGGTTGATGCCCTTGTTGTTGGACACCGGCCCGCCCACGACCACCTCGGTGGTGACGGTGGTGTCGGAGACGGCCGTGGCGCGCAGGGCCACCCGGCCGTCGTCGATGAGCAGCGGGTCGCCCACGTTGACGTCGCCGGGCAGGCCCTTGTGCGTGGTGGAGCACAGCCGCGCGGTGCCCTCGACGTCGTCGATCGTGATCGAGAACTCGTCGCCGGGGAGCAGCTCGTGCGGGCCGTCCGCGAAGCGGCCGAGCCGGATCTTCGGCCCCTGGAGGTCCGCGAGGATCGCGACCGTCCGCCCGGCGTCCGCCGAGGCCCGCCGCAGGTTCTCGTAGGACGCGTCGTGCACGGAGTGGTCGCCGTGGCTCATGTTGAGCCGGGCCACGTTCATCCCGGACCGGATCGCCTGGGAGAGGTTCTCGTACGAGGAGATGGCCGGGCCGATCGTGGCCACGATCTTCGCTCGTCGCATGTGTGCCGCCTTGGGTCGAGGGGTGCCACCGGGGAGGACGTGCACAGCACTGCGGCCGGGGGCTCCGTCGCGCAGGACGCGACGCAGCTCCCGGCCGCACTGCCTGGATGCTCCGCCCCGGGGCGGGAGGTCGTCCCCAGCCTATCAACGCCGTCGCCGGTGTCGAGGCGACCGGGTCGCCACCCCGCCCCGGACGTGCGACGGCGCGGGCCGCTCCCTTCGCGGAAGGGGGCCGCCCGCGCCGTGGCGCCGTCCTACAGGCTGAGGTCGATGGCCCGGTCGGTCGGGGCCACCGGCTCCGGCAGGCGGGTCGAGCCCATGAGGAACCGTTCGACGGCGGCCGCGCAGGCGCGGCCCTCGGCGATCGCCCAGACCACCAGGGACTGGCCGCGGCCGGCGTCACCGCACGCGAACACGCCGTCCACGTTGGTCATGTACCGGTCGTCGCGGGCGAGGTTGGTCCGGCCGTCCAGCTCGGCGCCGATCTGCTCGGTGATGTCCTCCGACTCGTTGCCGGTGAAGCCCAGCGCCAGGAAGACCAGGTCGGCCGGGATCACCCGCTCGGTGCCGGCCTTCGGGGCGCGCCGCCCGTCGGGCAGGTACTCGGTCTCGGCGACCTTCAGGCCGGTGAGCTTCCCGTCCTCCCCCACGAACTCCACGGTGGAGGCCAGGTACGTGCGGTCCCCGCCCTCCTCGTGGGAGGTCGAGATCTCGAAGACCTTGGGCATCATGGGCCACGGGTCGGCGTCGGAGCGGTCCGCGGCCGGCTTGCGGCCGATCGCCAGGGACGTGATCGACGCCGCGCCCTGGCGGTTGGCGGTGCCGATGCAGTCGGAACCGGTGTCGCCGCCCCCCAGGACGATGACGTGCTTGCCCGCGGCGGAGATCTGGTCCTCGACCTCGTCGCCGGCCACCACGCGGTTGCCCTGCACCAGGTAGTCCATCGCGAAGTGGACGCCGTCGAGGTCGCGGCCCGGGATCTGCAGGTCCCGCGGGCGCGTGGCGCCGGTGGCGACCACCACGGCGTCGTAGCGGCGCTTGAGCTGGTCCCAGGTGATGTCCTTGCCGATCTCCACCCCTGGACGGAAGCGGGTGCCCTCGGCGCGCATCACGTCGAGGCGCCGGTCGAGGACCTCCTTCTCCATCTTGAAGTCGGGGATCCCGTAGCGCAGCAGGCCGCCGATCCGGTCGTCGCGCTCGTAGACCGCCACCGTGAACCCGGCCTGGGTCAGCTGCTGGGCCACCGCGAGGCCCCCGGGCCCGGAGCCCACGACCGCCACGGTCTTGCCGACCAGGCGCTGCGGGACGAACGGCTTGACGACGCCCTCGTCGAAGCCCATCTCGCCGATCGAGTACTCGATCTGCTTGATGGTCACCGCGGGCTGGTTGATGCCGAGCACGCACGAGGACTCGCACGGCGCCGGGCAGACCCGCCCGGTGAACTCCGGGAAGTTGTTGGTGGCGTGCATCCGCTCGACCGCCTCGGCGTCGAGGCCCCGCCACACGAGGTCGTTCCACTCGGGGATCAGGTTGCCGAGAGGGCAGCCCTCGTGGCAGAAGGGGATCCCGCAGTCCATGCACCGGCCTGCCTGCTTCTGCAGGACGCCCCGGTCCTGGGCCTCCTGGACCTCCTTCCAGTCCATGATCCGGACGGGCACCGGCCGCTTGGGGCGGTCGACGCGCTCGGTCACCTTCAGAAAACCGCGCGGATCAGCCACGGGTCGTCACCTCCAGGATCTTGTGCCAGGCCGTGTCGCCGTCGGGGTCCTGCCCCCGGGTCCGGGCCTCTTCGCGGATGCCCTGCACGGCGGCGTACTCCCGCGGCAGGACCTTGGTGAAGCGCCCGAGCGTGGCGACGGGGTCGGCGAGGAGCCGGTCCGCGAGCTCGGAGCCGGTCTCCTCGGCGTGCTTCGTGATGAGCGCCAGCACGGTCTCGGCGTCGGCCTCGTCCAGCGGCAGCAGCTGCAGCTCGCCGCTGTCGCGGGCCTGCTTGTTGACCGAGGTCGCGGCGAGGTCGATGACGTAGGCGACGCCGCCGGACATGCCGGCGCCGAAGTTGCGCCCGGTGCGGCCGAGCACCAGGGCGGTGCCGCCGGTCATGTACTCGCAGCCGTGGTCGCCGATGCCCTCGACCACCGCGGTGGCGCCCGAGTTGCGCACCAGGAACCGCTCGCCCACGGTGCCGCGCAGGAAGATCTCCCCGCTCGTGGCGCCGTAGCCGATCACGTTGCCCGCGATGACGTTCTCGGAGGCCTCGAACACCGCGTCCCGCTCGGGGCGCACGATGATCCGCCCGCCGGAGAGGCCCTTGCCGCTGTAGTCGTTGGCGTCGCCCTCGAGCCGCAGGGTGATGCCCTGCGGGAGGAACGCGCCGAGGGACTGCCCGGCCTGGCCGATGAGCGTCACGTCGATGGTGTCGTGCGCGAGGACGTCGGTGCCGAACGTCCGCGTCACCACGTGGCCGAGCATCGTGCCGACCGCGCGGTCCGTGTTGATGATGGGCTGCTGGATCCGCACGGGCTCCCGCTTCTCCAGGGCGGCCTCGGAGAGCCGGATGAGCTCGTTGTCGAAGTGCTTCTCCAGCTCGTGGTCCTGGCCGCGCATGTTGCGCACCGCCGCGCCCCGGTGCTCGAGCACCGTGGAGTGCAGGATCGGCGAGAGGTCGAGCCCGTGCGCCTTCCAGTGGTCGATCGCGTCCTTGGTCTCGAGGACCTCGGCGTGCCCGACGGCCTCCTCGAGCGAGCGGAAGCCGAGCTGGGCCAGGTACTCCCGGACCTCCTCGGCGATGAACTCGAAGAAGTTCACCACGTGCTCGGCCTTGCCGGTGAAGCGCCGGCGCAGCTCCGGGTTCTGGGTGGCCACGCCCACGGGGCAGGTGTCCAGGTGGCACTTGCGCATCATGATGCAGCCCTCGACGATCAGCGGGGCCGTGGCGAAACCGAACTCCTCCGCGCCGAGCAGCGCCGCGATGATCACGTCGCGGCCGGTCTTCATCTGCCCGTCGGCCTGGACGACCACGCGGTCCCGCAGGCCGTTGAGCATGAGCGTCTGCTGGGTCTCGGCGAGGCCGAGCTCCCACGGGGCGCCGGCGTGCTTGAGCGAGTTCAGCGGGGCCGCGCCCGTGCCGCCGTCGTGCCCCGAGACGAGCACCACGTCGGCCTTGGCCTTGGTGACGCCGGAGGCGACGGTGCCGATCCCGATCTCGGAGACCAGCTTGACGTGCACGCGGGCCTGCGGGTTGGAGCGCTTGAGGTCGTAGATCAGCTGCGCCAGGTCCTCGATCGAGTAGATGTCGTGGTGCGGCGGCGGCGAGATCAGGGACACGCCCGGGGTGGAGTGGCGCGTGCGGGCGATCCACGGGTACAGCTTCTGGGCCATGAGCTGGCCGCCCTCGCCGGGCTTGGCGCCCTGGGCCATCTTGATCTGGATGTCCTCGGCGTTGGTGAGGTACAGGCTCGTGACGCCGAAGCGGCCGGAGGCGACCTGCTTGATCGCCGAGCGCCGCTGCGGGTCGAGCAGCCGGTCGACGTCCTCCCCGCCCTCACCGGTGTTGGACTTGCCGCCGAGCTTGTTCATGGCGATCGCGAGGGTCTCGTGCGCCTCCTGGGAGATGGAGCCGTAGCTCATCGCCCCGGTCTGGAAGCGCTTGAGGATCGAGCTCACGGGCTCGACCTCCTCGAGCGGCACCGGCTTGCGGCCCGCGGAGAAGCCGAGCAGCCCGCGCAGGGTCAGCAGCTTCTTCGTCTGGTCGTCCACGAGCTTCGTGTAGGACTTGAAGATGTCGTAGCGGCCGGAGCGGGTGGCGTGCTGCAGCCGGAAGACGGTCTGGGGGTTGAACAGGTGCGGCGGGCCGTCCCGGCGCCAGTCGTACTCGCCGCCCGTCTCGAGGTCCCGGTAGGGCTCGGTCACGCCGTCCTCGGGGTAGGCCCGGCGGTGGCGGGAGGCGGTCTCCTCGGCGATGACGTCGAGGCCGATGCCGCCGATCTGGGTGTGGGTGCCGGTGAAGTAGTCGTCCACGAGCTCCCGCGACAGGCCGAGCGCCTCGAAGACCTGGGCGCCGCAGTAGGAGGAGACCGTGGAGATGCCCATCTTGGACATGATCTTCTGCACGCCCTTGCCCAGGGCCTTGATCAGGTTGTGCACCGCGTGCTCGGTGGTGATCCCGGTGAGGTCGCCCGAGCGCACCAGCTCCTCCGCGGACTCCATCGCCAGGTACGGGTTCACGGCCGATGCGCCGTAGCCGATGAGCAGCGCCACGTGGTGGACCTCGCGCACGTCGCCCGCCTCCACGATCAGCCCCACCTTGGTGCGGGTCGCCGAGCGCAGGAGGTGGTGGTGCACCGCGGAGGTCAGCAGCAGCGACGGGATGGGTGCCCACGCGCCGTTGGAGTCGCGGTCCGAGACGATGACGTACTCCACGCCGCGGGCCACGGCCGCGGAGACCTTCTCGCAGATCTCGGCGATCCGGGCGCGCAGGGACTCCGCGCCGCCGTCGGGGCGGTAGAGGCCGCGGACCTTCAGCGCCGCGGGCATCCCGTCCTCGCCCTCGATGTGCAGGAACTGGTCGAGCTGGTCGTTGTCGATCACCGGGAAGTCCACGACGATCTGGCGGGTGCGTACCCGCTCGGTGGTCAGCAGGTTGCCGGTCGGCCCGACGGACCCGCGCAGGCTGGTGACCAGCTCCTCGCGGATGGCGTCCAGCGGCGGGTTGGTGACCTGCGCGAAGGACTGCACGAAGTAGTCGAACAGGGTGCGGGACTTCTCGGAGAGCACGGCGATCGGGGTGTCGGTGCCCATCGCGTAGATCGGCTCGGCGCCCTTGGCCGCCATGGGCCCCACGATCATCTTCAGCTCCTCCTGCGTGTAGCCGAAGGTCTTCTGGCGCAGGGTGATGGAGGAGCGCGGGTGGACCATGTGCTCGCGCTCGGGCAGCTCCCGGATGTCGACGATGTTGCTGTCGGCCCACTCCTCCCACGGGGCGGCGGAGGCGACCTGGGCCTTGATCTCGGCGTCCTCGACGATCCTGCCCTGGGCGGTGTCCACCAGGAACATCGTGCCCGGGGACACGCGGCCCTTGCGCACGATCTTGCGGTCCCCGACGTCGACGACGCCGACCTCGGAGGCGAAGACGACCAGGCCGTCGTCCGTGACCCAGAACCGGCCGGGGCGCAGGCCGTTGCGGTCCAGCAGCGACCCGACCTGCACGCCGTCGGTGAAGGCCACCGCGGCCGGGCCGTCCCACGGCTCCATGAAGGAGGCGTGGTAGCGGTAGAACGCCTTGCGGGCGGGGTCCATGGTCTCGTGGTTCTCCCAGGCCTCCGGGATCATCATCATCATGGCCTGGGTGACCGGCCGCCCCGAGAGCACGAGCAGCTCGGCGACCTCGTCCAGGGACTGCGAGTCGGACGCGCCCTCCGAGCAGATCGGGAACAGCTCCTCGGGGTTGCGGCCCAGCAGCGGGGACTTCAGCTGCGACTGGCGGGCGCGCATCCAGTTCCGGTTGCCCTTGACGGTGTTGATCTCACCGTTGTGGGCCAGCGTGCGCATGGGCTGGGCCAGCGGCCACGAGGGGAAGGTGTTGGTCGAGAACCGGGAGTGCACGATCGCGAGCTCGGTGGTGAACCGGTCGTCGGACAGGTCCGGGTAGAAGGGCTCGAGCTGCTGGGTGGTCAGCATGCCCTTGTACACGATCGTGCGCGAGGACAGCGAGGGGAAGTAGACGCCGGAGCGGTTCTGGGCCCGCTTGCGCAGCCGGAACGCCTTCTGGTCCAGGCGCCGCCGGGCCGCCTCGTCCTCGGGCGCCGGCGTGGGCTCGGCCACGAAGAGCTGCACGAAGTACGGCATGACCTCCAGCGCGGACCGGCCCACCACGGACTCGGCCACCGGCACCGGCCGCCAGCCGAGGACCTGCAGCTCCTCGGAGCGCGCGAGCTCCTCGAGGGCGGCCTGGACCTGCTCGGCGTTCGTTCCGCCGTGCGGGAGGAACGCGGTGCCCACGGCGTAGCCGCCCAGGGGCGGCAGCTCGAAGTCCAGCACGGCCCGGAAGAACGCGTCCGGCAGCTGCGTCAGCAGCCCGGCGCCGTCGCCGGTGCCCTCGTCGCCGCCGACGGCGCCGCGGTGCTCGAGGTTGCGCAGGGCCGTCAGCGCGGCGTCGACGATCTCGTGGCTCGGGGCGCCGTTGAGGGTCGCGACCACGGCGAGGCCGCAGGCGTCCTTCTCCTCGTCGGGGTGGTAGAGGCCCTGCTCCTGGGGCGCGCTGGAGAACTGCTCGAACGGGGACTCCACCTGCTCCTGCCCGGTCGGGGCGGGAGCGGCCGGACGCGGGTCCGTGCCGTCCTGGGCGGAATTGTCACCGGGGGTGCCGGCCGGGGTAGAGGTCATGGCAGACGTCTCCTCACCATGGGGATGCGGTCAACAGGAGCGGCCCCCCGGGGGCAGGGCTCCGGTCGGGAGGTGCCGCCGGATCGTGAGCTGCCGCCGGCGTCCTCGAGCAGTGTCCGAGGAGGTGCCGGGCGGCGGAAGGGCCCCGTTCCAGGAATGTCCGACGCTGGACGATCGTGGCGTGCGCCGGAGCGGTCGACGTGGTTCACCCGTCCGCCGGTCAGGCGCCAGTAAAAACTAGCACTCGCATGTTACAGCTCTGAAAACTCTGCGGCACCGGGCCTCGTTCCGGCCCCCCGGTGCGGTATCAGGCGTGCGAGGACTCCACGGCGGCGCCCCGGGCCCTGCGGCGACGGATCAGCACCGCCGCGAACAGGGCCACCCCCAGGAGCACGACCCCCAGGGCGGTCCACACGTGCACGCGCTGGCCCAGCACCATGAGCGACGGGTCGATCCGCAGGAACAGTTCGATGAGCATCCGCCCCAGGCCGTAGTGGATGAGGTAGAGCGCGAACAACCGGCCGCCGTCGAGGCGGAACCGCCGGTCAAGGGCCAGCAGCAGCACCACGCCGAGCAGGTTCCACAGGGACTCGTAGAGGAACGTGGGGTGGAAGAGGGTGTCCGCAGGCAGCCCGGCCGGGAAGTTGGCGCTGCCGGGGTCGATCTCGAGTCCCCACGGCAGGGTGGTGGGCCGCCCGAAGAGCTCCTGGTTGAACCAGTTGCCCCAGCGCCCGATCGCCTGCGCGAGCAGGAGCCCGGGCGCGGCGGCGTCGGCGAAGACGGTCAGGGAGACCCCGTGCCGGCGGCACACCCACCACGCGGCGAGGGCGCCGAACGCCACGGCCCCCATGATCCCGAGGCCGCCCTCCCAGATCCGCAGGGCGTCCACGGGGTCCGCGCCCGGGCCGAAGTAGCCGGCCGGGTCGGTGATCAGCACGTGGTAGACGCGGGCGCCCACGATCCCGGCGGGAACGGCCCACATCACGATGTCCCACACGATCTCCGGGTCCAGCCCCCGGGCCGCCCAGCGGCGCGTGGTCAGCCACAGCGCCGCCGCGATGCCCGCCAGGATGCACAGGGCGTAGGCGTGCACGGTCAGCGGGCCGATCGAGAGACCGGACCAGTCCGGGGAGGGCAGGCCCTGCCGGAGCGGGGCGCTCATCAGGGCGGGCACGGGAGGAACGGCGCTCAGCAGCATGCGGTGGGGCCTCGGCTCGTGGGTGGTCGTGACGGGGCGGCCACGCCCGCGGGGGGCGGGACCGCCCCGTCACGCTATCAGGCGCGTCCGGCCAGTTCCCGGGCCAGCGCGCCCACGGCCTCGGGGCCGCCGTCGGCCAGCACCTGCACGAGGGCGGTGCCCACGATGACGCCGTCGGCGTACGCCCCGATCTCCTCGACGTGCTCCCGGCGGGAGACGCCCAGGCCCACGCACACGTGCTGGGCCCCGGCCGCGCGGGTGTCCGCGACGAGCTGCTCGGCGACGTCGGAGACGGCGTCGCGGGTCCCGGTGACGCCCATCACGGAGACCGCGTAGACGAAGCCGCTCGAGGCCCTGACCACGAGGTCGAGCCGCTCCCGCGAGGAGGAGGGCGCCACCAGGAAGATCCGGTCCAGACCGTGGGCCTGGGACGCGGCGAACCACTCCCCGGCCTCGTCGGGGATCAGGTCGGGGGTGATGATCCCCGCTCCCCCCGCCTCGGCGAGGCGCCGGGCGAACGTGTCGACGCCCATCTGCAGGACGGGGTTCCAGTAGGTCATCACCACGGGCACCGCGTCGGTGCGCTCGGCCACGGCACGGACCACGCGGAACACGTCGGCCACCCGGAAGCCGTTGGCGAGCGCCGTCGTGGTCGCGTGCTGGATCACCGGGCCGTCCATGACGGGGTCCGAGTACGGGATGCCGATCTCGATGACGTCCGCGCCGTTGGCGCCCAGGGCCACGGCCGCCTCGATGGACTCGTCCACGGTCGGGAAGCCCGCGGGGAGGTAGCCGACCAGGGCCGGCCGGCCCTGCTCCCGGCACTCGGCGATGCGCGCGGCGAGCCGCGAGCCGGAGCCGGCGCTCAGTCCCGGCGGCAGGATGCGGGAGGCGAGGTCGGTCCCGGTGGTCTCGTGTCGGGTGGTGCTCACAGTCGCTCGCCCTTCTCGCCGAGCTCAGCCTCGGCGCTGTCGTCCGGGAGCATCCCGAACCATTCCGCGGCGGTCGCCACGTCCTTGTCCCCGCGCCCCGAGAGGGAGACCACGACGATCTTCTCGGCGGCCGCCTCCGGCCCGAGCTCCTCGGTCCAGCGGCGGCCGATCTTCAGCGCCCCGGCCAGGGCGTGGGAGGTCTCGATGGCGGGGATGATGCCCTCGGTGCGGCACAGCAGCCGGAAGGCCTGCATCGCCTCCGAGTCGGTGATCGCCTCGTAGCGCGCCCGCCCGATGTCGTGCAGGTAGGAGTGCTCGGGGCCCACGGCCGGGTAGTCCAGGCCCGCGGAGATCGAGTGGGACTCGAGCGTCTGCCCGTCCTCGTCCTGCATCAGGTAGGTGCGGGCCCCGTGCAGCACGCCGGGGCGGCCCAGCGAGATCGTGGCGGCGTGGCGCCCGGACTGCACGCCGTCCCCGCCCGCCTCGAGGCCGTAGAGCTCCACCGAGGGGTCGTCGAGGAAGCCGTGGAAGATGCCGATCGCGTTCGACCCGCCGCCCACGCAGGCGGCGACGGCGTCCGGGAGGCGCCCGGCCTGCGCCAGGACCTGCTCCCGCGTCTCCTCGCCGATCTGCTCGTGGAAGTAGCGGACCATCGCGGGGAACGGGTACGGGCCCGCGGCGGTGCCCAGCAGGTAGTGGGTGTGCTCGACGGAGGCGACCCAGTCCCGCAGGGCCTCGTTGATCGCGTCCTTGAGCGTGCGCGAGCCGTTGGTCACGGGCACCACGGTGGCGCCCAGCAGCTCCATCCGCGCGACGTTGAGGGCCTGCCGGCGGGTGTCCTCCTCGCCCATGTAGACCACGCACTCCATCCCGAACAGGGCGGCCGCGGTGGCCGAGGCCACGCCGTGCTGGCCGGCGCCGGTCTCGGCGATCAGCCGGGTCTTGCCCATCCGCCGCGCCAGCAGGGCCTGGCCGAGCACGTTGTTGATCTTGTGCGAGCCGGTGTGGTTGAGGTCCTCCCGCTTGAGGAACACCCGGCACCCGGCCTCGGCGGCGAAGCGCTGGGCCTCCGTCAGCAGGGAGGGCCGGTTCGAGTAGTCGCGGGAGAGCCGCTGGAACTCCGCGGTGAACTCAGGATCGGCCTTGGCCTTGTCGAACACGTCCGTGAGCTCGTCGAGGGCGGCGATGAGGGACTCGGGCATCCACCGGCCCCCGAAGTCCCCGAAGTACGGTCCGGGGGCTCCGCGCAGGGAGGACGCCTCCGCGGCCACGGCCTGCGCCTCCGGCTCGGGGACGCGCCGCCGGGCCCGGGCGGCCGCTCCGGCCGCCCGGAAGCCCGCGATGGTCGCGGCGGGCTCGGCGCTGCGCACGAGCGCCTCGCCGACCAGGACGGCCTTGGCCCCGTGCGAGGCGTAGAGCGCGACCTGCTCCTCGCCCTCGACCCCGGACTCGGCCACGATCACCGCGTCCTGGGGCAGGAGCCCGGCGAGCCGGCCGAAGGTCCCGACGTCGGTGTCGAGGGTCTTCAGGTTGCGGACGTTGACGCCCACGATGCGGGCGCCCACGGCGACCGCGCGTTCGATCTCCTCGGGCGTGTGCGTCTCCACCAGGGCGTGCATGCCCAGCTCGTGGGTCAGCTCGAGGAAGCGGCGCAGCTCGTCGTCGGAGAGGGCGGCGACGATCAGCAGGACGAGGTCGGCCCCGTGGGCCCGCGCCTCCCAGATCTGGTACTCGTCGACCGTGAAGTCCTTGCGCAGCACGGGCACTCCCACGGCCCCGCGCACGGCGTCGAGGTCGGCCAGGGAGCCGTTGAAGCGTCGCTGCTCGGTCAGCACGGAGATCACCGAGGCCCCGCCGTGCTCGTAGGCCGCGGCCAGCCGCGCCGGGTCGTCGATCGGGGCCAGCGCACCCTTGGACGGGCTGGCGCGCTTGACCTCGGCGATGACCTGCACGGCGTCCTCGCCGGGTCCCCGCAGGGCGGTCTCGGCGTCCAGGGCGGGCGGGCGCTGCGCGGCCGCCCGGCGGAGCTCGTCGAGGCCGATGCGCTCGCGGCGCTCCGCCAGGTCCGCCCGGACGCCCTCGATGATGGCGTCCAGGACCGTCCCGGTGCTCTGTTGCGACATGGTTTCCTGTCCTCTCGACGGCGCTGGCCGCCCTGGTGCGTTCGGGGGTGCGGGCCCGGCCCGGACGGGGCGGTGGCCGGTCCCCGCCGGGGACCGCCCGGTCCGCGCTCCCGGGGCCGGCCGGCGCCGGCCCGGTCTCAGCCCTGGTGGTTGCGGGCCTCGTGCTTGCGCTGCTCGGAGCCGCTGCCGTGGCCCATCCTGCCGAGCACCGCGCCGGCCACGAGTCCGACGACGACCAGCACGATGCCCGCGATCAGCACGGCGTTGCTGCCCACCGTGAAGCCCACCACGCCCACGATGACGCCCACCGACATGATGCCGACGGTCACCCACGCGGCCAGCGTGTTGCCGTGCCCCACGAAGCCGGTGTGGTCGAGGACGATCTCGTTTTCGTTTGCCATGTTGTTGCACTCCCGATTTCCCTGCCGGAGCCGGCCGGCCCCGCTCGCGCGGCCCCGGCGGGGCGCAGCGGTTGCTGACATCCTGTCCCGCCCCATTGTGCCACCCCTCGGGCCGGGCCCGCGCACGTCCCACGGGGCTCCGCGGCGTCCGGTTCCCCGCCGTGGCGGGAATCCGCCCGGCAGCCCCGCGGGGCGGGCGCGGCGCTCAGGCGGTGGGGTCGCGGCCCTCGGTGAGGGCGTCCCAAGAGTCGATCTCGTCGCCGGGGCGGGGCGCCCCGGCCGGGGGCCCGTCCGCTCCGGAGCGCTCGTAGCGCCGGGCCGCGGTCCAGGACCGGCCCACCACGAGGGCCCAGGCACCGCACAGCGCCACGAGCGCCGAGGCGGCCGCCGCGAGGGACGGCCAGACGGTGACGGCGAAGGCGCCGCCGGCGTTGATCATGCCGGTGGCCTCGCCCACGGCGGTCTGCGCCGCGCCGGCCGGATCGGCCAGCACCGCCACGGACGCCGCCAGGGCACCCAGACCGGCGAGCAGGACCACCACGGCCACCACGGCGCGCAGCACCCGCCCGGAGATCGCCGTGGTGAGCGCGCCGGCGGCCGCCACGAGTCCGAGCGCGGTGACGGCCGGCGCGGCGTCGGACCCGGCGACGTCCACGGTCACGGGCTCCAGGGTGGTCTGCACCGTGGCGGAGACCCACGTGGCGGCGGAGCAGGCGAACACGGCCAGGGCGGCGGCCAGCGTGGCGAGCACCACCGTGGGGCGCCGGGTCAGCGCCGCCCGCCGGGGGTTGCGGACCTCAGGCACGCCGGGCACCCGGCTCCGGCACGGCCACCCGGTCGAGGTCCAGGGCGCGCAGCCGCTCGGCGAGCAGCACCGCCCGCAGCGGGGCGGTGGCCTTGTTGAGGGACTCGAGGGCCTCGGTCTCGGGGTCCGAGTCCGCGACGATCCCGCCACCGGCCTGCACGTAGGCCTTGCCGTCGACGAGCAGCGCCGTGCGGATGGCGATGGCCATGTCCATGTCCCCCGCGAAGTCGAGGTAGCCGACCACGCCGCCGTAGACGGCGCGGCGCAGCGGCTCGTACTCGTCGAGCAGGCGCAGGGCCCTGGGCTTGGGCGCCCCCGAGAGAGTGCCGGCGGGGAACGTCGCGGCGAGCACGTCGTAGGCGGTGGCGTCCGGGCGCATCCGGCCGACGACGTTGGAGCACAGGTGCATGATGTGGCTGAAGCGCTCGACCTCCATGAACTCCGTGACCTCCACGGAGCCCGGGACGGCGATCTTGGAGATGTCGTTGCGGGCGAGGTCCACGAGCATGAGGTGCTCGGAGCGCTCCTTCTCGTCCTGGAGCAGGTCCCGCTCCAGCGCGAGGTCCTCCTCGACGGTGCGCCCGCGCGGTCGGGACCCCGCGATGGGGTGGGTCACGGCTTGCTCACCCGTGACGGTGACGAGCGCCTCCGGGGACGAGCCCACGATCGAGAAGGGGCGGCCGCCGGCGTCCTCGAAGCTGTACAGGTACATGTACGGGCTGGGGTTGATGGCGCGCAGCATGCGGTAGACGTCGAGGGAGTCCGCGGTGCACTCGGTCTCGAAACGCCGGGAGACGACCACCTGGAAGATGTCCCCGTCCACGATGGCCTTCTTGCCCTCCACGATGGAGTTCATGAACAGGGCCCGGTCCCAGCTCTGGTCCACCTTGGACTCCAGGTCCCCGCGGATCTCGTCGCTGCCGGTGAGCGTCGAGACCGTGGCGTGGGCGAGGGGCCGGGCGAGCTTCTCCAGCATCGCGTGCACCCGGTCCACGGCGTCGGCCCAGGCCTCGTCGACGCGCTCGTCGGTGTCGTCGAAGTTGATCGCGTTGGCCACGAGCATCACGGTGCCGTCCGTGTTGTCGTGGATCGCGACGTCCGAGACCAGGTTCATGGCGAGCTCGGGGATGCGCAGGTCGTCCTGGGGCGGGTGCGGGAGCTTCTCCCAGCGGCGCACGGCCTCCCAGCCCACGAAGCCCACGAGCCCCGAGGTCAGCGGGGGGACGTCCTCGAAGCGTTCCGTGTGCAGCAGCGCCATGGTGTCCCGCAGCGCCTCGACGGGGTCGCCGCCGGTGGGGGCGCCGGCCGGGGCCTGCCCGATCCAGTGCGCCTCGCCGTCCCGGGCGGTGAGCGTGGCCCGGGAGTTCGCCCCGATGAAGGAGTAGCGGGACCAGACCCCGCCCTCCGCGGCGGACTCGAGGAGGAACGTGCCCGCCCGCGCGGCCCCGTCCTCGAGGGCGAGCGCGCGGTAGAGCCCGATCGGGGTCATGGCGTCCGCGAGGATCTTGACGCGGACGGGGATGACGCGGCGCTCCGCCGCGAGCGCGCGGAACTCCTCGAGCGTGGGGCTGATGCTGCCCAGGTCCTGCATGGGTGTCGACCTGACTTCCTGGTGGCGGGCGGGAGGACGGAGGGGGTCGCGGGTCAGACGGCGGCGACGGCGCCGAGGTCGCGGCCGTCGAAGCAGCTGCGGGTGCCGGTGTGGCAGGCCGCGCCGGTCTGGTCGACCTGGACGAGCAGGGCGTCGCCGTCGCAGTCGAGGCTCACGCTGTGCACGGCCTGGACGTGCCCGGACGTGTCGCCCTTGCGCCAGTACTCCTGGCGGGAGCGGGACCAGAACGTGACGCGGCCCTCCGTGAGGGTGCGGCGCAGGGCCTCGTCGTCCATCCAGCCCAGCATCAGCACCTCCTTGGTGTCGTGCTGCTGCACCACGGCGGCCACGAGCCCCGCGGGGTCGCGCTTGAGCCGCCGGGCCACGGCGGGGTCCAGGACGTCGGTTCCGGTGTCGGGGGTCTGCTCGCTCATCGCCACCCATCCTATCGACCTGGCCGGGCGGCCCGGCGCCCCGGTCGTCGCCCGGGTCCACCGTCGCCGTCAGGCGTGCTCCGGCGGGTCGAACGCCTCGAACCCGTCCGTGTCCTCGTCCGTATCCCCGTCCCTGTCCCCGTCCGGGGCGTCGCCGGCGTCCGCGTGGCCGAGCAGCCGGCGGGTCAGCGCCTCGCGGCCGGACAGGAGCGCGTCGAGGGCGGCGGTCAGGTCCGCGTCCGTCGCGTCCTCGCCCCGCACGGCCGCGGCGAGCACGGCCCGGCGCACCAGCTCCTTCGGGAAGGACCCGGTGGTCCCCTCCGCGCGCGCCGCTGCGGCGTCGAGGACGGCGGCGGAGAACCTCTGCTCCCCCGCGTACCGGCGGAACAGCCGGGACCGGGCGTCCGCGTCCGGCAGCGGGATCTCGACGGCGAGGTCCACGCGCCCCGGTCGCTCGGCGAGCGCCCGCTCCAGCACGGCCACGCGGTTGGTCGTGAGCACGAACGCGACGTCGGCGTCGCCGTCGAGCCCGTCCAGGGCGTCGAGCACCTCGAAGAGCACCGGCGCGGGCCCCGTCCCGAGATCCCGGTCCATGGCCACAAGGTCCACGTCCTCGAGCACCACGATCGAGGGCTGAAAGGTGCGGGCCACCTCGGCGGCGGCCCCGATGAGGTGCAGGCTCGACCCGGTCAGCAGGATCGCCGTGGTCCCCGGGGTGACGGAGAGCAGGTGCCGGACCGTGAGGGTCTTGCCGGTGCCCGGCGGGCCGTGGAGCAGGATGCCGCGCTTGAGGTGCTGGCCCGCGGCCCGGAGCGCGTCGCGGTGCTCCCCGATGCCCACCACGTGCCCCACGACCTGCTCCAGCAGTCCCGCGGGCAGCACGATCGCGTCGGCGGGCACGTGCGGGCGCGGCAGGAACGTGGCCCCGGCCTCGCTGCCGTACTCGGTGGCGGCGAACGAGAGCACCTGGCCGCGCAGCACGCTGCGCCGGAGCATCAGCGACCGCAGCCGGGTGAGGAACGTGGCGCAGACCGCGGGCTCCGCCGCGAGCACCTCCAGCTGAACCCGGGGCCGGCCGTACTCGGGGCGGGGCATCCGCTGGAGCACCGCCACGGGCACCCCGTCCACGGTGAGGCAGCGGATGCCGAACGCGACGACCTGCCGTTCCGTGTCCGGGCCCGTGGCCCGGGTCGCATAGTCGACGGGGCCGACGTCGGCCCCGGAGTACTGGGCCGTCAGCAGCTCGGCGAGGCCGAGGTCCTGGCGGCTCTGGCCGCCGCTGACGCCGAGGAGGGTCCCGGGCCCGTCCCCCGCCAGCTCGGCGAGGGCGATGTCGACGTCGGCGAGGCGGTGCGGGGCGAAGTCCTCCGAGACCACCGGCAGGGTGCGCACGTCCGCGCCGAGCACGGCGGACAGGTGCCGACCGAGCGGCGTGGGCTCGTCGCCGCGCTCGGGAGGCAGGGCGGAGAGGCGGTCCACCAGGCGCCGGACCGAGCGCAGCAGCCGGGCGTCGTCCGGGTCAGGGGCGGTGCCGGCGGGGGCGGAGTCGTCCATGGGTCGACCCTACCGGGACGGCGGGCAGGCGGGTGGCGGCGACGGCCAGGAAGGACACCACGAGGATGAGCACGGACAGCCCCAGGGCGTAGGTGCCCACGGCCCGGTAGCCGCCCACCAGGGCGGGGTCGAGGAAGAAGTACGGGTACCAGCCCACCATCCGGCCCCTGACCAGGGTGTACACGGCCCACAGCGCCGGGAACAGGGTGGACGCCCAGGTGGAGGCCCAGCGCAGCCGCCGGCGGCCGGGGCCCAGCAGGAAGTCGGCCACGGCGTAGACCGGCAGCACGAAGTGCAGCACCTTCGAGGACAGCGGGACGAGGAAGAGGTGGCCGTACAGCTCCGCGTTGGCGAGCAGCACCCCGAACACCGTCCCGGACACCACCGAGTAGGTCGTGGCCATCGCCCGCAGCCCGGTCAGCCAGCCCGGCTCAGCGGCACGGGCCGCGGTGTGCAGCAGGGCCAGCAGCACGGCCAGGATGAGCAGGACCGCGCTGTGGACGGTGAAGTAGCTGAACAGGTTGGACCCCAGGCAGGTGCGGGTGACGAAGGCGCAGTCGGAGCGGGAGACCAGGGCCCAGACCGCGACCACCAGGGCGCAGACCCGGGCGGCGGCGACGACGAGTGGCACGCTCGACCTCCTCCCGGCGCTCCGGGCTCCAGGATAGGAGGCCCGGCGGACGCGGGGCGTCCCTCCTCGTCCCCGCACCTGCCGGTCCGGGACGGCCGGGCCTATGGTGGGAGCAGGACCAGTGCGGCGACGGCGGGCGGGACACCCAGACGATGCTTCCCAGGACAGCGACGGGGTGGCGGCGCGCGGTGCCCGGAACGGCGGCCGTGCTCGCCCTCGCGGTGCTGTGCGGGTGCGGGGGCCCGGGCACGCCGGGCGC
The DNA here is from genome assembly GCF_039530085.1 of Kocuria aegyptia. Lineage (NCBI taxonomy): Bacteria > Bacillati > Actinomycetota > Actinomycetes > Micrococcales > Micrococcaceae > Kocuria > Kocuria aegyptia. The sequence continues at coordinate 76,643 of NZ_BAAAOA010000010.1, forward strand.
ACCGACCGGCTCCCCCGCCACGGCGTCCCCGGCGGCGACCGCGACCTCCTCCGCCGGGTCGCCCGCCCCGGCCGCGGGCGGCCCGTGGGGCGCCTACCCCGACCGGCGGGAGGCGTGCGCGGCGGTCGCGGACGACCTCCTGGTGCTCGCCCTGCTCCCGGCCGGGCTCTCGGCCGGCCCGACCGTGCCGGAGGTCCAGGACGTCGAGGACGAGGTCGAGGCCATGGGCGACACCGCGCCCCCGGCGCTGGCCGCGGACTTCGCGCGGGTGCAGCTGCTGGTCGACTCCTACGGCGAGGCGCTGGCGGAGGACCCCTCGGCGCGGTTCGACGGTCAGGCGCTCGACCAGGCCCTGGCCCCCGTGCGGGGCTGGCTGGACGGGACCTGCCGCGACGGGGTCTGAGCCGGCCGGCTCAGCGGTGCGGCGTGGTGCCGGGCGACTCCCCGGACCGTGCCCGGCAGGCGATCGCGCAGCGGCCGGGACGTGCGAGGCCCCAGCGGGCGGCGATGCCCCGGTCGGGGTCGTGCGTGGCGGACGACGTCCGGCGGACGGGTCCCACCGCGGGGCGGGAGTCGTCCGCCCGCCCGGACGTGGTCAACGGTGTCCTGGACGCGTGCAGGAGCAGCCCCGGGAAGGGGCCGCTCCTGCACGGTGCGCTATCGGCGGTTCAGGAAGCCGCGCAGCATGCCCCCGAGACCGCGGCCGCCGGACCTCCCCGCGCCCGCCTGGCCGGCGGCGTTGATCCCGCGGGTGCCCCGGCGGCCTCCGGCAGCACGACCGGCGGTCCCCCCGCCGGCACGACCGGTGACGCTCCTGATGATGCTGTTCAGTCCCACGGTGGACTCTCCTTCGGTCGGCCTGTCGAGCGACTGTCGTCAGCTCACTGTCGACTCTACGCCCGGTGGGCTCCCCGGGCCACGGGGCCGTTCAGCGGACCTCGTGGCCCGCTGCGCGCAGCGCGTCCTTGACCTCGGCGATCGCGTGGACGGGCCCGAAGTGGAAGATCGAGGCGGCGAGCACGGCGTCGGCGCCAGCGTCCACGGCCGGCGGGAAGTGCTCGGGGGCGCCCGCGCCGCCGGAGGCGATCAGGGGCACGTGCACGCGCGCGCGCACGGCCCGGATCATCTCCAGGTCGAAGCCCTGTTGCGTGCCGTCCGCGTCCATGGAGTTGAGCAGGATCTCCCCCACGCCGCGGTCCTCGGCCTCCCGCGCCCAGTCCAGGGCGTCGAGGCCGGTCAGCGCGCGGCCCCCGTGGGTCGTGACCTCGAATCCCGAGGGGGTGTTGCCCGTGCGCCGGGCGTCGAGGGACAGGACGAGCACCTGGCTGCCGAAGTGCCCGGTGATCTCGTCGATGACCTCGGGACGGGCGACCGCGGCGGTGTTGATGGACGCCTTGTCGGCGCCGCAGCGCAGCAGCCGGTCGACGTCGCCGACCGCGCGCACGCCGCCGCCCACGGTGAGCGGGATGAAGACCTGCCCGGCGGTGCGGGAGACCACGTCGAAGGTCGTGGCCCGGGCCGCCGAGGACGCCGTGACGTCGAGGAACGTCAGCTCGTCCGCGCCGGCCTCGTTGTAGCGCTTGGCGAGCTCCACCGGGTCACCGGCGTCGCGCAGGTTCTCGAAGTTCACGCCCTTGACGACTCGACCGGCGTCGACGTCCAGGCACGGGATGACACGTACGGCAACGCCCACGGGCGGCACCTCCTCGGCTGCGGGGTGGGAAGGGACGCTCAGATCCGGGCGGCCTGGATCGGGGAGACGAGGATGGCGCGGGCCCCGACGTCGTAGAGGGCGTCCATGACCTTGTTCGTCTCGGACTTGGGGACCATGGCGCGCACGGCCCAGGCGTTGCCGCGGCCGAGCCGGGAGATGGTGGGGCCCTCCATGCCGGGGGTGATCTGGGTGGCGGCCTCGACGTACTCCTCGGCCACGTCGTAGTCCATCATCACGTACTGCCGGGCCACGAGCACGCCCTGCAGGCGCCGCCGGAGCACGGCCAGTCCCTCGGGCTCCGTGGCCGCGCGGCTGCGGACGAGCAGCGCCTCGGAGGTCATGATGGGCTCTCCGAAGACCTGCAGGCCCGCGGCGCGCAGGGTGTTGCCGGTCTCCACGACGTCGGCGATCGCGTCGGCCACGCCCAGCCGGATGGAGGACTCCACCGCGCCGTCGAGACGGACCACGTCGGCCGCCACGCCCTGCTCGGCGAGGTAGTCGCGCAGCAGGCCGTCGTAGCTCGTGGCGATCCGCCGGCCCGCCAGCTCGGCGATCGAGGAGAACTCGCCCGCCGGGCCCGCGAAGCGGAACGTGGACCGGGCGAAGTCCAGCCCGAGGTCCTCGTCGGCGTGGGCGCCCGAGTCCAGGAGCAGGTCCCGGCCGGTGATCCCGACGTCGAGGATGCCCCCGCCCACGTACACCGCGATGTCGCGGGGGCGCAGGTAGAAGAACTCGACGTTGTTCTCGGGGTCGACCAGCACCAGCTCGCGGGAGTCCCGCCGCTGCCGGTAGCCGGCCTCCTTGAGCATGGTGACGGAGGACTCGGACAGGGCGCCCTTGTTGGGCACTGCGACACGCAGCATGGGGTTCCTTCTCGGCTCAGGGGCTTCGGTGGGGCGGGGACGCCGGTGCGGCGGGACGCTCACAGGTGGCGGTAGACGTCCTCGAGCCGCAGGCCCTTCGCGACCATCATCACCTGCAGGTGGTAGAGCAGCTGCGAGATCTCCTCCGCCGCCTGCTCCGGGGTCTCGTACTCGCAGGCCATCCAGACCTCCGCGGCCTCCTCGACGACCTTCTTGCCGATGCCGTGCACGCCGGTGTCGAGCTCCCGGACCGTGCCGGAGCCCTCCGGTCGGCTCACGGCTTTGTCGCTGATCTCGGCGAAGAGGGTCTCGAAGGTTTTCACGACTACCAGGGTAATGGGTCCGCGGCGACCTCCCGACCGGCCGGTGCCCGCACGGCGCGGGGAGCGGGGCTCAGACGCCGAGGGCGCGCAGCAGCAGCGCGGTCCGCACCGCGGCGGCCGTGGCCTCGTAGCCCTTGTCCTCCTGCGAGCCTTCGAGCCCGGCACGGTCCAGTCCCTGCTGCTCCGTGTCGCACGTGAGCACGCCGAAGCCCACGGGCACGCCGGTGCGCACCGACACGTCCGTGAGGCCCTGCGTGGCCGCCGAGCACACGTAGTCGAAGTGCGGGGTGCCGCCGCGCACGACCACGCCGAGGGCCACCACGGCGTCGAGGCCCGGGGCGAGGCGGGCCGCGGCGACTGGCAGCTCGAAGCTGCCGGGCACGCGCACCACCGCCGCGTCCCGCACGCCGGCGTCGGCGAGCGCCCGGCGGGCGCCGTCGAGCAGCCCGTCCATGATCTCCGTGTGCCAGCTCGAGGCGACGACGGCGACGCGCAGGCCGCTCGCGTCGGCGGTGCTGAGGTCGATGTCGGGGGCTCCGTGTCCGCTCATGGGGTGAGGTCTCCTGTGCTGTCGATGGGGCTGTCGATGGGGCTGTCGATGGGGCTGCCGGTCGTGCTGCGGGCGGGGCTGTCGGTCGTGCTGCCGGTCCGGTCGGCGGGGTCCGCCGCCGCGCCGCGTCGGGCGGTGGGCTCGTCGACGTGGCGCAGGCGGTGCCGCATGCGGTCCCGCTTGGTCACGAGGTAGTCGTGGTTCTCCGGTCGGGCCGGCACCTCGTTGGGCACCATCGCGACGACCTCGATGCCCAGGTCGGCCAGGCGCTCGGCCTTGGCGGGGTTGTTGCTCAGCAGCCGGATCCGGGTCAGCCCCAGCCGGTGCAGGATGGCCGCCGCCGCGGTGTAGTCCCGGGCGTCGGCGGGCAGGCCGAGCAGCTCGTTCGCCTCGACGGTGTCCGCGCCCCCGTCCTGGAGCTTGTAGGCACGCAGCTTGTTGACCAGCCCGATCCCCCGGCCCTCGTGGTTGCGCAGGTAGAGCAGGGTGCCGCCGTCGTCGGCGATCCGCCGCAGCGCCAGGTGCAGCTGGGGCCCGCAGTCGCACCGGTAGGAACCGAACACGTCCCCCGTGAGGCACTCGGAGTGCAGCCGCACGAGCGGCGGCCGGCCGACGGGCACGCGCGCCGAGGACGGCGCGGTGAGGCTGAGGTGCTCGGCGACCGGGTCCCCGGGGGCGCCGGGCAGCTGCCAGCCGATCACCTCGAAGCGGCCCTCGGGCGTGGGCACGACCACCGGTGCGGAGCTGACCAGGGGGGCGTCCGGCCTCATCGGCGGCCCTCCTGCAGCTGCGCCGCCAGGTCCTCGATGCTCACGAGCGGGATGCCGTGCCGGTCGGCGAAGGCGCGCAGGGCCGGCAGGCGCATCATCTCGCCCTCGTCGTGGACGAGCTCGGCGATCACCCCGACCGGTTCGAGGCCCGCCAGGGCGCACAGCTCGACGGCGGCCTCGGTGTGCCCGCGGCGGACGGCGATCCCGCCGTCGGCGGCGCGCAGGGGCAGCACGTGCCCGGGCCGGGTGATGTCCCCCGGTCCGGCCGCGGGGTCGGCGAGCACCCGGACGGTGAGCGCGCGGTCGGCGGCGCTGATGCCGGTGCTCACCCCGAGGCGGGCGTCGCACGTGACGGTGTAGGCGGTGCCCTTCGAGTCCTCGTTGACGTCCACCATCGGGGGCAGGCGCATCGCGTCGGCCCGGGCCCCGGTCAGGGGCACGCACACGACCCCGGAGGTGTGCCGGATGGTGAAGCCCATCAGCGCGGGCGTCGCGTGCTCGGCCGCGAAGACGATGTCGCCCTCGTTCTCCCGGTCGGCGTCGTCGACGACGACGACGGGCCGGCCCTGGGCGATGGCCTCGACGGCCGCGTCCACGGGATCGAGCCGGATCTCCCCGGCCCGCCCGTCCTCTTCGCGGCCCGTTTCCTCGTGGGTGCTGCTGGTCCGCATCATGCTCCTTCTCCTGCCGTGGTCGGGGCCGTCTCCGGCGCCGGGGTGCGGTCGGTCCGGGCGAAGGCCAGCAGGCGCTGGGCGTACTTCGCGAGGACGTCGACCTCGAGGTTGACGGACGCGCCGACGGGGCGGCGTCCGAGGGTGGTCTCGGCGAGGGTGGCCGGGATGAGCCCGACCTCGAACCAGTGCTCCGCGGCACCGGGGGCGCTGACCGCCGTCACGGTGAGGGACACCCCGTCCACGGCGATCGAGCCCTTCTCGGCGACGTACGGGGCCAGCTCGGCGGGCACGGCGACCCGGACCCGCTCCCACTCCCCCAGGTCCTCACGGACCGCGACGGTGCCCGTGCCGTCGACGTGGCCCTGGACCACGTGCCCGTCGAGCCGCCCGCCGGCGGGCACGCAGCGCTCCAGGTTCACGGTGTCCCCGGTGGCCAGGGATCCGAGGGTGGTGCGCACGAGCGTCTCGCCGATGACGTCGGCCAGGAACTGCCCCGGGCCGAGCTCCTCGGTGCGCGTGGCCGTGAGGCAGACCCCGTTGACGGCGAGGGAGCCCCCGTGCGGGAGGTCCGCCACGAGCGGCCCGGCCTCCACGAGGAGGCGGGCGCTCGTGCCGTCCGGGCGGGGGTCGACCGAGCGCACGGTGCCCTGGCCGGCGACGATTCCTGTGAACATGCGGTGCTTCCTCTGTCTCTCGGTCTCTCGGGTCGTTCGGGTCTGTCGGATCTCGCGGTGCCGGTGTGGTGCGGCGGCCCGGGTGCCGCTCAGTCCGGTGGGACGGGCCGCAGGTGGATCCACAGGTCGGGGCCGAGCTGCTGCACGGGTCCACCGCCGGTGGGGTCGAGCCGCCACCGGGAGGCGCCGGCGAGGGTGCCGATGCCCAGCTCCTCGAAGGCGGGCCGTCCCGCCCCGAGCACCAGGGGCGCCTGGTAGAGGCTGAGCTCGTCGACGAGCCCGGCGCGCAGGAAGCCCGCGGCCACGGTGGCCCCGCCCTCGATGAGCACGTGGCGCACCCCGGCGTCGTAGAGCTCGGCCAGGGCGGAGTGGGGGTCTCGGGTCGCGACGTGCCGGAACCGTCCGTCGGTCCCGCGGATCGCGGCGCCCGCCGGCACGGGGCGCAGGCCCATGGCCACGCGCAGGGGCTGTCGCGCGACGACGCCGCCGTCGCCGGTGCGGGCGGTGAGCCGGGGGTCGTCGGCCAGGACCGTGCCGCTGCCCACGAGCACGGCGTCGGCACGGGCGCGCAGGTCGTGCCCGTGCTCGCGGGCCGACGACGACGTGATCCACTGGCTGGTCCCGTCCGCGGCGGCGATCCGGGCATCGAGGCTCTGGGCGACCTTGAGGGTCACGAACGGGCGCTGGGCGCGCACGGTCTCGCCCCAGCGGTCGTTGAGGCGCTCCGCCTCCTCGGCCAGCACGCCCGAGCGGACCTCGAGGCCCGCGGCGCGCAGGGCGGCGGCCCCGCCGGCGGCGGCGGCCGTGCGGTCGGGGGCGCCGTAGACCACCCGGGGCACGCCCGCCTCCACGATCGCCTCCGCGCACGGACCGGTGCGGCCCCAGTGGTTGCACGGTTCGAGGGTGACGTACAGGGTGGTGCCGCGCAGGTCGGTGCCGGCGGACCCGGCGCGCCCCAGGACGTCGACCTCGGCGTGGACGGTGCCGGCTCCGCGGTGGTGGCCGACGTGCAGGATCCGGCCCTCGGCGTCGACGAGGACGGCTCCGACGAGGGGATTGGCCCCGCGCGGGCCGCGGGCCGCCGCGTGCAGGGCGGTCCGCATGACCGACCGCTCGGCGTCGTCGCCGCTCCGGTGCTGCGGGTCCATCGTGTCGTCCTTTCCCGGGTGGTTCCGGGGCGCAGGACAACGGTGCCGCCGTCGGGGCCCGCGGGACCGGACGGCGTCGTGGCCGGTGCCGTCGACGGCACGCCACGAGGGCCGTTGAACGTGTTGCCTTCCATCCAGACTGTGACTGTCGGTACCGGAGTTCCACCGGTTCGGCCGGGCGACCCGCCGGTGCAGGAGCTGGGCTCCCGCACGGACGCGGTCGTCCGGTTCGCGGACTGTGACCGCCGGTTCGGACTTCCACCGACCCCGGAACACGTTGTTCGTGCCCCGATTATGTCACAGGGCGCACCGGGGTCGGTCCGCGCCGGGCCGGCTCAGGTGCGGGCGGCGCGGGCCGCTCCGCGCAGGGCCGTGATCGCGGCCCCGGGGTCCTCCGCACCGTAGACGGCGGAGCCCGCCACGAACGTGTCGGCCCCCGCCTCCGCGGCTCGCACGATGGTCTCCTGCGTGATCCCGCCGTCCACCTGGAGGGCCACCCGTCCCCCGCCCGCCCGGACCGCCTCGGCGGCCCGCCGGATCTTCGGCAGCGTGACGTCGAGGAAGGCCTGGCCACCGAAGCCCGGCTCCACCGTCATGACCAGGAGCATGTCCAGCTCCGGCAGCAGGTCGAGGTACGGCTCCACGGGGGTCGCGGGGCGCAGCGCCATCCCGGCCCGGGCGCCGTGGGCGCGCAGCTCGCGGGCCAGCTTCAGCGGCGCGCGTGCGGCCTCGGCGTGGAAGGTGACGGACTCGCAGCCGAGCTCGGCGTAGCCGGCGGCCCAGCGGTCCGCGTCCTCGATCATCAGGTGCACGTCCAGCGGGAGGGGGCTGACGGCGAGGATCCGCTCCACGAGGGGCATGCCCAGCGTGAGGTTCGGCACGAAGTGGTTGTCCATGACGTCCACGTGCACGGCGTCGGCGGCGGCGATCCGGCCCAGCTCGGCCTCGAGGTTGACGAAGTCGGCGGAGAGGATCGAGGGGTGGATGCAGGTTCGGGACACGGGGACTCCTGGTGGGTGGTCGGTCGGGGGGTCAGCGCTTGCGCAGCAGGGCCAGGAACATGGCGTCCGTGCCGTGGACGTGCGGCCACAGCTGGACGGTCGCGGGTCCGGTGTCCCCCGCCCACGGGCGGGACGGGTCGCGGTCCCCGTCGAGGCTGCCGGGCAGGGCCGCGGCCCGGACCGGCTCCAGCGCGTCGACGAGCTCGACGTCACGGCGCCCGGCCAGCACGTCCTGGACCACGGTGAGGGTCTCGGCCGCGTGCGGGGAGCAGGTCGCGTAGGCGACCAGGCCGCCGGGGCGGGCCACGTCCAGGGCGGCGTGCAGCAGCTCCCGCTGCAGCGGCCCGAGCTCGGCCAGGTCCCGGGGGCTGCGCCGCCAGCGGGACTCCGGGCGGCGGCGCAGCGCCCCGAGGCCCGTGCAGGGGGCGTCGACGAGCACCCGGTCGAAGCCGGCCTCCTCCGCGGGGCGGCCTCCGAGCAGCTCGCCGGCGCTGCGGCCGTCCCCCGTGCGCACCGTCCAGGCGTGCTCCGGGACCGGCCGCAGGGCCCGGCGCACGAGCTCGGCCCGGTGCGGGGCGACCTCGTTGGCCGTCAGGTGGGCCTCTCGCCGGTCCGCGAGCGCCGCGAGCAGGGCCGCCTTCCCGCCCGGGCCGGCGCACAGGTCCAGCCAGCGTCCGCCCTCCGCCCCGCCGCCCGGCACCCCGGCGACCTGACCGGCGGCGACCAGGGCACGGGCCACGAGCTGGGAGCCGGCGTCCTGGACGCGGACCCCGCCCTCGCGCACGGACACCAGCCGGTGCAGGTCACCGCCGCTGCTCAGCGCGGAGCCGGGCACGAGGGTCCCCGGCTCCGCGCCCGCGGCGAGGGCCTCGTCGAGGTCGCCGAGACCGGGCAGGGCCACCAGGTTGACCACGGGGGCCTCGTTGTCCGCCTCGAGCAGGGCCTCGAGCTCGGCGGCGTCGCGCCCGTGGGCGGTGAGCGCCTGGCGCAGGGCCCGGACCACCCACGCCGGGTGGGCGTGGGCGAGGCCGAGGCGCGCGGTCTCGTCGGTGCTGCCGGCGGCCAGCTCCGCGACCCAGGCCGCCAGGTCCCGCGCCGCGACCTTGCGCAGCACCGCGTTGACGAGCCCGCCGGGGCCCTGCCCGACGACGGCCCGGACGAGGCCCACCGTCTGGTCGATGGCCGCGTGGTCGGGCACCCGCATGGCCAGCAGCTGGTGTGCGCCCAGTCGCAGGGCGTCGAGCACCGCGCCGTCGAGCTCGCCCAGGGGGCGGTCGACGCACCGGGCCAGCACGGCGTCCCAGGTGCCCTGCCAGCGCAGCGCCCCGTAGGCGAGCTCCGTGGCGAAGCCGGCGTCGCGCCGGTCCAGGCGGTGGGCCCGGAGGAGCTTCGGGAGCACGAGGTTGCCGTAGGCGCCCTCCTCGGACACCGCTCGCAGGGTCTCGTACGCCGCCAGCCGGGCCGGATCGGCCCGCCGCGTCCGCCCCGACGGTGCCGAGGAGGAGAAGGCCCGGTCGGACTGCGCCCGCCGGTTGCGCTCGTGCCCCCTCGCGTTGCGCCGCGCGCCTCCCGGCCGCCGGTCGCGGTCGCCCCGTCGGTCGCCGCGCTGGCCGCCCTCGCGCTCGCTCACTGGAACACCACCTCGTCCTCCGTGCTGCGGCCCCGCGCCCAGGCGGTGGCCTCCATGGTCTTCTTCCCCGCCGGCTGAACCCGGGTGAGCTGGACCGCGTACGAGCCCGTGCCCACGAGCACGGCGTCCCCGCGCAGGACGCACCGTCCCGGACCGAGGTCCCGGACGTCGGGCCGGGGCACCACGCGGTCTAGCTTGAGCCGGCGGTCGTCGAGCCGGGTCCAGGCCCCGGGCTCGGGGGTCGCCCCGCGCACCCGGTGGGCCACGGCCACGGCGGGATCCGTCCAGCGGACCCGCCCGTCCTCGGCGGTGAGCTTCGGGGCGTGGGTCACGTCGCCCCGCTGCGGGGCCGGACGGGCGGAGCCGTCGACCACGGCACGCAGGGAGTCCGCCAGCAGCGGGGCCGCGGTGCGGGACAGGCGCTCCAGGACCGTGCCGGCGGTGTCGTCGGGGCGGACCTGGTCGGTCATGGTGCCGAGGACGGGCCCGGTGTCCAGCCCGGCCTCCAGCAGGAAGGTGCTGGCCCCGACCAGCGTGTCCCCGGCCATGAGGGCGCGCTGGACGGGGGCGGCGCCGCGCCACTGCGGCAGCAGGGAGAAGTGCAGGTTGACCCAGCCGTGCGGCACGGCGTCCAGGGCGGCCTGCGGGACCAGGGCCCCGTAGGCGACCACGGCGGCGATGTCCGCGCCCAGCCCCCGGATCCGCTCGGTCAGCTCCGCGTCCACCCGGTTCGCCTGGAGCACCGGCAGGCCCCGCCGCGCGGCCTCCTCGGCCACGGGCGAGGGGGTGAGCACCTTCTTGCGGCCCACGGGGGCGTCGGTGCGGGTGAGGACGGCCACGATCTCGACGTCGGGCCGGTCGGCCAGCTGGGCCAGGGACGGCACGGCGACGGACGGCGTGCCGGCGTAGAGGATCTTCACGGATCTCCTGAGGTGTGGGGGCGGGACGGGGCTCGGGCCGGGCGGGGCCGGGCTCAGGCCGGGCGGAACGGGCCGGCGCCGAAGGAGGTGCCCACGTGCGCGGCGCGCTGCCCGGCCACGCCGCGCACCACCCCGTCGTAGTCGGCGGCGCGGATGGCCCGCATCGCCTCCTTCTTGGCGGCGCCGACCAGCCGGTCCACGTAGAGCCGCCCGTCCAGGTGGTCGGTCTCGTGCTGCAGGCAGCGCGCCAGCAACCCGGTGCCCTCGACGCGCACGGGCGCGCCGTGCTGGTCGAAGCCGGTGACCCGGGCCCAGTTCCGGCGCGGGGTGTCGTAGCCCAGGCCCGGAACGGAGAGGCAGCCCTCGCCGCCCTGCTGGGGCTCCTCGCCCACCTCCAGGACGGGGTTGACCACGTGCCCCTCGCTGCCCTCGACCGCCCACGTGAACAGCCGCACGCTGACGCCGACCTGGGGCGCGGCCAGGCCGACGCCGCCGACGTCCAGCATCGTCTCGTGCATGTCCGCGACGAGGCGGCGCAGGGCGTCGTCGAAGGCCGTGACCTCCTCCGCGCGGGTGCGCAGGACGGGATCACCGATGGTGCGGATGGGCAGGACGGACATGGCAGGACCTCGCTCTCGACCCGGCAAGTCTACGGGCCGCCCGTCCCCGCGAGCACGCGGGGCGATCAGGGCCTACGGCTGCTCGCGCAGCGGCGGCGGCGGCACGGGGCGCAGCGCCGGGCCGGCCGCGGCGAGGGCGGTCTCCTGGGTCCACAGCCGGTGCAGGGCGCAGAACTTGTACCAGTGCTGCTCGAGCACCGCCGGGACGGCCTGCACGGGCACGACCTCCGTCTCGCCGACCGCCACGCCCAGGAGCAGGTCCGCGCTGCCGTAGGCCCACGGCTCCCAGGTGCCGGTCTCCGCGTCCACGAGGGACTCCTCCGCCTTGAGCCCGGCCACGAGCTGGGTCACGACCTTGGGGTCGAGGGGCTTCACGCGCCCGTCCCGGTCCGTGCCCTTCGTCTTGTAGTCGATGAGGCACACCTTGCCCGCGATCCGGGCCACGAGGTCGAGGGTCCCGGCGTAGCCCACGGTGGAGTTCCACACCGTGACCTCCACCGCGAGCGGTTCGGGGGCGTAGAGGTCCCACCACTCGTCGAAGCGCGAGGCGAAGCGCTCCTCGCCGTGCTCGGCCAGGGCGGCCCGCGCGTCCGCCGCCCGGTGGGGCCGGCCGAGGGCCCGCAGGGCGATCTGCTCGGCATAGGTGTGCACGCGGTCCCCGCGCGCCGCGGCCTCGTCGCGGTGCCGCTCGGCGGCCTTGGCCGCGTCCCGCACCACGGCGCGCAGCTGGGCCGGTGAGCCCAGGGCCGTGCGCAGCCGGTCGTCCCGCACGGCGGCCTGCGCCGCGGAGTAGCCGTACCAGCCGTCCAGGTCCGTGGCGGCCCGGGAGAGGACCGTGGTGATGGAGGGGACGGTCGCCTGGTCCGCGACCGACCGCGCGTACATCCGTCCGTACTCGGTCTGTTCCGCCAGCCTGGGCTGTGTCACGCTGCTCGTCGCCTCTCCCTCGCCTCGCCCCGGCTCCCGGGGCGGTCCCGGTGCTCCGGGCCCTGGCCCGCAGGCTACCGACCGCCTCGGACACGCGGCGCGGCGGCGCCCGCCGTGCCCCGCCCCGGTGCGGGCCCTGGCCCGGCCCGGCCCGGCTCCGGGGCGGGGCCCGGGCACGACGAAGGCCCCGGCTCGTGGAGCCGGGGCCTTCCAGGTGGTGCGCGATACTGGGATCGAACCAGTGACCTCTTCCGTGTCAGGGAAGCGCGCTACCGCTGCGCCAATCGCGCTCGACCGGCGGTTCCCGAGGGGACCGTCGAGCGTGGTGGGTGTGCACCGAGGTGGAGACGGGATTCGAACCCGCGTAGACGGCTTTGCAGGCCGCTGCCTAACCACTCGGCCACCCCACCGGGACCTGGTCCTCGCGGACAGGGCCGTCGGTCACGGCATCGTTCATGCCGATCACTGCGAGCGGACGACGGGAGTCGAACCCGCGACATCCACCATGGCAAGGTGGTGCTCTACCAGCTGAGCTACGTCCGCATGTCGTGCTTCGGTCGATCTCTCGATCTTCCGATCAGGAACTCTAGCACAACCCGTTCCGGTGGTATTCGCACCGGGGCGGGCGTGCCGGGATCGACGGGGCCGGTGTCCCGGGCGGCTCTGCAGCCGCTCCGCTGGCCGGAACCCGTCGGTGTTCCTGACAGGTGGAGACTTTACGGGACCCGTTTCCGAAACGCCAAATCCCCGGCGGGGCCGCGCCGCGGCGGGGGCCCGCGGACCGTGCCCGCCCCCGAATTGGCCCGCGGCCGGGATGTGGGTTATGGTTTTCGAGCAGTGAGCGCGATTGGCGCAGTGGTAGCGCGCTTCGTTCACACCGAAGAGGTCACTGGTTCGAACCCAGTATCGCGCACGAGCACCGCAACGGAGGGCCCCGGCTGGAACACCAGCCGGGGCCCTCCGTCGTCGTCGGGCTCGTCCCGCGCCCGCCCCCGGGTGCCGCGGGCGCCCGGGGGCGGCGCTCAGACCGCGGTGACGTCCCCCCGGATGCCCTCGCGGGCCAGGGCCGTGAGGCGGGAGACGGCGCGGAAGTACTTCTTCTGGTAGCCGCCGGCCATCATCTCCGCGGTGAAGACCTCGTCGAAGGGCCTGCCGGAGGCGATGATCGGCAGGTTCCTGTCGTAGAGCCGGTCCGCCAGCACCACGAACCGCAGGGCCACGGCCTGCTGCTCGATGGTGTGCACGTCGCGCCAGACCACGGCGTCGATCCCCTCGAGGAGCTTGCGGTACCTGGAGGGGTGCACGCCCGCGAGGTGCTCCACGAGGTCGGCGAACCGGTCGGCGGCCACGACCCGGCCCGTGAAGTGCTCCTCCACGGCCCGGTCGAGCTCTCCGTCGGACAGCGGCGCCGGGGCCTGCGGCAGCCCCCGGTGGCGGAAGTCCTCGCCGTCGATGCGCAGCACCTCGAACTGGTCGGCCAGCACCTGGATCTCCCGCTGGAAGTCCTGCGCGGCGAAGCGGCCCTCGCCGAGCGAGCCGGGCAGCGTGTTGGACGTCGCGGCGATCCGCACGCCGGCGTCGGCGAGCTCGCGCATCAGCCGGGACATGAGGACCGTGTCGCCCGGGTCGTCGAGCTCGAACTCGTCGATGCACACCAGGGTGTAGGTGCTCAGGGCGTCCACGGCCTTGCGGAACGTCAGGGCCCCCACGAGGTTGGTGTACTCCACGAAGGTGCCGAACGCCTTGGGGCCGGGCACCGCGTGCCACAGCGACGCGAGCAGGTGGGTCTTGCCCACGCCGAAGCCGCCGTCCAGGTAGATCCCCGTCCGGACCTCGTCCCTGCGGGGCCCGCCGCCGAAGAGCTTGGTGAAGAACCCGCCGCCGGTCGAGCGGCCGACGGAGTCCGCGAACTTCCGCAGCTCCCGCACCGCCGCCTCCTGGGACGGCTGCTGCGGATCGGGACGGTAGGTGTCGAACGAGACCTCCCCGAAGCGCTCGGAGGGCCGGAACGCCGAGAGCAGTTCGTCCGCTGACACCTGGGGGCGCCGCTCGGTGAGGTGTTCGATCTGGATGCTCACGGGGAGACCTCTCTGTCCGCCGCGCCCGGCGGTTCGCTGGTTCGGCACGCCGAACGGCGCACGCGCGTGCTCCGGCGATTTTACCGGCTGCCCGCCGCCCGGGATGCGCCCGCCGCGAAATACGGGCGGTGACCGGGCCGCGTCCGCTCCCCGGCGGGACGGCCCGCCGCCGGGACCACTACCCTGGAGGGGAAGACGGTCCGCGAGGACCTGTGCCCCCGATCCGCACCCCGGAAGGAGTCCCCATGGGCGTTGCCGTGGAGAACAACGAAGAATTCGCGCAGTACGCGCACCCCGAACGGCTCGTGTCCACCCAGTGGGTCGCCGAGCACCTGGACGACCCGGGAGTGGTCGTGGTCGAGTCGGACGAGGACGTCCTGCTCTACGAGACCGGCCACGTGCCCGGTGCCGTGAAGATCGACTGGCACACGGACCTCAACCGCCCCGACACCCGCGACTACGTCGACGGGGCGGAGTTCGCGGAGCTCATGGCGCGCAAGGGCATCTCCCGCGACACCACGATCGTCGTCTACGGGGACAAGTCCAACTGGTGGGCCGCCTACGCGCTGTGGGTGTTCGAGCTGTTCGGCCACCCGGACGTGCGCCTCATGAACGGCGGACGGGACAAGTGGGTGGCCGAGGGGCGCGAGCTGTCCACGGAGAAGGTCGTGCCCGAGCGCGCCGACTACCCCGTGGTCGAGCGCGACGACGCCACGATCCGCGCCTACAAGGAGGACGTGCTGGCGCACCTGGGCGAGCAGCCGCTGATCGACGTCCGGTCCCTGCCGGAGTACACCGGCGAGCGCACCCACATGCCGGAGTACCCCCAGGAGGGCACGCTGCGCGGCGGGCACATCCCGACCGCGGCGTCGGTGCCGTGGGCGCGGGCCGCCGCCGAGGACGCCACGTTCCGCTCCCGGGAGGAGCTCGAGGCGATCTACCGCGACGAGGTCGGGCTCTCCGCCGACGACGACATCATCGCCTACTGCCGCATCGGCGAGCGCTCCAGCCACACGTGGTTCGTGCTGAAGCACCTGCTGGGCCACGAGAAGGTCCGCAACTACGACGGCTCCTGGACCGAGTGGGGCAACTCCGTGCGCGTGCCCATCGTCCTCGGCGAGGAGCCCGGCGAGGTCCCGGGGTCGGCCCGGTGAGCGGGGCCCTGCCCGCCCAGCTGGAGGACCTCGTCGCGGACTTCACGGCCGTGCCGCAGGAGGACAAGCTCGAGCTGCTGCTCGACTTCTCCCGCTCCCTGCCGGCGCTGCCGGAGCGCCTGGGCGAGCACCCGGAGGAGCTCGAGCAGGTCGTGGAGTGCCAGTCGCCGCTGTTCCTGACGGTCGAGTGGGAGGAGGGCGCCGTGCCCGGCCCCGGCGCCCCGGTGCGGCTGTTCTTCTCCGCCCCGGCGGAGGCCCCGACCACCCGGGGCTTCGCCTCGATCCTGCACGAGGGCCTCGACGGGCTCCCGGCCCAGGAGGTCCTGGACGTCCCCGACGACCTGCCGGAGCGCTTCGGGCTCACCCAGCTGGTGTCGCCCCTGCGGATGCGCGGGATGTCGGCGATGCTGGCCCGGATCAAGCGGCGCGTCCGCGAGCTCCAGGACGCCTGAGGACCCGGGGCACCGGCATGGTGAAGGCCTCCCGCGGCGCGGGCCCCACCGCCGCCGTCGCGCTGCTGGCGCGCGAGCGCGTGGCCTTCACCCTGCACGAGTACGCCCACGACCCGGCGGCGGCCTCCTTCGGCCTGGAGGCCGCCGCCGCGCTCGGGCGCGACCCGGAGCAGGTGTTCAAGACGCTGCTGGTCGTGCACGAGCGGGAGTGGGCGGTCACGGTGCTGCCCGTCTCCGCGCGGCTGTCGCTGCGCGCCGCAGCGGCCGCCCTGGGCTGGAAGCGGGCGGCCCTGGCCGAGCCACGGCTCGCGGAGCGGCGCACCGGCTACGTGGTGGGCGGGATCTCGCCCCTGGGCCAGAAGACGCCCTCCCCCACCCTGCTCGACGACTCCGCGCAGGCCTGGTCCACGGTGCTCGTCTCCGGCGGGCGGCGCGGGCTCGACGTCGAGCTGCCGCCGGCCGAGCTGCTGCGGCTCACGGGCGGGCGCACCGCCGCGCTGCGGTCCTGACCGGGCCTCAGCGCCGCCGCGCGTGCACGGGCCCGAGGGTCCGGGCGTCCTGGGCCAGCCGGGCCGGCAGCCAGCGCCGCACGGCGTCCTCCCACCGCTGCGGGTCCACGTTCCACTCCTTGGTGTGCCGGGCGCGGGCGAAGGGCACGAACTCCACGAGCCGGTTCAGCTCGGCGAGCCGGCGGGAGCTGGCGGCCGGGACGAACTCGTCGTCCACGGAGTGCAGCACCAGGGTGGGCGTGCGCAGATGCTCGGAGCGGGAGAGCCAGTCCAGGGCCTTGAGGTCCACCGGCGCGGCGAGGCCGGTCAGCATCCGCCCTGCCGGGTGCGAGATCAGGTTCGTGGCCAGCCGGCCGATCCCCGAGGGGATGCGGCGGGTGCGGGAGTGGTGGGCGATCAGCTCGAACCAGTCGACCACGGGGCCGGTGAGCACGAGGGCCGCGATGTCGTCCCGGTAGAAGGACAGGTCTGCCGTCTGCAGCGAGATCGCCCCGCCCATCGACCAGCCGAAGAGCACGATCTGGGTGGCGCCGCGGGACTTCGCGTAGCTGATCGCCGTCTGCACGTCCTTCCACTCCGTGAAGCCCAGCCCGTACCGGAAGTCGTGCGTGGGCGGCGCCTCCCGGTCGTTGCGGTAGGAGATCAGCAGGGAGGTCAGCCCGAGCTCCCGCGCCACCGGCACGGCGCGGACCGTCTCCATCCGGCTGGCGCCGCGCCCGTGCACCATGATCGCCCAGGGGCCCGGCAGCACCCGGGGCCGCTCGCCGTCGGGGGTCGGCCCGCCCTCCGCGGGGACCACCCAGCAGGGCGCGGGCCCGACCTCGATCGGGATCTCCACCTCCTCGAACGGCAGGCCCGCCGCCCCGGGGTCCGGGTAGACCGTCCCGGACCAGAAGCCGCGGGTCGCCCGGAGCAGGTCCCCCGAGTAGACCTCCTCGACCACCCGGGTCACGGTCCCCTCCTGCGGCGAGTAGGAGCGGATGGCGCCGATCCGGGCGTGCCCACGCCCCCCGTCGAAGCGCAGGCTGTACGTGCCCGCGACGGTCGTGTCCACCGTGGCCGGGAGCCGCACGAGCGTCGTCGCGGACGGGCCGCCGTCCTCCCCGGTGCGGGTGACGCCGAGGATCTGCAGGTCCTCGGAGCGGTACTTCGGCGGGACCACCACCTGCCGTGCGAAGTAGGCGGCCGCAGCGCTCGAGAGCCCGAAGGACAGGGACGCCGCCCCCACCGTGACGGCCGCGCCCACCACCGCTCCGCGCGCCCACTGCGTCGCTGACTGGGGCTCGGAGGCTGCGGGGACCGGCAGAGGGCGACGAAGCATGACCCCAGTCTTCCACGCGGCGCGGGCATAACCGGGAGGGACGCGTCGTTGTGCTGGCCGGGCGGTCCGCGCCCGTCCGGCGCCGAGCCGCCCCGTGCGGACCACCGGGCGGACCCGGCAGGGGCCCGCTCCCCGGAGCACCGACCACATCCCGGAGGACCACACCATGAGCGAGACCACCAGGCACGGCGACCGCCCCGGCACCACCGGACGGAGCGAGGAGGACTGGCGCTCGATCCTGTCCCCGGAGGAGTACCGCGTGCTGCGCGAGGCCGGCACGGAGCGGCCCTTCACGGGCGAGTACTGGGACACGAGGACCGAGGGCGTCTACGAGTGCCGCGCGTGCGGGGCGGAGCTGTTCCGCTCCGACACCAAGTTCGACGCGCACTGCGGCTGGCCCTCCTTCTACGCCCCGCTGGCCGAGGACCGGGTCCGCTACATCAAGGACACCGCCCTGGGCATGGAGCGGGTGGAGGTCCGGTGCGCCGCCTGCGACTCGCACATGGGCCACGTCTTCGGCGGTGAGGGCTTCCCCACCCCCACGGACCTGCGGTACTGCATCAACTCCGTCTCCGTCCGCCTCGTGCCTGCCGCCTCCTGAGCCGCCCCGTCCGGGCGGGACCGGGGTGACCCGCAGCACGCCGGTGGGGCGCTCGCGGCGTGGCACGGCCGCCCGGGGCGCCCCGACGGCCTACCCTTCCAGTGTGAGCGCGGTGAACGGCCTGTCCGAGGTGTACCAGCATTTCCAGGACGCCCTCGAGCAGCTGCGCCGCACCGGTCCCCGGGAGGGCGTCGAGCTCTCGCCGATCCCCGCCCCCACGCACCTCGCACCGTTCGCCGCCGCGGTGCGCGCCGAGGTGCGGCGACCGCCCGGGCCGTTGCGCGCCGCGGTTCTCGCGGCCGGTCCCGGCTCGCGGCCGGGGGCCGGTGCGGCCGACCCCGCCGCGGGGACCGGCGTCCCGGACGACGACCTGGCCACGGGGCGCTTCGTGCTCCTGCACGACCCGTCCGAGCCGGCCGCGTGGGGCGGGCCGTTCCGCATCGTCACCTGGGCGCGGGCGGCCGCCGGCCGTGAGATCGGCTGCGACGACACGGCGGGCGCCATCACGTGGACCTGGCTGCTCGAGGCCCTGGCACGCCACCGGGCCGGATATTCTCGGGAGGGCGGCACCGCGTCCCGGGTCCTCGCCGAGGGTTTCGGACTGCTCGGCGACCAGGCGGAGGGGGCCGACGTCGAGCTGCGGGCTTCCTGGACGCCCGACGGCTCCGACGTGGCCCCGCACCTCGCGGCCTGGGCGGACACGGTCTGCACCTTCGCGGGGCTGCCGCCGTACCCACGCGGCGTGACCGTGCTGCACCCGCGCCGCTGACCACCGAACCGACCGCGCCCCGCCGGGGCCGACACAGAATCGAAGACGCTCCTTGACCAGCCCAGCCGACCGCCGATCCGCGCCCGACGAGCCCCCGACCCCCGTGGTCGCCGGGTTCGAGGACTACGAGATCCCCGACAGCGTCCACCTCGCGGCGCCGTTCGACGGGATCCCCCCCGTCATCGACACCGTGGCGGGACTGGAGCGGGCCGCCGCCGCCGTCGCCGCCGGCACCGGCCCGGCGGCGATCGACACGGAGCGGGCGTCCGGCTTCCGCTACGGGCAGCGCGCCTTCCTCGTGCAGCTGCGGCGCGAGGGCGTGGGGACCGTGCTGATCGACCCGGAGGCGACCGGCTCGCTGGCCGTGCTGGGCGAGGCGCTCTCCGGCGTCGAGTGGGTGCTGCACGCCGCCACCCAGGACCTGCCCTCCCTGCGGGCGCTCGGCATGGAACCGGACCGGCTCTTCGACACCGAGCTGGGCGGGCGCATCGCGGGGCTCCGGCGCGTGGGCCTGGCCGCGGAGACGGAGGAGCTGCTGGGCTACACGCTGGCGAAGGAGCACTCGGCGGTGGACTGGTCGAAGCGGCCGCTGCCCAAGGACTGGCTGAACTACGCCGCGCTCGACGTGGAGATGCTCATCCAGCTGCGCTGGGCCATGGAGGAGCTGCTGCGCGAGAAGGGCAAGCTCGAGTGGGCGCTCCAGGAGTTCGAGGCCGTGCGCACGGCCGAGCCCGCTCCTCCGCGCCAGGACCCGTGGCGCCGGACGTCCGGGATCAACAAGGTCAAGGGCCGGCGCCAGCTCACCGCGCTGCGCGGCCTCTGGGAGGAGCGGGAACGCCTCGCCCAGCACAAGGACGTCGCCCCCGGCCGGCTGCTGCCCGACGCCGCCCTGGTCGCGGCCGCGACCGCCATGCCGCGCACCGTGCCCCAGCTCCTCGCGACCCCCGGCTTCCACGGCCGGCTCGCCGCGCGGGAGGCGCCCCGGTGGCTGCGGGCGATCTCCGAGGCCCGCACCGCGACGGAGCTCGTCCCCTTCACCGTGAAGTCCGACGCCCTGCCGCCCGTGAAGGCGTGGGAGGTCAAGCGCCCAGAGGCCGCCGCGCGGCTACGGGCCCTGAAGCCGCTCGTGGCCGAGATCGCCGAGGCGCACGAACTGCCCACCGAGAACCTGCTCACCCCCGAGCACCTGCGGCGCTTCTGCTGGCAGCCGCCGAAGAGCACCACCGACCAGGCCGTGGCGGACCGGTTGCGGGACCTCGGGGCGCGCCGGTGGCAGGTCGAGCTGACGGCGCCGGCCCTCGGCCCGGCGTGGCGGGAACTGCGGGCCCGCAAGCGGGCGGCGCGCCAGGTGGAGCGCGATCAGCCGCCGGCCGGCGACGAGGACGCGCCCGCCGCCTGAGTCCTGCCCCGCGGGGGCAGCCGACGGGCCCCGGCCGTCGGCCGGGGCCCGTGCGTGCGCAGACCGGCCCGGCGTGCCCCTGGAAGAGCCCCGGACGGGGGCGCTGCGAGGGGCACGCGGGTGCTGCGGTCAGCTCTGCGTGTCGCCGGGGGCGGGGTGCGGCTCGGCCGGGTCCATGGAGCTCTCCGGGGTGACCGGCGTCGCGTCCTGCAGGTCGGTGAAGCCGGTGGTCGAGGTCCCGGTGGATGCGGCGCCGGTGGACGCGGCCCCGCTCGAGGGGCCCGCGCCGCCCGAGGAGCCGGAGACCTTGTCCTTGACGGACGAGGAGGCGTCGGAGGCCTTGGTGCCCACGGTGTCGGCGGCCTTCTTGGCGCTGTCGGCCAGCTTGCCGCCGACCACCGGCACCTCGGACTTCACCCAGTCCGTGCCCTCGGAGACCTTCTCCTGCACCTTGGGGTCGTGCCACGTCTTCACGGCGTTCTGCTTCAGGGCCTCGTAGCTCTTGCGGCCCGAGGCCGAGCCGACCACGAAGCCGACGCCGAATCCGGTGACGAAGATGAGTCGCTTGATCATGGTGCTGTCCTTCCGTCCGTCCCGGCGCGGGGGCCGGGGCCGGGACGGAGCCGGTCGTGCACGGCCCGTCCCGCTGACTGATGTCTTCATCATCCTACTGATGAACCGGCGCGGCGGACACCGGGGCTGTGCGGCTCCGCTCACAGCGATCACCTCCGGGACGGCCGCGGGGGCCGGTCGGGCGCCCGGGGACGCTGCGCCTAGACTGACGGCGGACACCGCATCCCGCCGTCGAGAGGACCCCGATGCCCCAGCTCCCGAGCTCTCCGTCCGTTCCGTCCCGGCGGGCGCTCCTCGGCCTGGCCGGGGCCGGCTCGGCCGCGGCGCTCACCGCGTGCGCCGGCGACGGTGCGCCGGCCACCGGGGGCGGCGGCGCCCCCGGTGGCACCGCTCCGGTGGACGCGGGCCCCGTCGAGGACCTGCCGGTGGGCTCTGCCGTGAAGTTCGACCGGGACGGCGTGCAGGCCGTCGTGAGCCGCCCGGACCCGGAGACGGTGGTCGCGTTCTCCCCCGTGTGCCCGCACCAGGGATGCATGGTGGCCCCGCGCGAGGAGCTCTTCGTCTGCCCGTGCCACTCCTCGCAGTTCGACCTCGGGACCGGCGAGGTCCTGGCGGGACCCGCCGAGACCGGGCTGGAGCCGTACCCCGCGAGCGTGGCCGGCGGACGGATCCTGCTCGGCTGAGCCGGCTCAGCCCCGGTGGGACCGCGGCAGCGACGCCCCCCGGGCCCCTTCGGCCGTGTCGGGCACGTCCTCCTGACCGGTGGCCACCGGGCGGGCGTAGGGCACCCGGGTCCCGAGCACGGACGCCAGCGTGTCCTGGGCGACGCGCTGGGCGGTGAGCCCCACTCGCGCCAGGACCTGGGAGCGAGAGCCGTGCAGGAGGAACTCCGTGGGCAGGCCCACCTCGTTCAGGGCGGTGTCGACCCCCGCCGCCCGCATCTCCTGGCGGATCCGGGAGCCGATCCCGCCGGCGCGCACGCCGTCCTCGACGACCACCACGATCCGGTGCTGGGCGGCGAGCTCGATGACCGAGGCCGGCACGGGCAGCACCCAGCGGGGGTCGACCACGGTGGCGGACACGCCGTGGGCCTCCAGCCGGTCGGCCACGTCCAGCGCCAGCCCGCTCATGGCACCGACGGACACCAGCAGGACGTCCCGGCGCGCGCCCTCCGTCCCGCTCTCCCCGCCGCGGCGCACGAGCACGTCCACCCCGTCCGCCAGCCGCTCGACGGCCGGGACGGGGGCGCCCACCGCACCCTTGGGATAGCGGATGACGGTGGGGGCGTCGTCGACCGCCACCGCCTCGCGCAGCTCCTCGGTCAGGGTCGGCTCGTCGCGCGGGGCGGCGAGGTGGAGCCCGGGCACGATCTGGAGCAGCGCCAGGTCCCACATGCCGTGGTGGCTGGGTCCGTCCGGGCCGGTGACGCCGGCCCGGTCGAGGACCACCGTGACGCCCGCCCGGTGCAGTGCCACGTCCATGAGGAGCTGGTCGAAGCCGCGGTTCAGGAACGTTGCGTAGAGGGCCACCACGGGGTGCAGCCCGCCGTAGGCCATGCCGGCAGCCATCGCGATGGCGTGCTGCTCGGCGATGCCCACGTCCACGACCCGCTCCGGGTGGGCGGCCTGCATCTTCTGCAGCCCCACGGGGATGAGCATGGCGCCGGTGATGCCGACGACGTCCTTGCGCTCGTCGGCGATCCGGGCGATCTCGTCGCGGAACACCGCCGTCCAGCTGCGCTCGGAGCTCGTCACCGTGGAGCGGCCGGTGACGGGGTCGATGACGCCCACGGCGTGGAACTGGTCGTCCACGTTCGCGGTCGCGGGCCCGTAGCCGTGGCCCTTCTCGGTGATGGCGTGCACGATGACCGGCCCGCCGTAGTTCTTGGCGTTGTTCAGCGCCTGCTCGACGGCCTCGAGGTCGTGCCCGTCGACGGGACCGACGTACTTCATGCCGAGGTCCTCGAAGATGCCCTGGGGCACCACCACGTCCTTGATGCCCTGCTTCATCCCGTGCAGGCCCCGGTAGAACATCTCCCCGACCGGGCCGGAGTGCTTCAGCAGGTCCTTGACGGTCCCGAGGGTCTGCTCGTAGCGGCGGTCGGTGCGCACGGCGTCCACGCCCTGCTGCACGCTGGCCTGGAGCTCGGCGAGGTGGTTGGCGAAGCCGCCCACGGTCGGGGCGTAGGACCGGCCGTTGTCGTTGACCACGATGACGACCTTCCGGTCGCGGTCGGAGGCGATGTTGTTGACGGCCTCCCAGGCCATCCCGCCGGTGAGCGCCCCGTCCCCCACCAGCACGACCGTGTGCCGGTCGTGCTGACCGGTCATGGCGTAGCCGCGCGAGATGCCGTCGGCCCAGGACAGGGACGACGACGCGTGCGAGGACTCGACGATGTCGTGCTCGGACTCCCGGCGGTCCGGGTAGCCGGCGAGACCGCCCTCCTGGCGCAGCGTCTCGAAGTTCTTGCGTCCGGTGAGCAGCTTGTGCACGTAGGACTGGTGCCCGGTGTCGAAGACCACGGAGTCCTTGGGCGAGTCGAAGACCCGGTGCACCCCGAGCGTGAGCTCGACGACCCCCAGGTTGGGCCCCAGGTGACCGCCCGTCGCGGAGACGTGGGTGACGAGGAACTCGCGGATCTCCTCGGCCAGCCGGCCCAGCTCGGCCCGGCTCAGCCCCGCGAGGTCCTCGGGCCCGGACACCCGCTCCAGCACGCTCATGGTTTCTCCCGCAGTCCTCGGCGTCGTGGTCGCTCGCGCCGTCTCCCGGGAGGTCCGGGGCGGCGCGCTCCCCCGATCCTACTCGGTCGCCCCGACAGGGCCGTCAGCACGCAGGGGCCCGGTCCGTCCCCGGACCGGGCCCCTGCGTACGGTGAGCGCACCTGGATCAGGAGCCGGCGATGTTCCTGAGCACGTACTGCAGGATGCCGCCGTTGCGGTAGTAGTCGGCCTCGCCCGGCGTGTCGATGCGCAGGACCGCGTCGAACTCGACGGTGGTGCCGTCCTCCTTCGTGGCGGTGACCTTGAGCGTCTTCGGGGTGGTGCCCTCGTTGAGCCCGGTCACGCCCTGGACGTCGAAGGTCTCCGTGCCGTCCAGGCCGAGGGAGTCCGCGGACTCGCCGGCCGGGAACTGCAGCGGGAGCACGCCCATGCCGATGAGGTTCGAGCGGTGGATGCGCTCGTAGCTCTCGGCGATGACGGCCTTGACGCCCAGCAGGGAGGTGCCCTTCGCGGCCCAGTCGCGCGAGGACCCGGAGCCGTACTCCTTGCCGCCCAGCACGACCAGCGGGACGCCGGCCTCCTGGTAGTTGACCGAGGCGTCGTAGACGGCGGCCTGCGGGCCGCCCTCCTGCGTGAAGTCGCGGGTGTAGCCGCCCTCCACGCCGTCCAGGAGCTGGTTCTTGATCCGGATGTTGGCGAAGGTGCCGCGGATCATGACCTCGTGGTTGCCGCGGCGCGAGCCGTAGGAGTTGAAGTCCTTGCGCTGGACCCCGTTCTCGATCAGGTACTTGCCGGCCGGGGTGTCGGACTTGAACGAGCCCGCCGGGGAGATGTGGTCGGTCGTGACCGAGTCGCCCAGCTTCAGCAGCACGCGGGCGCCCGTGATGTCCTCGACCGGCGTCGTCTCCATCGTCATGCCCTCGAAGTACGGGGGCTTGCGGACGTAGGTGGACTCGGGGTTCCACTCGAACGTCTTGCCGGTGGGGGTGTCCAGGTTCTGCCAGCGCTCGTCGCCGTCGAAGATGGTGCCGTACTCGCGGGTGAACATCTCGGTGTCGATGGACGCGTCGATGATCTTCTGCACCTCGGCCGGGTCCGGCCAGATGTCCTTGAGGTACACCTCGTTGCCGTCGGCGTCCTGGCCCAGGGGCTCCTTCTCGAAGTCGAAGTCCATGTTGCCGGCCAGTGCGTAGGCGATGACCAGCGGCGGGGACGCCAGGTAGTTCATCTTCACGTCCGGGTTGATGCGGCCCTCGAAGTTGCGGTTGCCCGAGAGCACCGAGGTCACGGCCAGGTCGTTGTCCTGGATGGCCTGGGAGATCTCCTCCTCCAGCGGCCCCGAGTTGCCGATGCAGGTGGTGCAGCCGTAGCCCACGATGTAGAAGCCCAGCTCCTCCAGCGCGGGGACCAGCCCGGACTTCTCGTAGTAGTCGGTGACGACCTTGGAGCCGGGGGCGATCGAGGTCTTGACCCACGGCTTTGCCTTGAGGCCCTTCTCGACGGCGTTGCGCGCCAGCACCGCCGCGGCCATCATGACCGACGGGTTGGAGGTGTTGGTGCACGAGGTGATCGAGGCGATCGAGACCGCGCCGTGGTCGAGCTCGAACTCCCGGCCGTCGGGCATGGTCACGGGGACCCGCTTGGTCGGACGGGAGTCATCGGCGTAGGTGTGGTGCTCGCGCGGGCGGTCCTTCTCGGGCTGCGGGTGCTCCGGGGTGTAGGCCGGGGCGTCGGAGGCCGGGAAGGACTGCGCCGAGGCGTCGTCGACGGTGTTGCCCGCGGTGACGTCGTCGTCCACGTGCGTCGCGTAATTGCCCAGGTCCTCGTGGAACTGCGCCTTCGCGTCCGTGAGGGAGATGCGGTCCTGCGGCCGCTTCGGCCCGGAGATCGAGGGCACCACGGTGGACAGGTCCAGCTCCAGGTACTCGGAGAAGGCGATCTCCTCGGACGGGTCGTGCCACATCCCCTGTTCCTTGACGTACGCCTCGACGAGGTCGATCTGCTCGTCGGAGCGGCCCGTCAGGCGCAGGTACTCGAGGGTGACGTCGTCGATCGGGAAGATCGCGGCGGTGGAGCCGAACTCGGGGCTCATGTTGCCGATGGTGGCGCGGTTCGCCAGGGGCACGGCACCGACGCCCTCGCCGTAGAACTCGACGAACTTGCCGACCACGCCGTGCTCGCGGAGCATCTCGGTGATGGTGAGGACCACGTCGGTGGCGGTGGCGCCGGACGGGATCTGACCGGTCAGCTTGAAGCCGACCACCCGGGGGATGAGCATGGAGATGGGCTGGCCGAGCATCGCGGCCTCGGCCTCGATGCCGCCCACGCCCCAGCCGAGCACGCCGAGGCCGTTCTCCATGGTGGTGTGCGAGTCGGTGCCCACGCAGGTGTCCGGGTAGGCGCGCAGCACGCCGTCGACCTCGCGGGTCATCACGACGCGGGCCAGGTTCTCGATGTTGACCTGGTGGACGATGCCCATGCCCGGGGGGACGACCTTGAAGTCGTCGAACGCGGTCTGGCCCCAGCGCAGGAACTGGTAGCGCTCCCCGTTGCGCTGGTATTCGATGTCCATGTTGATCCCGATCGAGTCCGAGGTCCCGAAGGAGTCGATCTGCACGGAGTGGTCGATGACCAGCTCGGCCGGGGCCAGCGGGTTCACCCGGGCGGGGTCGCCGCCGAGGTCCGCGATGGCCTCGCGCATGGTGGCGAGGTCGACGATGCAGGGCACGCCCGTGAAGTCCTGCATGATCACGCGGCCCGGGGTGAACTGGATCTCGATGCTGGGCTCGGCCGTGGGGTCCCAGTCGGCCAGGGCCTCGATGTGCTCGGAGGTGATGTTGGCGCCGTCCTCGGTGCGCAACAGGTTCTCGAGCAGAACCTTCAGGCTGTACGGGAGCTTCTGCGCACCCTCCAGCGTGTTCAGTCGGAAAATCTCGTATTCGGTGCCTTTGACGTCGAGAACGCCCTTGGCCCCGAAGCTGTCCACCGTGCTCATATGCGTGGAACTCCTCTCGCCACCGTCTTGGAAACGCCCGCGGGAGGTCGGCGGCGAAGCGCCGGGGTTCTCCCGTGAACAGTCACCTGTCAGTGTAGCCCGTGCGAGCGCGGTGACTCCGAACCACCCCTCGCGGTCGCCGTCATGCGCACGGCGGTGCGCGTCAGGGCTCGAGGACCGCCAGCGTCTCCACGTGGTGGGTGTTCGGGTACATGTCGAAGGCGCGCACCGACCGCACGTGCCACCCGGCGCGGCGGAACCGGCCGAGGTCCCGCGCCAGCGTGGCCGGGTCGCAGGCCAGGTACGCGATCCGCCGCGGGGCGAGCGCCACGAGCTGGTCCACGACGGCCCGGCCGGCCCCCGCCCGGGGCGGATCCAGGACCACGACGTCGGGGCGGGCCGCGGCGCCGCCCCGGGCCGGGCGGCGGCGGCCCCGGGCGGGCGTCGACTGCGGCCAGGTCCGCGCCAGCACCTTCTCGACGCTCCCCCGCTCGACGCGGACCTGCGGCCGGCCGGCGAAGGCGCGCCGGGCGTCGGCGCTGGTGACCGGCGAGCCCTCGACGGCCACGACGGTGCCCGTCTCCCCCACGGCGTCCGCGAGCGCGGCCGTGAACAGGCCGGCACCGGCGTAGAGGTCGAGGGCGTGCTCCCCGGGGCGCGCCGCGGCGGCCGCGGGCACCTCCCGGTGCAGCCATGGCGGGGCGGCGCGGTGGATCTGCCAGAACCCCTCGGCGGAGACCTCCCACCGGTGCGGGCCGGCGTGCTCGACGACGGACGGCCGTCCCGCCCACGTCTCGGGCTCGCGCTGCCCCTCGCCGCGGGCGGTGACGGAGACGTCCCGCTGCGCGGTGAGGCGGGCGAGCTCGCGGCGCAGCCGGTGCCGGTCGGCTCCGGCGGCGAGGCTCAGGTGCACCAGCGGCGTCCCGCCGTCCGCGGGAGCGGCGACGTCGACCCGCTCGGCACCGCGCAGGTCGAGCCGCCCGAGCCGCAGGTCGTCGATGGCGGGGACCACGAGCGGGAAGGCGTCCACCGGCACGACGGCCTCGCTGCGGTGGGGGTGCATCCCGATCCGTCCCGCGGGGTCCACGGCGAAGTGCGCGCGGGTGCGCCAGCCGCGGCCCTGCGGATCCTCCCCCGGCATGGCCTCGACGGTGATCTCGGTCTCGAGCCCGGCCAGGTGGACGAGCTGCTCGGCGACCACGGCGGCCTTCAGGGCGCGCTGGGCCGTCAGCTCGGCGTGGCCGAACTCCGCGCCGCCGACGGGCGGCTCGCCGCGCCCCCACGTCAGCAGGGGGTCGGCCGGGGCCCACACGTGCTCGGTCCGCCGGTGCGGGTCCGCCTCCAGGACGGCCACGACGTCCCCGCGCCAGAACCGGGCCGCGGGGCCGCTGTCGGTGAGGCGCACCCGGACGAGCTCGCCGGGCAGGCCGTGGCGGACGAACACCACCCGGCCCTCGCCGGTGCGGGCCACGGTGTGGCCGCCGTGGGCGACGGGGCCCAGGCGCAGCTCGAGCTCGGCGGGTCCGGCGAACGCTGCGGGGGCGGGGGTGCGGGGCGGGGTCACGGGCGGGTCGCTCTCTGCTCGGGGGCGGACTCGGGGCCCGTGTCCTCGCCGGAGGCGGAGGACAGGTGCCAGGGCACGGAGGCCGTCATGACCCCGCGCTCCTCGTGCAGGCGGGCCCGCAGCGGCCGGATGGCCTGGTTGTGCAGCAGCCGCTCCCACCGGTGCCGCACCACGTACTCGGGCAGGTACACCACGACCAGGTCCCGGGGCGACTTGCGGCGCACTCCGCGCACGTGGTCGACGACCGGTCCGATGGTGTCCCGGTAGGGGGCGTGGAGCACGGTGACGGGCACCGGGATCTCCAGCCGCCGCCACTCGTCGAGGATCCGCCGGGTGGCGGCGGCGTTCGTGTCCACGACGACGGCCTCGAGGGTCGAGGGCCGGGACGCCCGGGCGTAGGCGAGGGCGCGCATGAGCGGCTTGCGGACGGAGGAGACGTAGATGATGGCGTGCACCCGGGAGGGCAGCGCCCGCACCGGGGAGTCCGGCCGGAGCGCGAGCTCCGCGTCCACCGCGTCGTAGTGCCGCCGGACCCCTGCCATGGCCGTGCTCAGGACCAGGATGGCCACGATGGTGATCCACGCGCCCTGGGTGAGCTTGGTGACGAGCACGACGACGAGCACCGCCGCGCACAGGACGAACGCGACCAGGGCCACGGCCCGGCGCACGAACAGCTCGCGGCGGACCCCCGGGTGCGGGCGCATCCGCCGCACGCGCGCCCAGTGCCGGAGCATGCCGGCCTGCGTGAGCGTGAAGGAGACGAACACGCCCACGATGTAGAGCTGGATGAGGCTGTTGACGTTGGCCCCGAACGCCACGGTGAGGAGCACGGCGACGAGCAGCAGCAGCAGGATGCCGTTGGTGAACGCGAAGCGGTCCCCGCGCGCCTGCAGCTGGCGGGGCAGGAAGGCGTCCCGCGCCAGCCGGGACGCCAGCGTGGGGAAGCCGGAGAAGGCGGTGTTCGCGGCGAGGATCAGCACGCCCACCGTCGCGGCGACCAGCACGAAGAACCACAGGGAGTCGGTGCCGAAGACGGTCTTGGCGAGCTGGCCCAGGACGGGGTCCTGGAAGAAGTCGGGGCCGGGGAGCCGGCCGTCGACGAGCAGCTGCGCCGCCGGATCGCCGACCACCACCACGTCCGCGCGGTCCGCGAGGTAGAGCACGCCGGCCAGCAGGGCCGCCGAGACGGCACCGAGCACGCCCAGCGTGGCGGCCGCGTTGGCGGCGCGGGGCTTGCGGAAGTAGGGCACCGAGTTGGTGATGGTCTCCACGCCGGTCAGGGCCACGGCCCCGGAGGAGAACGCGCGGAGCACCAGCAGGGCGCCGGCCAGACCCGCCAGCCCGGCGTCGAAGCCGGCGGCCGGCAGGACCTCCCGGCCGGCGCTGGGGGCGTCCCCCAGGGAACCGGTGAGGTCCTGGACCAGGCCCACGAGCAGCAGCGCGGCCAGCACGGCGAGGAAGAAGTAGGTGGGCACGGCGGCGGCCCGGCCCATGAACTTCAGGCCGCGGAGGTTGAGCAGGCCCACGAAGAGGATCCCGGCCACGGCGAGCTCCACCCGCCGGCCGGCGAGCGCGGGCAGCGCGGCGGTGACGTACTGCGCGGCGGTCGCCATGGACACCGCCACGACGAGGGCGTAGTCGGCCATCAGGGCCGCGCCCACGCCCACGCCCGCGGTCCGCCCGAGGTTCTTGGAGACGATCTCGTAGTCGCCGCCGCCGGAGGGGTAGGCGCGCACGTTCTGCCGGTAGGCGGTGATCACCACGGCGAGCACCACGAGCACGGCCAGGCCCACCCACGGGGAGACCGCCACGGCCGTGGTCCCGGCGAGCGCGAGGGTGAGGATGATCTCGTCGGGGGCGTAGGCGACCGAGGAGAGGGCGTCCGCCGAGAAGACCGGCAGCGCCGTGCGCTTGGGCAGCACGGCGTCGCTGAACCGCTCGTTGTGGATGGGCTTGCCGACGAGGGCACGCCTCAGCGCCCGGGGAATGCTCTGCACGGCTCCCCACGGTAGTCCGTCCCGCACCGATTGTCCGCCGCACCCGGTGCCGACCGCGTCCCCGGGGTGACCTAGGCTGAGAGGCATGGCGCATTTCGTGATCATGGGAGTGGGGCGCGTCGGCGTGATGGTCGCCCACGCCCTCGAGGACTCCGGGCACACCGTGGCGGTGATCGACCAGGACGACCGCGCCTTCCGGCGGCTGCGCAAGTCCTTCGAGGGCAAGAAGGTCACCGGCCTGGGCTTCGACCAGGAGGTGCTGCGCCGGGCCGGGATCGAGGAGGCCTACGCCTTCGCGGCCGTGTCGAGCGGGGACAACTCCAACATCATCGCGGCGCGCGTGGCGCGCGAGACGTTCCGGGTCCGCCACGTGGTGGCCCGCATCTACGACCCCTCCCGGGCGGAGTTCTACCAGCGGCTGGGGATCCCCACCGTCGCCGCCGTGCGCTGGAGCGCCGACCAGGCGCTGCGCCGGATCCTGCCCGAGCAGACGATCACCGCCGACTTCCGTGAGGCCTCGGGCCGGCTCCAGCTGGGCGAGCTGTCCCTGGACGACTCGTGGTCGGGGCTGCACCTGGACGCGATCGAGGAGGCCACGGGGGTGCGGATCGCGTTCGTGACGCGCTTCGGGGAGGGCGTGCTGCCGGGCCCCGACATGAGCTACCAACAGGGGGACGTGGTGCACGCCATGATGCGCACCGACGACGTCGAGGCGGTGTCCCGCGTCCTGTCCCGCCGGCCCGACCCGGACGTGCTCGACCTCGCCAACTCCCTGCGCCGGGAGTCCGAGGACGCGGCCGGCTCCGACGACACCTCCCGGGGAGGATCCTGATGCGCGTGGTCATCGTGGGCGCGGGCGCCGTGGGCGCCTCGATCGCCCGGGAGCTGCTCTCCCACCAGCACGAGGTGGTGATCTTCGACGAGAAGCCCGAGGTCATCGGCCGCTCGGACCTGCGCGGTGCGCAGTGGATCATCGGGGACGCCTGCGAGCTCTCCACGCTGCGGGAGGGCGGGCTGGAGGAGACCGACGTCGTCGTCGCCGCCACGGGCGACGACAAGGCGAACCTCGTGGTCTCCCTCCTGGCGCGCAGCGAGTTCGGCGTGCCGCGCACGGTGGGGCGGGTCAACAACCCCAAGAACGAGTGGCTCTTCGACGACGCGTGGGGCGTGGACGTGGCCGTGTCCACGCCGCGGCTGATGACCGCGCTCGTGGAGGAGGCCGTGGAGGTCGGCGACGTGGTGCGGCTGCTGACCCTGCAGACGGGCGGTGCGACCCTGTCCGCCTACACGGTGCCGCACGAGCACCCGATCATCGCCACGATGGTCTCCCAGGTGCCGTGGCCGCCGGACGTGGCGCTCGTGGCCATCCTGCGCGACGGGGTGCCCATCACCCCCTCGGGGGACGACGTGGTCGAGGGCGCCGACCAGCTGTTCTTCATCTCCACCACGGAGGGCGAGGCGCAGCTGCGGGCGATGTTCACGACCGCCGGCCGGCACGAGCCGCACCGGACCTGAGCCCGGCGCAGGGCCTCAGGGGGTGTCCTGCTCCTGGGCCGCGATCTGCTCGGGAGGCCGGGAGACGAGCCACGCGAGCCACAGGGTCAGCGCGTACAGGGGCACGCCCATGACCAGGCGGGCCACGCCCAGCCCGGTGAGGTTCTCCGCGAGGTACAGGGGCACCTGCACGACCAGACGGGCGGCGAACATCGCCATGAGCATCACCGTGGCCACCTGGTAGGCGCGGCGGCGCACCGGGACGTCGCGCCACTGGGCGCCCTCCCCGCGGATGTAGCCGTAGAAGACGCCGAGCAGCGGCCAGCCGGCGAGCAGGGACACGCCGAGGCCCCCGAGCCAGGCCGCGTTGATCCAGAAGCCGGGGACGTAGTAGTCCAGCGCCTCGCCGGTGGCCCGCGCGAACAGCGCGCAGACGCCCACCCCCACGAAGCCGGACGCGGCCTGCACGAGGCTCTGGCGCTGGACGAGGCGCAGCACGGTGAACAGCGCGGCCGTGCCCAGGGAGGCGACCAGCGCCACCCCGAGGACGTTGCCGACGAGCAGCACGGCGAGGAACACGAAGCCCGGCAGGATCGTCTCGGCCAGGCCGCGCCAGCCGCCGACGGCGTGGAGCACGTCGAGCTGTCCGTTGTCCTTGCGGCGCATGCCCGAGCGCGCGGCGTAGGCGGCCATCGAGCGCTCCACGTCGGGGCGGCGCCCGGGCTCGCCCGCGGTGCTCCCGGGCTCCTGCGGCTCCGTCATCGGCTGACCTGCTTCGCGATGATCTCGTAGCGGGGGTTGAACATCGAGGGGCGCCCGTCCCGGAAGCTCACCACGCCCACGCAGCGCAGCCGCGTCCCCGCGGTGACGCCCGGCACGGTGCGCTGGCCGTGCCACACGAGGCGCAGCGGTCGGGGCGCCACCAGCGCCTCGTCCCCCGGTGCCTGCGGGGAGTCCGGGACGAGCAGGGCGGTGTAGTTCTGCGGGCCGCCCGCCGGGGGCACGGTCACCTCCACCACGAGACCGGTCGCCATCACCCGGCGCCGGCCCCCGGCGGCGGTCGAGGGGTCGAGGTCGCCGGCGCACACCGGCGCCTCGGCGACCACGTCGATGGCCCCCGTCCCCGGCGTGGGCCGGGCGTCCCCGCTGCCTGTTCTCGTCATGGCTCAGCCGATCTCCGTGATCTCGGGGCCGCGCCGCGGCGGCCGCACGGGCTCCGGTTCCGGTTCCGGTTCCGGGGTGGGACCGCGGACGGCGCCCTCGGGCACGACCAGCTCGAGCAGCTCCCGGGGAGGCATGGGCCGGTCGCCGCGCACCACGACGAGCTCCCGCACGACCTCGTCGAGGGCCGCGGCCGACTCCGCCGTCACCGCGGCGGTGCCGGTGAACACGGCCCGCACGAACCAGCGCGGCCCGTCGACGCCCACGAAGCGGGCGAGGCGGAAGCCGCGGGTCCCGTCGGAGGCCGTGGCCGGGAAGCGGGTGACGACCTGGAGACCGAAGGGCCCCTCCTCGACGGTCGGCTCGCCGTTGCTCGTGCGCAGCGACTGCACCAGCTCGCGGCGGACCTCGTCCCACAGGCCCTCGGAGCGGGGTGCGGCGAACGCCTGGATCTGGACCGAGCCCCCGCCGAGGTCGAGGGCGACGGCGCGGGGGCGCTGCGCGCGCTCGTCCATCTCGAGCCGCACCCCCAGCCCCGGACGGGGACGCACGAGCACGGCGCCGAGATCGAGGTAGCCGTCGCGGTCGTCGACCTGGGAGACGTCGAGCGGGCCCTGCGGCTCCCGGCGCCGCGCCGCCGCGGCGTCCTCCGCGCTCGGCGCGGTCTCCGGCTGCTGCGGGGCGGCGTCCTGCGCCACCGGCTTCTTCTTCTTGCGACCGAACATGTTGTCGTTCTCCTCCGCCGGCACGCAGTACCGGCTCGTGGCGTGAGCTCGTGGGGGGTCGGCTCGTGGTTTCAGGCGGTGCCGCTGGAGCCGAAGCCCGTACCGCCGCGCGCCGAGCCGGGGAGCACCTCGACGACCTCGAAGACGGCCTGCTCGACGCGCTGGACGACGAGCTGGGCGATGCGGTCGCCGCGGCGGACCGTGAAGGACTCGGCGCCGTCCGTGTTGAGCAGCGTGACCATGATCTCGCCCCGGTAGCCGGAGTCCACCGTGCCCGGGGCGTTGACCACCGTGATGCCGTGCCGGGCGGCCAGCCCCGACCGGGGGTGCACGAACCCCGCGAACCCCTCGGGCAGCGCGATCGCCACCCCCGTGGGCACCAGGGCCCGCTCCCCGGGGCCGAGGACCACGTCCTCGCGCGAGCGCAGGTCCGCGCCCGCGTCCCCGGGCTTCGCGTACACGGGCAGGGGCAGGTCCGGGTCCAGGGCCTGCAGCGCGATGCTGAGCGGGCGCCCGTTGCCCGACGGCGGCCGGTGGCCTGTCGACTGGTCGTTCACAGTGCCCCACTCTAACGCGCCGGACCCCGGGCGCAGTCGTGAGACGCTAGAGCCATGTCCCATCCTGCGTCCTCCAGTGCGTCCCCGGCCGACGACCCCCGCGAGCCCCGCCGTTCCTCCTCCGAGCGGCCCGGTGCCCGGATCCTCTACGAGGAGAAGCTCACCCCCGCGTGGTGGATGTGGCTGCTCGTGCTCTTCGCGGGCGTCGTCGCCCTGGTCTCCCTCGCCCCCATCGACCCGTGGGTGGCCGCAGCCGCGGCCGTGGTGGTCGGTGGCGGCGCCGCCGTGGCCCTCGTGGCCTCCAGCACCACGATCGTCGTGACCGACGAGTCCCTGCAGGTCGGCCGGGCCCGCATCGAGCGACGCTTCGTGGGCGAGGCCGAGGCCTTCCGCGGCGACGACGTCCGGCGCGTCCGCGGCCCCGAGCTGGACGGACGGGCCTTCATGAACTTCCGGGCGTCCGTGGGCCCCGTGGTGCGGATCCGGATCACCGACCCCGTCGACCCCACGCCCTACTGGCTGACCTCCACCCGGCACCCGGAGCGGATCGTCGAGGTGCTGTCCGCCCGCCCGTGAGCGCGGGCGGTCCCACTGCACGGAAGAACCCCGCCGCGACGACCGTCACGACGGGGTTCTCCCGGTCCCCGGGCGAGCTCGACCCTGCGGGGCTCAGCCCACGCACTCGATGCAGTACTTGACCCCGCCCCGCTCCTCGGCGATCTGGGAGCGGTGGCGCACCAGGAAGCACGAACCGCAGGTGAACTCGTCCTCCTGGGCCGGCAGCACGACGACGGACAGCTCCTCGTTGGAGAGGTCCGCGCCCGGCAGCTCGAAGCTCTCGGCCGCGGCCGCCTCGTCCTCGTCCACACTGCCGGACTGCGGATCGGTGCGGCGCGTCTGCAGCTCCTCGATCGAGTCCTCCTTGAGCTCGTCGTCCTGCTTGCGCGGCGCGTCGTAATCAGTGGCCATGTCCGGTCTTCGCTCCAATGAGGGGTCCGAGGGCGGGCGCCGGCACGGCTCTGCGCCGCCCACCGGGCTCTGTGTCGCGTAGATTGTTCACCATCCGAGGGCAAAAATCCAACCCTGCCCGGGGCCTGTGAACACGCGGCCGAGGCCGTCCGCGAGCGACCTCCGGCCGGGGTCGCGCGACGGCCAGTAGGATTGGTGGCGGGCCCTCACCGGCACGTCGGCCGCGACCGGTGGACCCGCCCCGCAGCGCCCGCTCGACGACCCCGAGCGCACCCGAGAACCACCCCCGGAGGAATGACAGCATGGAGCAGTTGCGCCTGGCAGGTGTGCACGACGACGGTGAGCACCTGGTCGTCGAGGACGAGGCAGGCACCCGCCACCTGTTGCGGATCGACCAGGAGCTGCGCCTGGCCGTCCAGCGCGCCCGGCGGCTGCCGGGCGCCCGTCAGCGGGGCACCGGCCAGTTCGGGCCCCGCGAGATCCAGGCCCGCTTCCGGTCCGGGGCCACGGTCGAGGAGATCGTGGCCGAGAGCGGCTGGGAGTCCGCCCGGGTCCGCCGCTACGAGTGGCCGATCCTCGCCGAGCGCGCCCACATCGCGGCCGAGGCGCAGAAGGTCGAGATCGAGGACCGCTCCGCGCACCGCGGCTATCACTCCGTCTTCGAGGGCGAGCCCCTCACCCTGGGCCGCGCCGTCGCCCACCGGGCCGGCGACCTCGGGGTGGACCCCTCCTCCCTCGAGTGGGACTCGTGGCAGCGGGAGGACCACCTGTGGGCGGTGGTCGCCCGGTTCTCCGTGGTCGACCCCTCCGCCGCCCCGGCCCACGACGAGCCGCTGGCCGAGTGGCTCTACAACCCGGCGAACCAGAGCGTCCGGCCGGCGAACCCGTGGGCGGAGGCGCTCACGGAGGCCGGCGCACCGGACACGCCGCTCGGCACGGGCCTCGGCGTCCTGGACGGGGGCCTCGACCCCGAGCTCACGCAGCTGCGCCGGTCCGCCGTGGAGGCCGACGACCTGCTCGACGTCCTGCAGGCCCGCCGCGGGCAGCGCATCGGCGAGGATGCCGACGGGGACGACGCTCTGGCCGAGCTGCTGGGCCGCGGCATGGGGCACGTCGAGCGACGGCCCCGTCCGCTCGCCGCCCCCGAGGACAGCTCGGTCTTCGACCGCCCCTTCCAGCCGGCCACGCAGTTCCCCGAGCCCGGAGCCGCCCCGGAGCCGGCCGGTGGGCCCTCGCCCCGGACGGACGGGCAGCCCGTCCCCCGGTCCGCCGGAGAGCCTGCCGGGCAGCCCGTCGAGGAACCCGTTGAGGGACCTGCCGAGGAACCCGCCGAGCAGCCGCTCGCACGGAACGGCACTCGGCCGGCCGCCCGGGAGGACGAGCGGGAGCGGGCCGAGGGCTCCACCCCCGACCGGCCCGAGACCCCGTCGGACGCGGCGGGCTCCGGCGCGGCAGCCCCGGAGGCCGAGGGCGCCACGGCCGGGGACTCCCCGGGCGGCCGCTCCGCGGACCGGGCCCCCGGGGTCCCCCGCGAGGAGATCGAGGACTCCGCGCCTGCGCAGGACCCCCAGCCGGCGGAGGAGACCACGCCCGAACGGCCCCGCCCGCGCAACAAGACCGCCAAGGCGCGGCGCTCCACGCGGTCCTCGGTGCCCAGCTGGGACGACATCGTCTTCGGGAGCTCCTCCGACTGAGCCCCGGTGCGTGCCGTCCGGCGCCGTCCGCCCGGCACGCGTTAGAGTGCACGCAGCAGGGGACGGCTGCGCGCCGTCCCCCGGGTGCGCGCGCTCCCCCATCCCGTGCGCGGCCCGGACGGACGACACCACGTCAGGGGCAGCACGCCATGGGCAATTCCATCCAGGACGACCTCTTCGGGGACGACGAGCGCGACGCCGCCGGCCCGGACCCCGGCGAACCCGGCCTCGCCGGTGCCTCCGGAACGCCGGAGACACCGGTCGATCCCCTCCAGGACTCCGGGCCGGGACGGTTCGTGGCCGGGCTGGTCCTGGGCGCGGTCGTGCTCGTGGTGCTGGCCGGCGTCGGGGCGCTCTACCTGGGCGGAGTGGGGCGCGACCTCTTCGGCGCGGGCCGGGAGGCCGAGTTCGTCCCCGCCCCCGCGGTGACCCGGTCGCCCACCGCCACGCCCACCGCCACGCCGACCGCCTCGCCCACGCCGTCCCGGTCGCGCACGCCCTCCCCCACGCCGAGCCCCTCGGCGGAGGCGCCCGCCCCGCAACCTCCCGCCCCGGTGCCCGTGGAGCCGCCGGCGCCGTACGTCCCCCCGGCGCCCGTGGCCCCCGAACCGGTCCTGCCCGAGCCCGTCCTCCCGGCCCCGGCTCCGGTCCCCGCCCCGGTCGCGCCGCAGCCTGCGCTTCCCGAGCCGCCCCCGTCCTCGCCGCCCCCGGCGGAGCCCGCAGAGGACGACGAGGAGGTCACGGACGACGGCGCGAACGGGCAGAGCCCGGGCGGGGAGGACCCTGGCGAGGACGCACAGCGCGCCGCTCCGGCCGCCGCCGAGGCGGGCACCGAGGACACCGACGAGGCAGGGGCCGTGGCGGACACCGACGAGGACGCCGCGCCGGCTCCCTGATCCCGGTGCCTCGGCCGCCGCTGCCGGAGCGCGGCCCCCCGGCAGCGACTCCCCGAGCCCGGCGCCTCCGGCGAGGGCGCTCAGGCCAGGCGCAGCAGCGGGACCTCCCGCTCGGCGCGGGTCAGCGAGCCGTGCTGACCGACCATGGACAGCACGCTCGGACGGAGCCGGCCCAGGTCGAACAGCGCCAGGGGCTCCCTCGCGAGCACGAGAAGGTCGCCGATGCGTCCGCGCACCGCGTCGCGCACGAGCCCCGGCGGGCCGAAGTAGCCGGCGTCGAGGGCGGCCTCCCGGGAGAGGATCCACACCCGGTGCCCGAACTGCTCCCGCCAGGCGGTCACGAGCGCCCGGACGTCGCGCGCCGTCGCGTCCGGCTCCAGGTGCAGCTGCACCGTCCGGGGCTCGCCCGCCGTGTGGCGGACGCCGTCCAGCAGCCCCGGCAGCTCCGAGAAGTCGACGCGCGCGTCCCGGGGGACGTCCACCATGCCGTGGTCACCGGTCACCAGCACCGTGGTGCCGGCCGGCACCCGGGCAACGAGCCGGCGCAGGGACGCGTCGAGCTCCTCG
Source organism: Kocuria aegyptia (assembly GCF_039530085.1). Lineage (NCBI taxonomy): Bacteria > Bacillati > Actinomycetota > Actinomycetes > Micrococcales > Micrococcaceae > Kocuria > Kocuria aegyptia. Next base: position 114,652 of record NZ_BAAAOA010000010.1, read on the forward strand.
AGCTGGGCGGTCCACTCCCAGGACTCCCAGCCCCGGGCGTGGCCGGTGCGATCGAGCTCGTCCCAGTAGAAGTACATGAGGGCGTCGCGTCCCGCGGCGAGCTGGTCGAGCGCGGTGCTGACCCGCGCCGCCGGCACCTCCGCGGCCACGTACCGGCCCCCGCGCAAGGCGGCGTCGGTGAGCCCGGAGCCGGCGAACCTGTGCCGGCTGACCGTCACCACGTCGAGGTGCTCCGCGGCGCGCTCGAGCACCGTGGGCAGCGGCTGCCACGCCAGGGGGTCCACGGCGGCGTCCCAGCCGCCGAGCAGGTTCACGACCCGGTCCCGCTCGGGGTCCAGCACGTCGTAGCCCACGAGCCCGTGCGCGCCGGGGGCGGCCCCCGTGCCGAAGGACGCCAGGGAGGCCGCCGTCGTCGTGGGGAACGCCGCGTCCAGGGTCGCCAGGCTCTGCGCGCCGGCCAGGACGGGGGCGTGCCCGGCCCGGGCCCGCAGCTGGGCCCGGCCGAGTCCGTCCACCATGACGACGACGACCCTGCGAGCCGCGGGCAGCCCCAGCGCGTCCCGGAAGCCGGGCACGCCCAGGGACGCCGCGGCCGAGGACAGCACCTCCGCGACCGAGCGGCTGCCGTAGCGCGGCGGCGCGGGCAGGTCGGCGGGCAGCTCGGGCAGGACCTCCTGGACCGCCCTCACCGGGTGGCGCCGCTGTCCCGGCCGGTGAACCGGTCGGTGAACCGGGTGCGGGGGGTGGCGGCGGCCGCCCGTCGAGGAGCCGGCGTGCGGCCGTGGGCCGGCTGGGCGATCTGCGCGCCGTCGGTCAGCGGGGAGAGGTTGGCCCGGCGCAGCGTGCGCGCGAACTCCCGGGCGCCCTCCACCGCGGTCGGGCCGTCGGCCTCCGCGCTGATCCGCAGCACGATGTCCTCCCGGGCCGCCGTGCCGGTGTAGCCGTGGTCGGCCTGGCACTGGGGGTCCTCGCACAGCGCCGGCGCCAGGTCCACGTGCAGGGTGCCCGTCCACGCGATGGCGAGCGTGACCTCGGAGATCGGACTGTCCGGCCGGTAGTTGGCCGGCTGGTAGTACGAGTAGCTCAGCGTGACCGAGCGGATCTGGGAGATGCCGACCGTCTCCGTGGAGACCCGCGCCACCACGTCCCGGCCGCTCTCGTCGAACTCCTCGTCGTCCACGTGGGTCACGTGCAGCACGTCCTCGGCGAGCACCAGCACGGTGGTGTGGCGGTGCACCTCCGTCCGGTCGATGTGGGTCTCCAGCTGCACGAGGTGGGAGACCGGGGACCGGCCGTCCAGGGAGTCCTGGACCACGTCGATCACCAGCTGCGGGTAGAAGCCGGCCTTGTTGATGTCCTCGACCAGCCGCTGGCCGCGCTCACCTGAATACGTCATGGGGGTCATTTTCCCCCACGGCCGCGTCCGTGCCCAACACGGGCCCTCAGGGCACGCGGAAGTAGCAGCGCTCCTCCCCGCCGCCCACGTCCTCGCAGACCCGCTCCAGCACCACCGGGCTCTCCTCCGGGGTCGGGCTCGGGGGTCCGTCCTCGCTGCGCGTGACCGTGGGCGAGGACCCGGGGCCGGGCACCCGGTCCGCGGAGCCCAGGGGATCGAGCAGCAGGTAGCCGCTGAGCAGCGCCGTCATCCCCACCAGGACCACGAACACGCCCGTCAGGGCGCTGCCGCGGCGCCGGCGCCCGGGCCGTGCCGACGGCGCGAGCGCCTCCGTGGGCCTTCCCGCCGCCGACCGGCGGCCCGCCTGGTCCCGGCCGGCGGCGGCCCCGGTCCCTGCGGCGCCGGAGGGCCCGGTGTCCCTCCCGGGGCCGCTGTGCCCTGCACCGCCGGGCCCGGCACCGGTGCGGTCCGTCCTCCCCGGGCCGCTCGCCCCGGTGCCGCTCGCCCCGGTGCCGCTCGCCCCGGTGCCGCTCGCCCCGGTGCCGCCGGCCGCGGTGCCGGCCGTCCACCTGCCGGTGCTCCCTGCGCCTGTGTCGAGGGTGTCGGGTCCGTCCGGGAACGGATCGCCGGTCGGTGCGTCCGGCGCTGCGGCGGCCCCGGCTCCGGTGCCCGCCGCACCGTCCGCGCCGTCCCACCCGGTCCGCACCCGGCTCGCCCATGGCTCGGGCAGCGGGTCGAGGACGTCGAAGACCTCGAACGGCTCCCCGTCCCGCGTGCGGGCCGGGTCGAAGCGCCGCCGCGCCGCCCCGGCGGTGAGCTCGTGGAGCACCGTCACGGCCGCGTCGCGGCGCTGGGCGGGGTCCGGGGTGAGCAGCGCCGCGAGGTGCTCCGCGAGGTCGCCCTGCTCCCCCACCACCGCGCGCGCGTCGTTGGGACCCAGGCTCTCCAGCGGCTCCAGCGAGGGGTCGAGCATCCGCAGCGCGGTGATGCCGGCCGCGTAGAGGTCCTGCGCGGGGTCGGGGTCGGTGAGCTCGTACGCCTCCGGCGGAAGGTAGCCGGGCGTGCCTACCACAGTGCCCGTGCGGGTCAGCCGGGCGTCCTGGACGCGCACCGCGATGCCGAAGTCGGAGAGCAGGACATGGGGCCGGCCGGTCCCGGTGCTGTCCAGCATGAGATTGCCCGGCTTCACGTCCCGGTGCACCCAGCCCTGGGCGTGCACGAACTGCAGCGCCTGGAGCAGCTGGGCCAGGACCTCCTCGGTGAGCTCCGTCGAGGCGGCGCCGTTGTCGAGCAGCGCGGACTCCAGGGTGCCGCCGTGGACCAGGGGCATCGCGATGACCACGTGCGCGTCCTCCGCGGCCCACCCGTACGGGGCGAGCACGTGCGGGTGGTCCAGCTTCACCGACTGCTCCCGCGCGAAGCGCAGCAGGTCCGCGGAGTCGCGCTGGCGCAGCACCTTGGCCGCGCACAGCTGCTGGAGCCGGCCGTCCCAGGCCCGCCACACGGACCCGCTGCCGCCGCGCGCGATCGGGTCGATGAGGGTGTACCGGCCGGCTATGGTGTCCGCCACGAAGTCCGGGCCCGCCTAGCTGCGCATGGCCCGGCGCGCGCTGTCCGTCCGCTGCCGGGCGTTGCCGATGCCGACCGAGGCCCCGAGCACGGTCACGGAATCGCTGGCGACGAGCACCGGGTTCAGCTCCACGCGGGCGATCTCCGGGTGCCGGTCCTTGAGCAGCGCCACCCGGGAGACGAGGTCCTCGAGCCGGTCGACGTCCGCGGCCGGGAGCCCCTGGTGGCCGAAGAGCTTCCCGGAGGCCTTGGGCTCGCGGACCATCCGCCGCACGTCCTGGTCGGTGAGCGGTGGGACCCGGTGGGCCCAGTCCTCGAGCAGGTTCACCGCATCCCCCGCCATCCCGAACGAGACCACCGGTCCGATCAGGGGGTCCTCGATGGCCCGGAGCACCACCGCCTGACCGGTGGGGGCCATGGCCTGCACCTCGAGGTCGAAGGTGCCGTAGGGGGCGAGCGCCCGGTGCATGGTCTCGATGGCCGCGCGCAGCTGCGCGTCGTCCTGGATGTTGAGCTGCACGCCGCCCAGGTCCAGGCGGTGCCGCAGGTTGGGGTCGGTCGTCTTCAGGGCCACGGGGTAGCCCAGCCGCGCGGCGGCGGCCAGGGCGTCCGCGGGGTCCGTAAACCGCTCGCTGGGCAACAGGCCGATGCCGTAGGTCTCCAGCAGCGTCCGCGCCTCGTCCCCGTCCAGCACCAGCAGCTCGTCGCCGGAGACCCGGGGCAGGACCGTCTCCACGAAGGTCTCGGCCGCCTCCGCGTCGATGCCCTTGGGCTCTGCCGGCCTGCCCTGGTCCTGGGCACGCCACCGGGTGTAGTCGACCACCTTGGCGAGCGCGCGCAGGGCGGCCCCCGGGGAGTCGAAGCAGGGCACGTCCAGGCCGTCGTCGGCGTGGTGCAGGGCGGAGACCGCCCCGGGCTCGGTGCTGCCCGTGAACGCGACCACCACGGTCTTGCCGTGCTCCCGCCCCACCCGGCCCACGAGCTCGGCCACGGCCTCCGGCGCGGTGTCCGGGATCGGCATCAGGGTGACCACGGCGGAGTCGACGGCCTCGGCGCCGAGGCAGCTGTCCACGGCCGCCCGCAGCGCCTCGAGGGCGTCCTGGCCGCCGTCCGCGGTCCGGACCCCCGCCTGCGTCACCGCGACGTCCAGCCCCAGCTGCATGCACCGGTCCTCCATGAGCTGGCCCAGTGCCAGTGCGTTGGAGACGAGGGCCGTGCGGGTCCCCGCGGGCAGGGGCTGGCCGGCGAGGATCCCGGCCACGTCCATCAGGTGCTCGCTCGTGTCCGCGCGGATCACCCCGGCCTGCCGGAACATCGCGTCCAGGGCCCCCGGCGGGGCCTGGGTGGTGCGCCCGGTGTGTCCGGGGGGCAGCCGCAGCCCGGTGACCTCGCTCTTGGCCACGATCACGGGCTTGGTCAGGGACAGCCGGCGCGCGATGCGGGAGAACTTGCGCGGATTGCCCACGGACTGCAGGTAGAGCCCGCACGCGCGCGTGGCGGCGTCGTCCTCCCAGTACTGCATCATGTCGTTGCCGGAGACGTCCGCCCGGTTGCCGGCGGAGAGGTACGTGGACACCCCCACGTCGTGGCGCAGCGCGGCGGCGTTGAGCATCATGCCGATGGCCCCGGACTGGCTGAACAGCCCCAGCGGGCCCGCCCGCGGCACGGTCGGCAGGATGGAGGCGTTGAAGCGGGACTCCGGGGCAGTGCTGTAGAGCCCGAGGCTCGCCGGGCCCACCACCCGCATCCCGTAGGAGCGCGCCCGGCGCACGAGCTCGGTCTGCCGGGCCCGGCCCTCCGCGCCGGCCTCTGCGTACCCGCCGGTGACCACCACGACGGCGCGCACTCCCGCCGCTCCGCACTGGTCCACGACGTCGGCCACCTGGTCGACGGGAACGGCGATCACGGCGAGGTCGACGCGCTCGGGGACCTCCCCGATCGAGGTGGCGTGGGTCATCCCCTCCCGCTCGAACGGCGTGGGGCTCACGCCGCTGAGCCGTCCGGCGAACCCCGAGGCGACGAGGTGCTCGACCAGCGCGTGCCCGGCGTGGCCGGGGTCCCGAGACGCCCCGATCACGGCGATCGAGGACGGGGAGAGGAGGTCCGCCATGGAGAGGGCCTCGGCCCGGTGCTCCCGCGCGGCCATCACGGCCAACGACTTCTCGGTCGGGTCGATGTCGAAGCCCACCACGACCACGCCGTCGTCGAACTTGCGGGTGAGCTCGTAACCCGCCTCCGCGAACACGCGGAGCATCTTGCGGTTCTCGGGCAGGACCTCCGCGGAGAAGTGGTCGATCCCGTTCTCGCGCGCGGCCGCGGCGAGGTGCTCGAGCAGGATGGAGCCGATGCCCCGCCCCTGGTGGGCGTCGGAGATCATGAACGCCACCTCGGCGTCGTGGGGATCGTCCGTGCGGTCGTAGCGGCCCACGCCGATGATCCGCTCCCCCAGCAGCAGGACGAAGCAGACGCGGTCCCGGTGGTCCACACGGGTGAACCGCTCCAGCTCCCGGGCGGAGAGGGTGGGCTTGTAGGAGAAGAAGCGCAGGTAGATGGAGTTCTCGGACTGCGACTGGTGGAAGGCCAGGAGCGCGTCCTTGTCCTCCGGGGAGATCGGGCGCAGCTGCGCCGTCGCGCCGTCGCGCAGGATCACGTCGGCCTCCCAGTACTCGGGGTACTGGCCGGCGGCGTCCGTGTCCGCGGTCTCTGCAACCATAGACTTCAGGCTAGTAGACAAACCTGCACCGTCAACGGTGCGCCCCGGTGCGTCCCCGGCCGATCTCTGACGCCGGGCCGCCGGGCCGCCCCGGACCGACCCACGACCGAAGGACCCCCCGCTGTGATGGCACGCCGCCGTGCGCCCTCCCGCCCGTCCGCCGAGGACGAGCTGCCCGCCGACTTCCGGGAGAACATCGTCGACATCGACGTGACCTCCGAGATGGAGACGAGCTTCCTCGAGTACTCGTACTCCGTCATCTACTCCCGCGCCCTGCCCGACGCCCGGGACGGGCTCAAGCCCGTGCAGCGGCGCATCCTGTTCATGATGAACCAGATGGGGCTGCGCCCGGACCGCGGCCACGTCAAGAGCGCGCGCGTGGTGGGCGAGGTGATGGGCAAGCTGCACCCGCACGGGGACTCCGCCATCTACGACGCGATGGTCCGCCTCGCCCAGTCCTTCGCGATGCGCCTGCCGCTCGTGGACGGGCACGGCAACTTCGGCTCTCTCGACGACGGTCCCGCCGCCTCCCGCTACACCGAGGCCCGGATGGCCCCGGCCGCCCTGGCGCTGACGGCCGACCTCGACGAGGACGTCGTCGACTTCGTGCCCAACTACGACAACCAGTTCACCCAGCCGGGGGTGCTGCCGGCGGCGTTCCCCAACCTGCTGGTCAACGGCTCCTCCGGCATCGCGGTGGGCATGGCCACGAACATGGCCCCGCACAATCTCCGGGAGGTCGTCGCGGGCGCCCGCCACCTCGTGGAGCACCCCGAGGCGACGCTCGAGGAGCTCATGCGCTTCATCCCGGGTCCGGACCTGCCCTCGGGCGGGCGGATCGTGGGGCTCGACGGGATCCGGGACGCCTACCGGACCGGGCGGGGCTCGTTCAAGACCCGCGCGAGGGTGTCGATCGAGCAGATCTCCCCCCGCAAGCAGGGCATCGTCGTCACCCAGCTGCCCTACATGGTGGGCCCCGAGAAGGTCACCGAGAAGATCAAGGAGGCCGCGCAGGCCAAGAAGCTGCAGGGCGTCTCCGACGTGGTGGACCTCACCGACCGCAAGAACGGCCTGCGGCTCGTCATCGAGATCAAGAACGGCTTCAATCCGCAGGCCGTCCTCCAGCAGCTCTACAAGTACACGCCCATGGAGGACTCCTTCGGGATCAACAACGTGGCGCTCGTGGACGGGCGGCCCCGCACCATGGGCCTGCTCGAGCTGCTGAGGGTCTACGTGGAGCACCGGCTGGCGGTGGTCCGGCGGCGCACCGGCTTCCGCCTGGGCAAGCGGCGCGACCGCCTGCACCTGGTCGAGGGCCTGCTCGTGGCGATCGTCGACATCGACGAGGTCATCCAGATCATCCGCTCCTCCGACGAGACCGCCGTGGCCCGGGACCGGCTCATGACCGTGTACGACCTCAGCCGCGTGCAGGCGGACCACATCCTCGAGCTGCGCCTGCGGCAGCTGACCAAGTACTCGCGGATCGAGCTCGAGAAGGAGCAGGAGGAGCTGCGCCGGGAGATCGCCGAGCTCGAGGAGACCCTCGCCTCCGACTCCCGGCTGCGGGCCCTGGTCTCCGCGGAGCTCGCGGAGACCGCGGAGGTCCACGGCGACGACCGGCGCACCGAGCTGCTCGAGTCGGAGGCCCTGCCCGCGCCCGCAGCCGCGGCGGCGGCCCCTGCACCGGGCAGGACATCGGCGGGCGGGCTCGCGCTCGAGATCGCCGACGACCCGTGCTGGGTCTTCCTGTCCACCTCGGGCCAGCTCGCCCGCACCCCCTCCCAGGCCCCGCTGGTGGACCCGCCGCGGCGGATCAAGCACGACGCCCTGGTCTCCGCGGTGCGCGCCACCGCCCGCGGGGAGATCGGGGCGGTCACCTCGACCGGGCGCATGCTGCGCGTCCAGGTGATGGACGTGCCCGTGCTGACCGCCTTCGAGGGCACCCCGAAGCTGGGCGACGGCGTCCCCGTCAAGGACTTCCTCACCCTCGGCCGCGGGGAGCGCCTCGTGGGCCTCGCGCCGCTCAACGCCGTGCTGGCCCTGGGCACCCGCAACGGCGTGGTGAAGCGGGTCAGCCCCGAGTACCCCCTCAACCGCGAGGACTGGGAGGTCATCACACTCAAGGACGGCGACGAGGTGGTCGGCCTCGCCGAGTCGGCCGCCACGGAGGACGAGCTGGTGTTCGTGACGCGGGAGGGCAAGCTGCTGCACTTCGACGCCGGTGCCGTGCGCCCGCAGGGCCGCACCGCCGGGGGCGTCGCCGGGGTCAAGCTGGTCCCGGGGGACGCCGTGGTGTTCTTCGGGGCGGTGCGCGCCGAGGACGAGACGCCCGTGGTCGTGACCCTCGCCCGCGCCGACGAGGTGCTGCCGGGCATGTCGCAGTACTCGGTGAAGGTCACCCCGTTCTCGGAGTACCCGCCCAAGGGCCGGGCCACCGGCGGTGTGCGCGCGCACCGCTTCCTGAAGGGGGAGACGGGGCTGGCCCTGGCCTGGGTGGGGCACGGTCCGGCCAAGGCCGTCTCGGCCTCGGGCGTGGCACGGGCCCTGCCCACCGAGCACGGCCGCCGGGACGGGTCGGGGGTGCCCACCGACCAGGTGATCGACGCGGTGGGCCCGGCCTACGGCTGAGGCTCAGCGCCGGGGCCCGAGCAGCCCCATCTGCTGCACCGCCGCCCGCTCCTCCTCGAGCTCCCGGACGGAGCGGTCGATGCGGGTGCGGGAGAACTCGTCCAGCTCGAGGTCCGGGACGACCACGGCCCGGCCGTCGCGGCAGACGACCGGGAACGAGCTGACGAGGCCCTCCGGCACGCCGTAGGAGCCGTCGGAGGCGACCGCCATGGACGTCCACGTGCCCGCGGCGGTGCCCAGGACCCAGTCGTGGACGTGGCACAGGGCCGCGTGCGCCGCCGAGGCCACCGAGGAGCCGCCGCGCACGTCGATGATCTCCGCGCCGCGGCGCGCCACCCGGGGGATGAAGGTGTCGTCCACCCAGGCCAGGTCGCGGCCGGTCCCGGCCAGGACCTCGAGCGCCGGCCGGCCCCCGACCGTCGCGTGGGTCAGGTCCGGGTACTGGCTCGCGGAGTGGTTGCCCCACACCGCCACACCCTCGATCTCGTCGACGCGGGCCCCGGTGGCCGCGGCGAGCTGGGCGAGCGCGCGGTGGTGGTCGAGCCGGGTGAGGGCGGTGAACCGCTCGCGCGGGACGTCCGGGGCGTGCGAGGCCGCGATGTAGGCGTTGGTGTTGGCGGGGTTGCCGACCACCACGGCCCGGAAGTCCTCGGCTGCCCCGCGGTTGACGGCCCGCCCCTGGACCGAGAAGATCCCGGCGTTGGCCTCGAGCAGCTCGGCGCGCTCCATGCCCCGGGACCGGGGGCGGGCCCCGATGAGCAGGCCCACCGAGGCACCGTCGAAGGCCGCGTCCGCGTCCTCGAAGACCTCCACGCCGTCGAGCAGCGGGAACGCCCCGTCCTGCAGCTCCAGGGCTGTGCCCTCCGCGGCCCGCCGCGCCTGTGGGAGCTCCAGCAGGTGCAGGCGCACGGGCATGCCGGGCCCGAGCAGGTCGCCCGCGGCGGCCCGGAAGACGATGGCGTAGCCGATCTGGCCCGCGGCGCCGGTCACGGTGACGGTGACCGGTCGGGGCCGGGCGGGGGACGGGGTGCGCGGGCCGGTGGCGGTCATGCGGGGTCCTTCCTCGGGGACGGTCGCTCGTCCCTGCCCAGCGTAGCGGCCGGCCGCGGCGGGGCGGGGGCCCCGGAGCGCTCAGGCGTCGATGCGCTCCTGGTCCAGCTGCGTGGCGCCCTCGATGATGAAGTCCTTGCGTGGGGCCACCTCGGAGCCCATGAGCAGGGAGAAGGCGTGCTCGGCGGCCTCGGCGTCCTCGACGCGGATCCGGCGCAGCATCCGGTGCCGGACGTCCATGGTGGTCTCCGCGAGCTGGTCGGCGTCCATCTCCCCGAGGCCCTTGTAGCGCTGGATCGGCTCCTTGTAGCGCCGCCCCTCCGCCTCGAGCCGCGCGAGCAGGTCCGCGAGCTGGCGCTCGGAGTACGTGTAGACCATCTCATTGGCCTTGCCGCCGGCGTTGACGATCTCCACCCGGTGCAGCGGGGGCACCGCCGCGTACACCCGCCCGGCCTCCACGAGGGGACGCATGTAGCGGTAGAACAGCGTGAGCAGCAGGGTGCGGATGTGCGCGCCGTCGACGTCGGCGTCCGTCATCATGATGACCTTGCCGTAGCGGGCGGCGGTGAGATCGAAGGTGCGCCCCGAGCCGGCGCCGATGACCTGGATGAGGGCGGCGCACTCCGTGTTGGCGAGCATGTCCGTGATGGACGCCTTCTGCACGTTGAGGATCTTGCCGCGGATGGGCAGCAGCGCCTGGTAGTTGGAGGACCGGGCCAGCCGGGCCGTGCCGAGGGCGGAGTCGCCCTCGACGATGAACAGCTCGGAGCGCTCCACGTCGTTCGAGCGGCACTCGACGAGCTTGGCCGGCATCGAGGAGGTCTCCAGGGCGTTCTTGCGCCGCTGGGTCTCCTTGTGCACCCGGGCGGAGATGCGGGACTTCATCTCCGCCACGACCTTCTCCAGCAGTTGCCCGGCCTGCTGCTTGTCGTGGCGGCCGGTGGACGTGAGCTTGGCGGTGAGCTCCTTCTCGATCACCCGGCTCACGATCTGGCGCACGGCCGGGGTGCCCAGCACCTCCTTGGTCTGCCCCTCGAACTGCGGCTCGGCCAGCCGCACCGTGAGCACGGCCGTGAGGCCGGCGAGGACGTCGTCCTTCTCGATCTTGTCGCTGCCGGCCTTGAGCTTGCGGGCGTTGGCCTCGATCTGCTTCCGGAACGTCTTCAGCAGGGCCGCCTCGAAACCGGCCTGGTGGGTGCCGCCCTTGGGGGTCGCGATGATGTTCACGAACGAGCGCAGGGACGTGTCGTAGCCGATGCCCCAGCGCAGGGCGACGTCGACCTCGCACGTGCGGTCCAGCTCCGTGAGTTTGGACCGGCCGTTCTCGTCCAGGACCGGGACGTTCTCCTTGAACCGTCCCTCGCCCTGGAAGCGCCACACGTCGGTGACCGAGCTGTCGGCGGCGAGGTACTCCACGAACTCGGAGATCCCGCCGTCGTGCTGGAACACCTCCTCGTGGGTCCCGAACTCCCCCGGTGTGCCGGGCAGGCCCCGCTGGTCGCGCACGGTGATGCGCAGCCCCGGGATCAGGAACGAGGTCTGGCGGGCACGCTTGGCGAGCTCCTCGTAGCTGAACCTGGCGTCCGTCGTGAAGATCTGCTCGTCCGCCCAGTACCGGATCCGCGTGCCGGTGACCCCGCGCTTGGCCTTGCCGACGACGTCGAGGACAGAGCCCTCCACGAACGGCTCGAACCGGGCGTGCGGTGAGGGCCTGCCCTGGTCGACGAAGCGTCCCGGTTCGCCGTGCCGGAAGGACATCTGGTAGGTCTTCCCGCCGCGGTCGACCTGCACGTCCAGACGCGCGGAGAGCGCGTTGACCACGGAGGCGCCCACGCCGTGCAGGCCCCCGGAGGCGCTGTAGGAGCCACCGCCGAACTTGCCGCCCGCGTGCAGCTTCGTGAAGACGACCTCCACACCGGTCAGCCCGGTGCGCGGCTCGAGGTCGATGGGGATGCCGCGGCCGTCGTCGTGGACCTCCACGGCGCCGTCGGCGTGCAGGACCACCGTGATCTGGTGGCCGAACCCGGCGAGGGCCTCGTCCACCGAGTTGTCGATGATCTCCCACAGGCAGTGCATCAACCCGCGCGAGTCGGTGGAACCGATGTACATGCCCGGCCGCTTCCGGACGGCTTCGAGGCCCTCGAGGACGGAGAGGTGGCGGGCGTTGTACTCGGAACGGGACGGTGTCACGGGGATACGGCTCCTGGGGGTCGGCGGGGTTCCCCACCACTGTAGTCGGGGCGGCGGACACCCCGGATCCGGGGGTGCACGTCGGTGCCGGTCCACGGCACGGCGCGGGGCCTACGCCCGGGGCGAAAAACGGCCACCACCGGGATCGTTTGTCCGAGGGTCGTGGTTGTATATAGCAGTACCCCGATGCGTCCACGAGACCCCGGGTACCCGCACCGGCGGCCCCGTGCCGCGTGCATCGCGTACGACCCAGGAGGAGGATCCCGTGAACGCAACATTGGAGAGCCGAGAGCTCAATGCGACCGACCGCTGCGACGCGTGCGGCGCCCAGGCCTACGTCCGAGTGGTCCTCGAGTCGACGGGCGGTGAGTTGCTGTTCTGCGCTCACCACGCGCGCAAGAACGAGCAGAAGCTGCGGCCGCTGGCCGCCACCTGGCAGGACGAGACCGAGCGCATCGGTTCCTGACCCGGGCGCCCGGATGGGGCGATCGACGCAGAAGGGCCCCGACACCTGGTGTCGGGGCCCTTCTGCGTACCCGGTCCGTGACCTGGTCGCCGGGGCGCAGCGCGTCGCCGGCCACCCCACCGCAGCGGGGCACGGTTCCGGTTGTGGACGTCCCGCGCCCGGGCGGTGTCCGGGCGCGGGAGCGGCGGCTCAGTCGAGGTAGTCGCGCAGGACCTGGGAGCGGGACGGGTGGCGCAGCTTGGACATCGTCTTGGACTCTATCTGCCGGATGCGCTCGCGGGTCACGCCGTAGACCTTGCCGATCTCGTCGAGCGTCTTGGGCTGTCCGTCGGTCAGGCCGAACCGCATCGCCACGACCCCCGCCTCCCGCTCGGAGAGGGTGTCCAGGACCGAGTGCAGCTGCTCCTGCAGGAGCGTGAAGCTCACGGCGTCCGCGGGGACCACGGCCTCCGAGTCCTCGATCAGGTCGCCGAACTCCGAGTCGCCGTCCTCGCCCAGCGGAGTGTGCAGGGAGATCGGCTCACGGCCGTACTTCTGCACCTCGACGACCTTCTCGGGCGTCATGTCGAGCTCGTTGGCCAGCTCCTCGGGGGTGGGCTCCCGGCCGAGGTCCTGCAGCATCTGCCGCTGGACGCGGGCGAGCTTGTTGATCACCTCGACCATGTGCACCGGGATGCGGATGGTGCGGGCCTGGTCGGCCATGGCTCGGGTGATGGCCTGGCGGATCCACCACGTGGCGTACGTGGAGAACTTGAAGCCCTTGGTGTAGTCGAACTTCTCGACGGCGCGGATCAGGCCGAGGTTGCCCTCCTGGATGAGGTCCAGGAACAGCATGCCGCGACCGGTGTAGCGCTTCGCCAGCGAGACGACCAGGCGCAGGTTCGCCTCGAGCAGGTGGTTCTTGGCCCGCTTGCCGTCGTGGATGACCCAGCGCAGCTCCTTGCGCGTCTGCGGGTCCAGGGAGTCCTTCGCGTCCGCGAGCTTGTGCTCCGCGTACAGGCCGGCCTCGATCCGCAGGGCCAGGTCCACTTCCTGCTCCGCGTTCAGCAGCGCGACCTTGCCGATCTGCTTGAGGTAGTCCTTGACCGGGTCGGCCGTGGCCCCGGCGGAGACGACCTGCTGGGCCGGGGCGTCGTCGTCGTCGTTGTTGGTGATGACGAAGCCGGAGGTCTTCTCGTCCTTGGGCGCGGGCGCGGCGGGCGCGTCCTCGGGGGCGGCTTCGTCCTCCGTCTCGGCGTCCTCGTCCACCTCGGGGTCGATCACCCCGGCCTCGTCGGTCAGATCGGTCTCGATGTCGGCGTCGTCGGTGACGACGACGTCCTCATCGGGCTCCCCGACGACGTCCTGGGCCTCCTGGTCCGCCGGGGCCGTCGCCTTCTTGCGGCCCGTGGCCTTCGGCGCGGCCGGGGCCTTGCTCGCGGCGGCCCCGGTCGCGGTCGACCTGCCGGCCGTGGACTTCGTGGGAGCGGCCGCGGCGCTCTTGGGCGCGGCGGACTTCGCGGCAGTGGACTTCGCGGCAGTGGACTTCGCCGCCGTGGTCTTCTTCGCGGCCACGGTCTTCTTGGCCGCGGTCGACTTCGCAGCGGCGGTCTTCGCCCGCGGCGACGTGCCCGTCGTCCCGGTACCGGACGGCGACCGAGCGTCCCCGGTGCCCGGGGTCTCGGCGGCGGTGTCCGTCGTCTTGTTGCTGGCGGCAGGTGACACTGAGAGCCTTTCGTTGAGCGGTCACGGCGTCCGCCCTCGGGGCAACACGCCTATGACCCTGTCAAGTCCGTGCGCCGGGCAGTGTCCGGCGCGGTGAGCTTGAAGGGTCCTGACAGCCGGAACCACCCGTGGGCGGGTTTTGTTCCCGCTGTGCGGGAACGGATCCGAAAAAGCTCGGCGCCCGTGGCTCAGGAGTGCCAGGCGGTGGCACGGTCCCGGGCCCAGAGCGGCACCGGACGGGCGTCGGCGAGGCGCAGCACGCGCAACGCGGGCGGGTGACCGGGGACCAGGGCCGTGGCCCGGCGCACGAAGTGCGCGGTGTGGGAGCCGCGCGCGCGGAAGCGGTTGAGCTGTCCGAGCTGGACGAGCACGCCCGCGAGCACGCCCCGCCCCCGCTCCTCGGCGCCCGTCCCGGCCGCCCCGGAGTCCCCGGCCGCTGCTGCGGTGGGTCCCGCACCGGGATTCGCACCGGCGCCCTCCGGCTCCAGGAGCCAGCTGAGCACCTGCAGCACGCCGTAGAGGGTGTCGAGGAGCGGCCAGTGCAGGGTCTCGGCCCACTCGCCGGCGAGCACCCGGGAGAGCCGGACCAGCTCCCCCGCGTCGGGCGCGGGGGTGGTGGCGGACGAGCCGGGGCCCGCGCCGCCGTGGCCGGCGGGAGGCCGGCGGGGCGCCGGCGGGATCCCCGGGGGGAGCGGGGCGCCGGTAGGCCCGATCGGGACGCCCTCGGCATCGGCGTCGTCCGCCGCGCCGTCGACGTCGTCGCACAGCTCGGCCCACATCGCGGCGCCCGCGAGGACGCCGTCGAGGTCGTCCGTGGCGCAGGCCACCAGGAGCAGGTCGGCGAGCACGGGGTCGGTCAGGCTCGCGGCCAGGAAGCCGAGCAGGTCGTCGTCGTGGCCCAGCACCGCGGGCACGAGGTCCCCGGGCGAGCCCAGGACCGCGTCGAGGACGTCGGCCCAGACGGACAGCGCCGGCCCGAGCCGGTCGAGGTGGTGCCACGCGCCCTCCCCCGCCTGCGCCCAGCGGACCGCGGCGTGCCCGGTGGCACGGACGGTTCCTGCGGGCAGCGCCCCGTACTCGTGGTCCATGGCCAGCCGCGGGGCGGCCGCGTAGGAGCTGCCCGAGGCCACGAGCGCGGCGTTGACGGCGCTGTCCTCGATGCTGGCGACGTCCCGGACGTCGGCCGGGTCCTCGACCGGCCACCAGCGGTCACCGGCCACGATCCAGCGCGCCGCCACGGCCCGGCCCGCCCGCCGGGCGGCCTCGTCCACGCCGGCGAGCACACGGTCCACCGCGGCGGGCGGAACCGGCGCGACGGGCGGGTCCCCGGGTGACGGCGACGTGTACACGATCACGAAGACCCGGTCGCTCAGGGCGTCGTGGCGCACGAGGTCGGCGAGCTCGGCGACGAAGGCCTCCGCGAGACGCTCCTCGGACGGGCCGGCCGGGAGGTCCACACGCACGCACGCCCCGGCCGTCCCGCCGCCGGCGGCGAACAGGACGAGGGAGCCGGCGGGCCAGTAGCCGAGAGTGTGCGGCACGACGGCGAGCAGGTCGGCCGCGCACCGGACGACGGGGACGTAGGGGTCTCGGATGGGGTGCTGTCTCATGTGCCCAGCCTGGGCGCCCCCGTGTCCGGGGGCGCCGGCCCGGGCACGGTCTGTGGACCGCGGGCGTGGCGGGGACCCGGTGCCTGGCGCGGTGCAGTGCCGATGGGCCCGCGCCGGGCGCTCAGGCGGCGTCGTGCCCGTGCCGCCGGCGCACCCGGCGGGCGGCGGCCAGCACGCCCGTGGCGCCCGCCGCCGCGACCAGGAACTGCGCTGCGATCGCGATCCGGAACGCGTCGGGGGCGTAGAGCTCGTCGCGGAAGCCCGCGGCGTGCAGCACGTCGAGGACGAGACCGGTGACGAAGATGGCCAGCACCGAGGCGGTGAAACCCCCCACGTTGACGATGCCGGTGGCGGTGCCCGAGCGGCGGGCCGGGTTGAAGCTGCGGGTGATGTCGAAGGCGATCATGGAGGCCGGCATGCTGATCGCGATGACGCACACGGCGGCCAGCACGACCGGGGCGGGAGCCGTCCCCGGCCACACCAGCAGGACGGTCCACGCCCCGAAGATCACGGCGGTGACCCCCAGGCACAGCCGCACGCGGCGGTGCGGGTGGCGGGCGGAGAGCCCGCCGAGGCCGAGGGCAACGGCCAGGTTGGTCAGCACGAAGGAGGTCATCACCAGGGAGATCATGGTGTCGGACAGGCCCTGGGCGTACTCGAGATAGGGGTAGCCCCACATGAGCACGAACGTGTTGCCCGCGAACTGGGTGGTGAAGTGCACCCAGAAGCCGAGCCGGGTGCCGGGCTCGGCCACGCTCTCCCGGAGCACCCGGCCGGTCCGCCGCAGCCCCAGCTCCCGGTTCAGGACCTCCACCCCGGGGGGCGCGTTGCGCAGCAGGGTGGCGGCGAGCACGGCGGCGAGCAGCGCCAGGGAGGCCAGCGCCGCGAAGGACGGGAACCACCCGCTCAGCTCGAGCAGCCAGGCGAACGGGATGACGGAGACGAGCTGGCCGACATTGCCGACCACCCCCAGGAACTGGGTCAGCGGCGGCACGCGCAGCGCGGAGAACCACGCGGGGATGAGGCGCATCACGCACACGAAGGTGGTCGCGTCCCCCGCGCCCACGAGCACGCGGCCCACCACGCCCTCGCCGACCGTGTCGGCCAGGGCCAGCTGGACCTGACCGACCGACATCAGCAGTGCCCCGGCGGCGACCATGACGCGGGAGCCGAAGCGGTCCACCAGCACGCCCACGGGGATCTGCAGCCCCGCGTAGACGATGACCTGCATGAGCGAGAACATCGACAGCGCGGAGGCGGCGGTGCCGAAGCGCTCGGCCGCGTCGACCGAGGCGACACCGAAGCTGGTGCGCTGGGCCACGGCGCTGAAGTAGGCGAAGGTGCCGATCGCGAAGACCAGGTAGGCGCGGCGGGAGTCCTTGCCGAGCTCGTGGGCCGGGGACCGGTCGGACGGCATGCACTTCGCTCTCGGGGGGACGGGTCCGGGCGGGGACCCGGGACGGCGGGGCCGCCCGGGCGGCCCCGGACCGGCCCGCGCGCCGGCCGGGCTCAGTCCTGGTCGTCCTCCTGGGCGGCGAGGAAGGCCTCGGCCGCGGCGCCGATCTCGTCGGCGTCGGGAAGCTCGGACTCGTCCCCCACCAGGAGGGAGCGCTGGACCGAGGCGTCGACGACGTCATCGTAGCGCTGTTCCAGTCCTGCCACGACCGCCTGCACCTCGGGCGAGGCGCCGACCTGCTGGTCGATCTGCCGCTCGATCTCGCGGGCCGCCTCGCGCAGCTGGTCCGAGGGCAGGTTCAGGGAGGTGACGGCGCTGATGTGCTCGAGGGCGGCAACGGCGGCGTGCGGCAGGTGCGCCTCGGCCAGGTACTGCGGGACGTGGACGGTGAAGCCGATGTTGTCGATCCCCGCCTCGCCCAGCCGGATCTCGAGGAGTTGCGCGGCCGACGAGCTCATCTCCACGACCGGCTTCCACGCGTGCTCGGCGGGCAGCAGGTCGGCCCGGTTGCCGTGCACCGAGACGATGAACGGACGGGTGTGCGGGACCGGCATGGGGATGCCCGAGACGATGGCGACGAGGGACACGTCCATCCGCCGGGCCAGGCCCACGACGGCCTCCGTGAACCGGTTCCACTGCAGGTCCGGCTCGGGGCCGGTCAGGAGCGCGAAGCTGCGCCCCAGGCCGTCGGTGACCAGCCGGAGGGACAGCTCAGGGGTCTGGAAGCCCTCGAAGTGGTCCTCCACGAAGCTCACGTGCGGGCGGCGGGCGCGGTAGTCGTAGAGCTGGTCCAGGTCGAAGCGGGCCACGACCTCGTGCGGGAGGGCCTCCGTGATGGTGTGCTCGATCTGCACGGCCACGTGCCCCGCCTCCGCGTAGCCGGACAGGGCGACGATCAGCGGCAGGCCACGAACCCGGGCGTCCTCGAGCAGCGCGGGGTTGCTCAGGTACAGCGAGGTGGGGTCCAGCACAGCTCTTCCTCCTGGGGTGGGTCGGTTCCGGGCGTCCGTGGGGAGGCCGGTGGGGCACGCCGCCGACGGCGCGCCCGGATCATGTCAACCGTCCGCGGGCACCCCGTTATTCCCCGGCGGGCGTCCTGCCGCACCCGCCGGGCCCGCGCCGTGCGTCCGGCCCCTCCGGTGCGGCGGCCGGGGATAGGATCGACAGCACGCCTGCCGGCCCGGCCGGGCCGCCGGGAGCGGACCGGAGCGGCCCGGCCGGTGCAGACCTCAGCGAAAGGACGATCCATGCCCGACGTACAGGACCTGCTCGAGCCCCGGGGCATCGAGCTCACCGCCACGCACAAGGCCCTGGGCCGGACGCCGGCCCATGCGCTCGTGCTCGGTGTCGCGAAGGGACAGGAGGGCGACGGCGCGGGCCGCGTCCTGCTCCCCGCCGGGGAGCAGCGCCGGCTCGCCCCCGTGGTGGAGGCCGCGACGGTGCTGCGCCTGAAGGGCGCGGCCGACGAGGTGATGGTCGTGCCGGCCCCGTCCGGGCTCCCCTTCACCGTGGTCGTCCTCACCGGTCTCGGCGCCCTGCCCGAGGAGAGCCCCGAGCGCGCCGAGGCGCTGCGCCGGGCCGCCGGCGCCGCCGTGCGGCGGCTCGCCGGGACCGCGTCCGCGGTGCTCGCCCTACCCGCGGACTCCGAGCAGGACGCCGCGGCGGTCGCCGAGGGCGCCGCCCTCGGCGCCTTCGCGTTCGCCCACCAGCGCGCCGCGACCGCCGGTGCCGTGCAGGCCCCGCTGGCCTCCGCCGTCGTGCACGCCCCGGGCGTGGCGCGCGCCGCACTGGGCCGGTGCCTCGACCGTGCCGCCGCCCTCGGGCGTGGCGTCCGCGCGGCCCGCACCCTCGTGGACCTCTCCCCCAACGTCATGTACCCGGAGGCCGTCGCGGACTACGCCCGCCAGGCCGCCAAGGGCACCAAGGTCTCCGTGACCGTGCTCGCCGAGAAGGAGCTCGCCAAGGGCGGCTACGGGGGGCTCCTGGGCGTGGGGCAGGGCTCCGTGCACGGCCCGCGCCTCGTCAAGCTGGAGTACGCCCCGGCGCGCGCCGCGCAGCACTACGCCTACGTGGGCAAGGGCATCACCTTCGACTCGGGCGGGCTCTCCCTCAAGCCCCCGGCCTCGATGATGACCATGAAGTCGGACATGGCCGGCGCCGCCGCCGTGCTCGCGACCCTCCTCACCGCCGCCGAGCTGGGCCTGCCCGTGAAGGTCACCGGGTGGCTGTGCCTGGCCGAGAACCTGCCCTCGTCCACGGCCACCCGTCCCGGTGACGTCATCACCATCCGCGGCGGCCGCACCGTCGAGGTGCTCAACACCGATGCCGAGGGGCGCCTCGTGCTGGCCGACGGTCTCGTGGCCGCGTGCGAGGAGGGCCCGGACGCCGTCGTCGACATCGCCACGCTCACCGGTGCCCAGATGGTGGCCCTGGGCGCGCGGACGTTCGGGATCATGGGCGACGAGGCGCTGCGCACCGCCGTGGCCGATGCCGCCCGCACCGCCGGCGAGGACGGCTGGCCCATGCCGCTGCCCGAGCACCTGCGCCCGTCCCTGGACTCGAAGGTCGCCGACCTCAAGAACATCGGGGACAAGAACGGCGGGATGCTCGTCGCCGGGATTTTCCTGCGCGA
Organism: Kocuria aegyptia; assembly: GCF_039530085.1. NCBI lineage: Bacteria > Bacillati > Actinomycetota > Actinomycetes > Micrococcales > Micrococcaceae > Kocuria > Kocuria aegyptia. The sequence continues at coordinate 134,066 of NZ_BAAAOA010000010.1, forward strand.
GTTCGTCGGCGGCCAGGACGGGGCCCGGGTGCCGTGGGCGCACGTGGACATCGCCGGCCCCTCGTTCAACGAGGGTTCGCCCTACGGCTACACCCCGGCCGAGGGCACGGGCGCGGGCGTGCGCACGCTCGTGCGGCTGCTCGAGGACGCGGCCGCCGACCGCGGCTGAGCCCCCGCGACACCCCTCGCCGGAGGGAGCGCCCGCCTGGTCGCTCCTTCCGGCGTAGGGCTAAGGTATGTACGAAACCAACCCGTGAAGGGACGGGTGCGACCCACCCGGAACGACGTCAACGCGCAAGGGAGCCAAACACGTGGCCGACAACGAATTCGACATCCTCGTCCTCGGCGGAGGCAGTGCCGGCTACGCCGCCGCGCTGCGGGCCGTCCAGCTCGGCTTCAGCGTGGCCCTGGTGGAGAAGAACAAGCTCGGGGGCACGTGCCTCCACTGGGGTTGCATCCCGACCAAGGCCTATCTGCACTCCGCCGAGCTGGCCGAGGACGCCCGCGAGAGCTCCAAGTACGGGATCCACACCACGCTGGACTCCATCGACATGGCCGCCGTGCGGGAGTACAAGGACAAGATCGTCGCCGGCAAGTTCAAGGGCCTCACCGGTCTGATGAAGATGCGCAAGATCACGGTTCTCGAGGGCGTCGGCAAGCTCACGGGCGAGAACACCGTCGAGGTCGACGGCACCACCTACACCGGCAAGCACATCGTGCTGGCCTCCGGCTCGATCTCCAAGACCCTGGGCGTCGAGATCGGCGGGCGGATCATGACCTCGACCGAGGCGCTGGAGATCGACTTCGTGCCCAAGAGCGCCATCGTCCTCGGCGGCGGGGTGATCGGCTGCGAGTTCGCCTCCATGTGGAAGTCCTTCGGGGTGGACGTGACCGTCATCGAGGGCCTGCCCCACCTGGTCGCCAACGAGGATCCCGCCCTCATCAAGATCCTCGAGCGCGAGTTCAAGAAGCGCGGCATCAAGTCCAACCTCGGCACCTTCTTCGAGAAGGTCGAGCAGGACGACAACGGCGCGAAGGTCACCCTGGCCGACGGCAAGGTCTTCGAGGCCGACATCGTCCTGGTCGCCGTGGGCCGCGGCCCGAACACCGCCGACCTGGGCTACGAGGAGCAGGGCATCCCCATGGACCGGGGCTTCGTCACCCCGGACGAGCGCCTGCACACCGGCGTCGGCAACATCTACGCGATCGGTGACATCGTCCCCGGCGTCCAGCTCGCCCACCGCGGCTACCAGCAGGGGCGGTTCGTCGCCGAGGAGATCGCCGGGCTGAACCCGGCCGTCGTCGACGACGTGAACATCCCCAAGGTCACGTTCACCGAGCCCGAGATCGCCTCGGTGGGCTACACCGAGCCGAAGGCCAAGGAGAAGTTCGGCGAGGACAACGTCGAGGTCGCCGAGTACAACCTCGCCGGCAACGGCAAGAGCTCGATCCTGGGCACCGGGGGCATCATCAAGCTGGTGCGCGAGAAGGACGGGCCCATCATCGGCTTCCACGCCATCGGCAAGCGCATCAGCGAGCAGATCGGTGAGGGACAGCTCATCGTCAACTGGGAGGCCTACCCGGAGGACGTCGCCGCGTTCGTGCACGCGCACCCCACCCAGAACGAGGCCATCGGCGAGGCCGCCATGGCTCTCGCGGGCGCGCCGCTGCACGGCTGATCGCGTCGAGGCCCCGTCCCTCCCGGACGGGGCCTTCCCCCCCACTACGCCGGAACCGGGCCCGGCGCCCGGACCGCACCATCGCAGGCACCATCGAAGGCACCGAAAGAGAGACGGTCGGACCATGTCAGAAACCGTAAACCTGCCCGCACTGGGCGAATCCGTGACCGAGGGCACCGTGACCCGGTGGCTCAAGCAGGTCGGTGACGAGGTCGCCGTCGACGAGCCCCTGGTGGAGGTCTCCACCGACAAGGTCGACACCGAAATCCCCTCCCCCGTGGCGGGCGTGATCGAGGAGATCCTCGTCGAGGAGGACGAGGACGTCGAGGTCGGCGCGCCCCTGGTCGTCATCGGGGACGGCTCGGGCTCCGGGTCCGGCGGCGGATCGGCCCAGGATGAGGCCGCCGAGGAGGCCGTGGACGCCGCGACCGAGGCCGGGACCCCCGAGGCGACCGACGAGGCCGCCGAGCAGAAGTCCTCCGGCCAGGAGTCCTCGGGCCAGGAGCAGGCCCCGCAGGCGGAGGCCCAGCAGAGCGGCGAGGGCAGCGAGATCACCCTGCCCGCGCTGGGCGAGTCCGTGACCGAGGGCACCGTGACCCGGTGGCTCAAGCAGGTCGGCGACGAGGTCGCCGTCGACGAGCCGCTGCTGGAGGTCTCCACCGACAAGGTCGACACCGAGGTCCCCTCCCCGGTGGCCGGGACCCTGCTGGAGATCCGGGTGCAGGAGGACGAGGACGCCGAGGTCGGCCAGGTCCTGGCGGTCATCGGCTCCGGTTCCGCCCCCTCCGGGGGTGCGCCCGCCGAGCAGCCGGCCGCGGACTCCGCCGCCGAGCAGAAGCCGGCGAAGCCGTCCTCCGCCGGCGGCGAGGGCTACGAGGGGTCCTCCTCCGGGGAGCAGGAGAAGGCCCCGTCCCGCGACGAGGCGCTGGTCGAGACCGACGAGCCCGCGATGGCCGACACGTCCGGGGACCAGCAGCAGGACGCCGCCGAGCGCGACGGCGTCCGCACCGAGAACGTGGAGGCCCCGACCGGTGACAACTCGTCCTACGTGACCCCGCTGGTGCGCAAGCTCGCCAAGAAGGAGGGCGTGGACCTCTCCACGCTCACCGGCACCGGTGTGGGCGGTCGCATCCGCAAGCAGGACGTGCTGGCCGCCGCGGAGCAGCAGAAGAGCGCTGCGGCACCGGCCGCCGAGGCCCCTGCCGAGCCGGCCGCCGCCGCACCGGCGCAGGAGGCCGCCCCGGCCGCGCCGAAGGCGGACGCCAAGCGCGGGACCACCGAGAAGGCCCCGCGGATCCGCATGACGATCGCCCAGCGCATGCGCGAGTCCCTGCAGGAGGCCGCCCAGCTGACCCAGGTGACCGAGGTCGACATGACCCGCGTGGCGGTGCTGCGTGACCGGGCGAAGGTGAAGTTCCAGCAGCGGGAGGGGGCCAAGCTCACCTATCTGCCGTTCTTCGCCAAGGCGGTGGCCGAGGCCCTGCAGGCCCACCCCAAGCTCAACGCCACCTTCAAGGAGGCCGAGAAGGAGATCGTCTACAACGGCTCGGAGAACATCGCCATCGCGGTGGACACCCCGAAGGGCCTGCTGGTGCCGGTCATCAAGAACGCCGGCGACCTCAACCTCGGCGGCCTGGCCAAGCAGATCGCGGACCTCGGCTCCCGGGCCAAGGACGGCAACATCACGCCGGACGACCTCACCGGCGGCACGTTCACGATCACGAACCTCGGTTCGTTCGGGGCGCTGTTCGACACCCCGATCATCAACCAGCCGCAGGTCGCGATCCTCGGCACGGGATCGATCGTGAAGCGCCCGATGGTCGTCGCCGACGCCGACGGCAACGACACCATCGCCATCCGTCAGATGTGCTACCTCTCGCTGACCTACGACCACCGCCTGGTCGACGGCGCGGACGCCGGTCGCTTCCTGCAGGCGCTCAAGGCGCGCCTGGAGGAGGGCCGCTTCGAGTCCGAGGTGGGCCTCTGACCGGCCACCGCTGAGCATCTGCCTGCGGCACCGGGAGGGCGTGTTCCTGCTCACAGGGACGCGCCCTCCCGGCGTCCGCGGGCACCCCCTCCGATAGGCTCGAAGGCATGACTTTCCTGACCGGACTCCTCGTCTTCCTGCACCTCGTCGGCGCCGCGATCATCGTGGGAACCTGGATCTACACCATGAAGCGCCCGACGGTGTCCCCCGGACAGTTTCACGCCTCTCTGCTGAGCCTGGTCACCGGCCTCCTGCTCGTGGCGATCCACGAGATGGGCGACGGCGACGTCAACCACGTCAAGGTCGCCGTGAAGCTGCTGATCGCCCTCGCCGTGGCGGTCGCCGCCTTCGTGGGCCAGCGGAGGACCCGGCGCGGGGAGACGGTCTCGACCGGTCTCGCCCATGCCGTGGGCGGGCTGGCGCTGATCAACATGGCGGTCGCCACCCTCTGGTGAGACCTTTCCACCGCTGCACCTCCGACGACCGGACCCCCGGCGCTGCCCGTCAGCCCCGGGGGTCCTGCCGTGCCGGCTCCCGCCCGTCCGCGCCCGGCGACTCGTCGGTGCCCGCCGCGGGCTCCACCGCGGCCAGCCGCCAGCCCCGCTCCCCGTCGACCAGGACCACGACCACCGTCTGCACCCATCCGTCCCCGGCCGGCACCACGGAGGGGATCGAGCCGGGACCGCCGCGGTAGCCGTCCACCCGCACGTCGGCCACCAGCTCGGTCCGGCCCGGCTCCGCGGACCCCGACGGCGCGTCTCGGACGCCCTCGACCTCGAGCACGAGCCCGGGAAAGCCCCCGCGTGCCCGGTCAATGGTGTCCCGGTCCGCCGCCGCGGCCTCGGCGCCGGGCGCGTACACCCCCTCCAGCAGCCGCGCGTCAGCGGTGCGCAGGGCCTCGCCCCGACGCGCCACCAGCTCCCGCAGTGCCTGCCGGGGATCCGCGCGGTCGGCGGGGTTCGGCGGAGCCGCCACGACGGGTCCCGGCGCCGCCGGGACCGACGGCCCGGGAACGCGGGGTCGGCCCGGGGATGCGGTCACCGGATGCGTGGTCACCGGATGCGCCCCCGGGCCCGGAGGCGGAGCCGGCCCTCCCCGGGAGAGCAGGTGCACGCTCCCGGCGGCCAGCAGCAGCGCCGCCGCACCCACGAGCACGGCCCGGCCTCCGCCGCCCGCCCGCGCCCGTTGCGGACGGGCGGCGGCGTCCCCGGGGGTGTCGGGGATCGGCTCCTGCGCCCGCCCGAACCGGACGGCCAGTTCCGCCGCGGTGGGACGGGCCGAGGGATCGGCGGCGAGGGCCGCCTCGACGGCCCGGACGAGTCCGGGCGGAGCGCCGGGGCACAGCAGGGACAGAGGCATCCGCGGGGCCTCCCGGGCCGGTGCCCGCCCCGTGAGCGCCGCCCAGCCGAGGGTCCCCAGGGCGCGGACGTCCTCCTCCGAGCTGCCGGAGGCCGTGCCCGCGCGCACGGCGGCGAGGTGCCCGGCGCCGTCCGGAGCTGCTGTGCCCGCTGCCGGGGTCGCGGCCCGGGCCGCCGGGCTGCGGAACAGGACCTGCCGGGCGGAGAGCTCTCCGTGGCACCGGCCCAGACCGTGCAGGGCCGCCAGGCCCGCCGCGGCGTCCCGGAGCACCGCAGCCGCCTCGGCGGGCGCCAGCCGTCCGCGCTCGGCCAGCCGGTCGGCGAGGGAGCCGCCCCCCAGGAAGTCCTCGACCAGCCCCACGGGTTCCGCCGCGGGGCCCAGCAGTCCGCGCACGGCCACGAGACAGGGCTCGTCCCGGCTCCCCAGGGCCACCGCGAGCGAGCGGAGCGCGGCCCGCGACCGGTCCCGCTCCGGTCCGGGCCCCTCCGGGCAGGTCCGCAGGACGAAGTGCTCCCCGGAGCGGGCCTCCCGCACCAGCCACGAGCGCCCGCCCAGGCGGCGCACTGGTTCCAGGCCGTCCTCGGGCGGGAGCCGCGGTGCGGTGTCCTCGGTCCGCGTGCCGGGGCGGACGTCCGCGCGGTCGTCGCGGACCGCGGCGGCCAGGCGTGCCCGGGCGGAGACGGAGAGGGCCCGGGCGGGCTCGTGGTGGCCGCCGTGCGCGGCAGGGCGCTGCTCCATGCCCCCAAGCATGCCCCCGCCGTCCGGGGCCGGGGGCTCTGTCCACAGCCCTCCGCCCGGCGCGCGCCTCGTCGGGCGCGCGATAGGCTGGGCTCATGTCCCTCTGCTTCGAACGGCTCGGCTTCGACCCGCACCTCGTCGACTACCGCTCGGCGCTGGAGCTGCAGAAGAACGTGCACCGCGAGGTCGTCGCGGGCGAGCGGGCCAACACCGTGCTGCTGATGGAGCACCCCCCGGTCTACACGGCCGGACGGCGCACCGAGCCCCACGAGTACCCCTCGGACGGGTCCGAGGTCGTGGAGATCGGGCGCGGTGGCAAGCTCACCTACCACGGCCCCGGGATGCTGGTGGGCTATCCCATCGTGCGCCTGACCACGCCCATCGACGTCGTGCGCTTCGTGCGCCTGCTCGAGGAGATCATCCTGGCCGTGGTCGCGGACTTCGGGGTGGCGGCGACCACCGTGGCGGGCCGCTCTGGGGCGTGGGTGCTCGCGGACGAGCGCGGACCGGACCGCAAGATCGCCGCCATCGGCGTGCAGGTCTCCAAACGGACCACCATGCACGGCTTCGCCCTGAACTGTTCCAACGACCTGCGGCCGTTCGGCAGGATCATCCCCTGCGGCATCACCGACGCCTCCGTCACGAGCCTCTCGCAGGAGACGGGCCGGCGAGTGACCCCGGAGGCGGTGGTCGCGCGCATGGAGCAGGAAATATCCGCCCGCCGGGACGAGTTGTGCGAACAGTTCGCCCCGTCGGGGACCCCGGGTCCGCTCCCCTGGCCCACCGCCGTCAGCTGACCCGCGCCCGCGCCCGGTACCACCGGGACCGTGAGCGCACCACCGTCGACATCTCGACAAGGAGACCGACCATGACCGTTGCCCCCGAGGGCCGCCGCCTGCTGCGCGTCGAGGCGCGCAACGCCGAGACGCCGATCGAGAAGAAGCCGTCCTGGCTGAAGAACACCGCACGGATGGGCCCCGAGTTCCAGGAGCTGAAGTCGCTGGCCCGCGGCAAGGGCCTGCACACCGTGTGCGAGGAGGCCGGCTGCCCCAACATCTACGAGTGCTGGGAGGACCGGGAGGCCACGTTCCTGATCGGCGGCTCCAAGTGCACCCGCCGCTGCGACTTCTGCGACATCGCGACCGGCAAGCCCGACCTGCTGGACGTCACCGAGCCCCGCAAGGTGGCGGAGTCCGTCAAGGAGCTGGGCCTGCGCTACGCGACCGTCACGGGGGTGGCGCGCGACGACCTCGACGACGGCGGCGCCTGGCTGTACGCGGAGACCATCCGCGCGATCCACACGCTGAACCCCAACACCGGCGTGGAGATCCTGATCCCCGACTTCCAGGGCAAGCCCGACCGGCTGCAGCAGGTCATCGACGCCGGGCCGGAGGTGTTCGCCCACAACGTCGAGACGGTCCCGCGCATCTTCCGCCAGATCCGGCCCGCGTTCACCTACGAGCGCTCCCTGGACGTCATCACCCAGGGCAAGGACGCCGGGATGATCACCAAGTCCAACCTCATCCTCGGCATGGGCGAGACGAACCAGGAGATCCACGAGGCGCTGTGCGACCTCAACGACGCCGGGTGCGACATCATCACGCTCACCCAGTACCTGCGCCCGTCCCCGCTGTTCCACCCGATCGACCGGTGGGTCAAGCCCGAGGAGTTCGTGGAGCTCTCCGAGATGGCCGAGGAGATCGGCTTCCTCGGCGTCATGGCCGGCCCCATGGTCCGGTCCTCGTACCGCGCGGGCCGGCTGTGGGCCCGCGCCATGGAGAAGTCGGGCCGGGCGATCCCGGACCACCTGGCGCACATCGAGGACACCGGCAGCGCCTCCCAGGAGGCGTCCTCGCTCGTCCAGCGGCTGCGCTGAGGTCCGGCGGGGCGCGGCCCCGCCCACCCGCTAAACTGGAGGACGGACCACGGCCGGGCGCCCTGACGCCCTGACGCCGTGGTTCCCCCGGAACGCCGCCACCGCACCACAGGACGAGGTCTCACCGTGTCACCTTCCCACGCCAAGTCGCGCCCCACGTCGCGATCCACCTCCCCCGGGAAGCCGACGGGGAAGCCGACCGGGAAGCCCACCCGGGCGCAGAAGCGCGAGGCGAAGAAGCAGCGGAAGGCGACCAAGGGACCCGGCTTCCTCGGCCAGATCAAGCAGGTCTTCAAGATGACCCGCGAGGTCGAGCCCAACATCGGCTGGTGGATGCTGCTGATCGGCCTCGGCGTCCTGCTCGTCTTCCTGCTGATCGGAGTCCTGCTCGGGAACTGGATCACCGGGCTGCTCATCGGTCTGCCGTTCGCCCTGCTTTCGGCCTCCTTCTACCTCTCCCGGCGAGCCGAGCGCGCCGCGTTCGCCCGGATCGAGGACCAGCCCGGGGCCGCCGGCGCCGCGCTGTCCGCGTTGCGCCGCGGCTGGATCGTCGAGGACCAGCCGGCCGCCATGGATCCCCGCACCCGCGACCTCATCTTCCGCGCCATCGGCCGGCCCGGCGTGGTCCTCGTGACCGAGGGCCCGGCGGCACGGGTGGACAAGCTCGTCGCCAAGGAGCGCCGCCGGATCGGCCCCGTGATCCAGAACGTGCCGATCCACGTCATCAAGACCGGCAAGGGCGAGGGCCAGGTCCCGCTGCGGGAGCTGTCCAAGCGGATGAAGAAGCTCGACAGGAAGCTCACCAAGCAGGAGGTGCAGACCGTGCACAAGCGGATCAGCACCCTCGGCAACCGCCTGCCCATCCCCAAGGGCGTGGACCCGATGCGCGCCCGTCCGGACCGCAGGGCCATGCGCGGCCGCTGAGCCGCCGCCCCTGGACCGACACGGAGCCCCTCCCCTTCCGCGGAAGGCGAGGGGCTCCGTCGTCGTGCCGGGCGCCTTTCCCGGGGCGCGCTCAGCGTGTGCGGACGAGGACCGTGTCCGCCGCCCGGTCGTGCAGGCCGCGCTGGTCCGGGTCGAACACGACGGCCGGGAGCACGAGGCACAGCAACGAGGAGCGGACCGCGGCACGGGCGAAGCCGGCCGGCCGCCCGGCCAGCGTCTGCACCTGCAGCCCCATCAGGAGGTGGCCGAGGGTGTGGCCGGTCGTGCCGACCAGCAGCACGTTGAGCCCGAGCAGGAACACGAGGGTCATCAGGCCCTGCTCGTTCCACTGGGGCACGAGCCACTCGGCAAGGGCCCAGCACAGGAACCAGTCCACCACCAGGGCAAGGATCCGCCGCCCCACGCGTCCCACGGAGCCCGGGCCCTGCTCCGGTCTCCCGAGGCGCTGCCCCGGGTACCGCTGCCGGCCGGTCCCCGGCCCCTCGAGCCACGAGCCCACGTCACGTCTGTCGATCATCCCCTCAGGGTATCGGGGTCAGGGACTCCCCTAGACTGGCGGGAGACCGTGGCTCCCCGGCGTCTTCCGCGTAACACCGAGGAAACACCCGGGACACGGAGCCTTAATGCCCGGTCCGTAGCGTTGTCCCCGGAAACGGACGCCGATCGAGCGTTCCCGGCACGGCGGTCCAGCCCACCTATCAAGGAGAACAGCACATGTTCCAGACACCCGAGGAAGTCCTCACGTTCATCAAGGACGAGGAGATCGTCTTCGTCGACGTCCGGTTCACGGACATGCCCGGCGTGCAGCAGCACTTCAACCTCCCCGCCAAGTCGGTGGACGACGACTTCTTCGTGCACGGGCAGCTGTTCGACGGCTCCTCCATCCGGGGCTTCCAGGGCATCGCCGAGTCGGACATGCAGCTCATCCCGGACCCGACGTCGGCGTTCGTGGACCCGTTCCGCGTCGAGAAGACGCTCGTGGTCACCTGCTCCATCGTGAACCCCCGCACCGGTGAGCCCTACCACCGCGACCCCCGCGGCGTCGCCGAGCGCGCCGAGGCCTACATGACGTCGACCGGCATCGCGGACGTGGCCAACTTCGCCTCCGAGGCCGAGTTCTTCATCTTCGAGGACGTCCGCTACGACATCCAGCCGCAGGGCTCCTTCTACGCCATCGACTCCGACGAGGCGCCCTGGAACACCGGGCGCAAGGAGGAGGGCGGGAACCTGGGCAACAAGACCGCCACCAAGGGCGGCTACTTCCCCGTCTCCCCGGTCGACAAGCAGGCCGACCTGCGCGACGCCATGTGCGTGGCCCTGGACGAGGTGGGCCTCGAGGTCGAGCGCTCCCACCACGAGGTGGGCGGTCCCGGTCAGGCGGAGATCAACTACAAGTTCAGCACGCTCACCCGGGCCGCCGACGACCTGCAGAAGTTCAAGTACGTCATCAAGAACACGGCGGACGCCTTCGGCAAGTCGGCCACGTTCATGCCCAAGCCCGTCTACAACGACAACGGCTCCGGCATGCACTGCCACCAGTCCCTGTGGAAGGGCGGCGAGCCCCTGTTCTACGACGAGAAGGGCTACGCGGGCCTGTCGGACGTCGCCCGCTGGTACATCGGCGGTCTCCTGGAGCACTCCTCGGCCGTGCTGGCCTTCACCAACCCGACGGTGAACTCCTACCGCCGCCTGGTCAAGGGCTTCGAGGCTCCGGTCAACATGGTGTACTCGCAGGGCAACCGCTCCGCCGGCATCCGCATCCCGATCACGGGCACCAACCCGAAGGCCAAGCGCCTCGAGTTCCGCGCCCCGGACCCCTCGTGCAACCCGTACCTGGCCTTCGCCGCCCAGCTGATGGCGGGCCTCGACGGCATCCGCAACCGCATCGAGCCGGCGGACCCGATCGACAAGGACCTCTACGAGCTGCCCGCCGAGGAGGCCAAGGACATCAAGAAGGCCCCGGCCTCGCTCGAGGAGGCGCTGCTGGCCCTCGAGGAGGACCACGAGTTCCTGCTCGCCGGCGACGTCTTCACCGAGGACACCATCCGGTCCTGGATCGACTACAAGCGCGAGTTCGAGCTCAAGCCGCTGTCCGTGGTCCCGCACCCGCTGGAGTTCTCGATGTACTACGGCGTCTGAGCCGCAGCAGCACCACGGGGAGGGCCCCGGACCCC